>JAHHHZ010000020.1 GCA_019359095.1 Pleurocapsa minor HA4230-MV1 | reverse complement strand
AAGAGTTGAGAGCAGCAGAAGATCCTGAATTTGAAACTTTTTATACCAAAAACATCTTGCTCAATGAAGGTCTAAGAGCATGGATGGCAACACAAGACCAACCACAAGAAAACTTTGAATTCCCAGAGGAGGTTCTACCACGTGGTAACGCTCTCTAATCCTGGCACAGGCGCAGGTCGCGATATTGAGTCTACAGGATTTGCCTGGTGGGCTGGTAACGCTCGTTTAATCAATCTTTCAGGTAAGCTATTGGGCGCACACGTTGCTCACGCTGGACTGATCGTATTCTGGACTGGTGCAATGACTATTTTTGAAGTCGCCCACTATGTCCCCGAAAAGCCCATGTACGAACAGGGCATGATCTTAATTCCTCACCTAGCAACTTTAGGCTGGGGTGTAGGGCCTGGCGGTGAAGTAATTAATACTTATCCCTACTTTGTAGTTGGTGTTTTACACCTAATTTCATCCGCTGTCCTGGGTTTAGGTGGTATCTACCACGCACTTCGTGGCCCAGAGAAACTCGAAGAATATTCCAGTTTCTTTAGTCAAGACTGGAAAGACAAAAACCAAATGACTAATATTATTGGTTATCATCTTATCCTTCTTGGTTTAGGTGCATTTCTGCTAGTATTTAAAGCCATGTTCTATGGTGGTGTATACGATACCTGGGCTCCAGGTGGTGGTGATGTTCGTTTAATCACTAACCCTACGCTTAATCCTGCCACAATCTTTGGCTATCTAACTGCTGCGCCTTTTGGTGGCGAAGGTTGGATTATTGGGGTAGATAATATGGAAGACATTATCGGTGGTCATATTTGGGTCGGTTTGATCTGTATTTCTGGCGGTATTTTCCACATCTTAACCAAGCCTTTCGGTTGGGCGCGTCGCGCGTTGATTTGGAATGGTGAAGCTTACCTTTCCTACAGTATCGGTGCTGTGTCTTTGATGTCCTTCATCGCTTCTTGCTTTATCTGGTTTAACAATACTGCTTACCCCAGTGAGTTTTTTGGCCCGACTAATGCCGAAGCTTCTCAAGCACAAGCCTTTACTTTCTTAGCTCGTGACCAACAAATGGGTGCGAATATTGGTTCTTCTCAAGGCCCTACTGGTCTTGGTAAATACTTGATGCGCTCTCCTACTGGTGAGATCATTTTGGGTGGAGAAACCATGCGTTTTTGGGATTTCCGTGGCCCTTGGTTAGAGCCAATGCGTGGCCCTAACGGTATTGACCTCGACAAAGTTAGAAATGATATTCAGCCTTGGCAACTACGTCGTGCTGCTGAGTATATGACTCATGCTCCTAATGCTTCAATCAACTCTGTTGGTGGTATTATCACTGAGTCCAACTCTTTTAACTTCGTCAACATTCGCCAATGGTTGGCTTCATTCCAGTTCATTATGGCTTTCTTCTTCCTAATCGGTCATTTATGGCACGCTGGACGTGCTAGAGCTGCCGCTGGTGGATTTGAAAAAGGTATTGAACGCGAAACTGAACCATCACTATTTATGCCTGATTTGGACTAATAACTTTATACAGTTAATTAGTTCATCCAGCGTATAAGCAAATAAGTAAATAAGCCTCTGCCATCTGGTGGGGGCTTATTTATAGCCGTACAAAGTTAGATTAGGACATTAGGAGGTAGGAAATAGGAAATAGGAAGTAATATTTCAAAAATGTCCTAACATTTTTACGTATGGCTATATATTGTTGAGTGGCAAAATAGACGGGAATTAGGCAAAAAAAAGTAGAGCTTGTAAGATCTCTACCTAATTAAATAATTTAATTATGATTGATTGACTATGAAGAAGGTAGTAATTCTACTTTCTCTTTTTGAGGCACAATCGCCACTTTATTTTCTTCGTCGATATCAACCGTAGCGGTATCTCCCTCTCGCAGACGACCAGATAGAATCTCTTCGGCGAGAACATCCTCTAAAAGACGCATAATTGCTCGACGTAGAGGACGCGCACCGTAGGCGGGATTAAATCCTTCATCTACTAGACGTTCTTTAAACTTATCGCTAACTTCCAGGGTAATTTCTTTCTCAGTTAAGCGTTGGAACACTTCTTTGAGCAAGATTTCGCTGATTTCTTTGACTTCGTCTTTGTTTAGCTGACGGAAGACGATAATTTCATCAAGACGGTTAAGGAACTCTGGACGGAAGTAGCTTTTTAACTCTTCGTTAACTAAAGAGCGGATACGGTTGTATTTTGCTTCTGCTTGGTCATCAGCAAACTCAAAACCAAGACCGCCACCACCTTTTTCAATCACTTTAGAACCGATGTTAGAAGTCAAGATCAGCAGAGTATTTTTAAAGTCTACTGTTCTACCTTTGGCATCAGTTAAGCGACCATCTTCTAAGATCTGCAACAGCATATTGAAGATGTCGGGGTGAGCTTTCTCAATTTCATCGAATAATACTACTGTATAAGGACGACGACGTACTGCTTCAGTTAACTGGCCACCTTCGTTGTAGCCGACATATCCTGGAGGAGAACCAATCAGTTTTGAGACTGTATGGCGTTCCATGTATTCGGACATATCCAAGCGGATCATCGCATCTTCTGAACCAAAGAAGTAAGCTGCTAAGGCTTTGGTTAGCTCAGTTTTACCTACCCCAGTCGGGCCAGAAAAGATGAAACTAGCAATGGGACGGTTAGGATTTTTGAGACCAACTCTAGCTCGTCTGATCGCGCGAGAAGTGGCTTTAACCGCGTCTTCCTGTCCAATAATGCGCTGATGAAGGGTGTCCTCCATATGCATTAGTTTTTCCGACTCAGATTCAGTAATCTTGTTAACTGGCACTCCAGTCCAAGATGCCACGATGTGGGCGATTTCCTCGGCATCAACGTTGGCATTATCTTCGCCGTCGTCAGCTTCATTTTTCTTATTGGAAGCAATGGTGCGGATCTGCTCTTTGATTTCCATTTCGCGATCGCGCAATTCTCCAGCCTGGTCGAAATCTTGAGATCTGACAGCCTCGTCTTTTTGTTTGAGGATTTCCCTTAATTCCCTGTCTAGCTCTTTAGCTGCGGGAGGAAGTTGAGAATTAATCAAACGGACGCGAGAACCAGCTTCATCGATTAAATCGATCGCCTTATCGGGTAAAAAGCGATCGCTAATATAACGATCTGACAGCTTGGCTGCTGCTTCTAAGGCTTCGTCTAATATTTTTAGCTTATGGTGTTGTTCGTAACGCTCACGCAAACCGTAGAGAATTTCAATCGTTTCATCTACTGATGGTTCACCTACCTGAACAGGTTGGAAACGGCGTTCTAAGGCTGCATCTCGCTCGATGTGTTTGCGGTACTCATCTAAAGTGGTAGCACCGATACACTGCAATTCACCCCTAGCCAAAGCTGGCTTAAGAATATTGGCAGCATCGATCGCCCCTTCGGCAGCACCAGCACCAATCAGAGTATGTACCTCGTCGATTACCAGAATTACATTGCCAGCTTGGCGAATTTCATCCATGATTTTCTTGAGACGTTCCTCAAATTCACCACGGTATTTTGTCCCAGCTACCAATAGACCGATATCTAAAGTAACGACTCGCTTGTCTTCCAAAATATCAGGAATATCGCGATTGGCAATGCGTTGTGCCAAACCTTCAGCGATCGCCGTTTTACCAACCCCAGGTTCACCAATGAGAACAGGGTTATTCTTGGTACGACGACCCAGAATTTGAATGACTCGCTCAATTTCTTTTTGTCTACCCACCACAGGGTCGAGTTTTCCTTCCCCTGCCATCTGAGTTAGATTTGAGCCAAATTCATCCAGAGTAGGAGTTTTATTTCTACCTTGAGTACCGCCTGAACCAGCAGCCACTTCAGCAGTTTCCCCTAACATTCTAATTACTTGGGTGCGGACTTTGGACAAGTCTACGCCCAGGTTTTCGAGGACTCTTGCAGCAACTCCTTCCCCTTCTCTAATTAATCCTAAAAGAAGATGTTCAGTACCAATATAGTTATGACCTAATTGACGAGCTTCTTCTAGAGATAATTCCAGAACCCTTTTCGCTCTTGGGGTAAAGGGAATTTCTACTGCTACAAAACCAGAACCACGCCCGATGATTTTTTCAACTTCAATCCGAGCATCTTTTAGATTTACTCCCATTGATTTGAGAACCTTAGCGGCGACTCCCGTACCCTCTCCGATTAAACCCAAGAGAATCTGTTCAGTCCCTACGAAATTATGACCCAGACGGCGTGCTTCCTCCTGGGCTAACATAATCACTTTTATTGCCTTTTCTGTGAAGCGTTCAAACATGTCTTTTCCATCCACCTGCTATGCCCTTATTATTGGTGATTTTAGCACAGCCTTTTGGTTTCCTGACTCTACTAAAATGGAGGGGAAATACGGTAGGGAATTTAACAGAATTTAGTCTGCTTTAAGTAGTAAGAATTTTTACTTAGACGATCGCTTAAATGCTGTTGCCATTGAATGAGATTGGACTTAAAAGTATCTTGCTGAATGCCTTTGAGCCAAAGAACCAGAGCATCATCGCCTGTTGGTTGATAATAATTTTTTCTTTTCCCCGCAATTTGAAAACCATACTTTTGATAGAGATTGAGCGCAGCTAAATTGTATTCATTCACTTCTAAAGTTGCCCATTCTAGCTGACGAGCGATCGCATCTTTTAATAAAATAATTAACAGTAATTGCCCTAATCCTTGGTGACGATGCTCAGGATGAATAGCCAACAGGGTGATATGCGCCTCTTCGACAATTGACCACAAACAAGCCATGCCAATCATCTGCGTCTGCGCTTTTTCATGTAGTAGCTGCAAAATGATCAAGGTACTGCGATCGCTGTCAATTTCTCTTAAATATCCTTCCCTAGTCCACAAGCCTCCTAAACAAATCTGGTCTAAAGCTACTATTGCTGGAACTTCAGCAGGGGTCAGTAATTTTATAGCAATTTTTTTCACAGAATAGTCAATTAACTAATTAAATAATAGCTAAGTACTAATTAGCCTAAACCTAGCTAATTAATCGGAATTTTTGGAAACAGAGAGCTAAAAATAACCAAGTTTGGTAGAAGCTAATCTACTTTAAAGGCACTAGACAACTGTAGACTATTAAAATAAGTAATTATTTATAATTTCACTCATCAATTAACCAACATATCACTATGCTTTCGACCGATCGCAGTTTACCAAATACGGGACATCGTTACATTCCTCAAATCACTAGTCTCGAAATTCCTCCTTCACCCAATCAAGAGTTGATGCCTCTGACTGCTAAAGTCAATCGCCACAATCAGCTAGAAATTGGCGATTGTGAACTGCAACAGTTGGTTGAACAGTATGGTTCTCCTCTATATGTTTTAGATGAGTTTACCCTCAGAACGGCTTGCAGCCAGTATCGCGATAGTTTTGCTACCTACTATGGCGGAGAATCTTTGGTTATTTACGCCTCTAAAGCCTGGAGCTGTATGGCGGTATGTCGTATTATTGACAGTGAAGGTTTAGGTTTTGATGTCGTGTCAGGGGGAGAGCTATACACTACCCTCGAAGCTGGAGTAAGTAAAGACAAAATTTATTTTCACGGCAATAATAAGTCGGCTGCTGAACTGGAATTTGCGGTAGAAGCAGGCTGTACGATTATGGTTGATAACTGGTTAGAGTTAAAAACTTTAACGCAAATAGCTGCGGATAAAAGCGATGAGACCCCGCGTCGCCGAAAGGCGCGACACGAAGTTAGTCCTTTAGGGCAAGGGAATGCTCATCAAGAAAGTTCGCAACCAGTTCCTATTATGGTGCGTCTGACTCCAGGAATTGAGTGTCATACTCACGAATATATTCGCACAGGACATTTAGATAGTAAGTTCGGCTTCGATCCTAATCAACTAGAAGAAGTATTTACCTATCTCGCTCAACAGACAAGTATTAGCTGCATTGGTCTACATGCCCATATCGGTTCACAAATTTTTGAACGTCAACCACACCAAGATTTAGCAGGGGTATTAGTAGAGTGGCTGAAAAAAGCTCAGGGTTATGGCTTGCCTGTAACAACTCTTAACGTTGGTGGTGGCTTGGGTATTTGTTATACAGAATCAGACGATCCTCCAAGTATTTCAGAATGGGTCAAGGCAGTCAGTCAAGCAGTAGAAAAAGCCTGTAGTGAAGCGGATTTACCCTTGCCTAGACTAATTGCAGAACCTGGCAGATCTTTAATTGGTTCAGCTTGTGTCACAGCATACACCGTTGGCAGTCGCAAAGAAATTCCCAATTTTCATACTTATGTGGCGGTAGATGGGGGAATGTCGGATAATCCTCGTCCAATTACCTACCAGTCTGTATATCGCGCTGTAATTGCTAACCGTATGTCTGAGCCTCTAACCGAAGAAGTTACAGTAGCAGGAAAACATTGCGAATCTGGAGATGTGGTAATTAAGCAAGCGACCTTACCAAAAACCGAACCAGGAGATATATTAGTAGTCCTGGATACGGGGGCGTACAATTACAGCATGGCGTCAAACTATAATCGTATCGGTAGACCAGCAGCAGTGGTAGTTTGTGAAGGAGAAGCCAATTTAATCATTGAGCGTGAAACCTATCATAATCTAATCGAACGCGATCGCCTGCCCGAGAGACTGGTAAAACGTCAATAAATTTAGTATAAAAGCCAGCCTACTATCATAGTGGCTGGTTGACCAGATTCCTTATTGTCATTCAGTATCTTGATCCAGGTTTGTCTCAATACCTTAATCACTCATAGCCGAGCAACTAAAATAATGTCATTGTCGGGTTTGGTTCCTGACTTAAACCAGATTTTTCCTCAGTTGCCAGATTTAATTAACATCATCGATTTGGGCTTAGTCTTAATCCTAAGTTATGCCCTGCTGTTAATTATTGGCGAAGGAGAACGTCGTAGCCTATGGATGGTCAGGGGTTTTATTGTCTTAATGTTGGCAACTGTAGTCAGTGGACAATTAAAGCTACAGTTACTTAAGTTTTTACTGGAAAAATTAGTGCTAGGTTCGGCTGTTGCTATGGCAGTCATTTTTCAGTCCCAATTTCGCCGTCTACTGGAGCAAATTGGGCGAGGTGAAGTCTTAAAACTATTTCAAGGATCTGGTCGACCAAAAACTCAGCCTGATAGCGTGATCGATCGCATTGTTGAGGCGGTAAAAGAACTATCGCAAAACCGTACAGGGGCGCTGATCTTAATGGAAACCACTGGATCTTTAGAAGACGAAGATTATGTTTCTGTGGGGGTTATTTTAAATGCAGAGGTTTCTAAGGAACTGCTACAAACTATTTTTCAGACTACTACCTTGCTACACGATGGCGCAGTAGTCATCAGTGGCTCAAGAATTTTGGCAGCAGCAGCAATTTTGCCTCTTTCAGAGCGTACCGCCTCCCGCCAGTTAGGAACTCGTCATCGTGCAGCAATGGGAATTACGGAACGAGTAGAGAAATGTCTATGTATCGTCGTCTCGGAAGAAACAGGCTCAATTTCTCTAGCGGAAAGAGGAACGTTAAATAGACCCCTAACCAGTAGTAAACTAAAAGAGCTATTACGAGAAAGATTTGCCCCAATAGCTGAAGGAGATGCCGTGCGTCTTAGTCGCAAAATTGGATTTCAAGGAAAGGTTTTGCTAGAGCGCGTTTTGCGTTTCTGGCCCTCTAATTCTCGCAAAAAGCATTAATCATTTATTAATTGAGCGTAAATTTTAAGTCGATTAATTCGCCGATTAATTTAAAAGATTTAATGCTTAGTGGTCGATGTTAAATGTTCAGTGTCAAACAATGAGCGTAGAGTCAGTCATTTTGCAGCAGTTACCTATGGATTTGAGTAAAGACCGTCTCCCACAGCACGTAGCGGTGATTATGGATGGGAATGGTCGTTGGGCTAAAAACCAGGGCAAACCCCGAATCATTGGTCATCAGAAGGGTGTAGATGCGCTTAAAGATTTATTACGCTGTTGTAAAGATTGGGGTATTCCTGCTCTAACTGCCTACGCCTTTTCGACGGAGAATTGGGGTAGACCTCACGGTGAAGTCCAGTTTCTCATGACCCTATTTGAACGGGTATTGCGACGAGAATTGCAGGAAATGAAGGCCGAAAATGTCCGAATTCGCTTTGTCGGCAATTTACTAGATTTACCCGCTTCCCTGCGCGAAGAAATCGATCGCTCGATGGAAGATACCAAAAATAATCAGGGCATTCAGTTTACTGTAGCGACTAACTACGGTGGTAGACATGAAATTATTCAGGCTTGTCAAGCGATCGCCTTGAAAGTAGAACATGGGTACTTAAAACCTGCTCAAATCAACGAAGAATTATTTGAACAACATTTATACACTCAAGGCATTCCTCACCCTGACTTGTTGATTCGGACTAGCGGTGAGATGCGCATTAGCAATTTCTTGCTCTGGCAAATGGCCTATGCTGAAATCTACGTTACTCCAACCCTCTGGCCAGATTTTGATCGTCAAGAGTTTCATCAAGCTCTAGCTACCTATCAAAAACGCGATCGCCGTTTTGGTAAAGTTAAATGATTACTGGTTAGTGATCGCAGTAAATATGCTATGCTAGTAAGTGATTCGGACTCATGCAGTATTAACGCCCGAACCTTGTCAGGGTCGGAAGACAGCAGCAATAAGGGATGCTTAACACAGGCGTGATATCCGAATCATCTGATATTTAGTTAGATCAACTCGTTTCCAGGTCTAATTTAAATTAAGCTTTTAACAACCTGGCGCTTTTATTAATTACCGTGGGCATAAATAGCGGAATTCAAAAGTTTTTAATTTTTAACTGTCTATTCCTTGGTTTAATTAGCAGTTGCGTTCCAGAAGCAGATCGCCAATCTCCCCAAGCAGAAATAATCATATCTGCTGCTACCAGTATGCAAAATGCACTGGAAGAAATCAAAGTTCTCTACCAGCAAAAACATCCTCAAGCAAAAATAGTTTTTAACTTTGGTTCATCTGGTTCTTTGCAACATCAAATAGAACAGGGTGCAGCCGTAGATCTGTTTATTTCCGCTGCTCCACAGCAGATGAACCATCTAGCTAGCAAGAAATTACTTCTGAGCCAAACTCGTCATGATTTAGCCCAGAATAAAATGGTTTTGATCGTGCCGAGAAATAATCAATCGATAGATAGCTTTGCTGATTTAGCCGAGGAGTCAGTAGAGCAGATTGCTTTGGGAGAACCGACTACTGTTCCTGCGGGACAATATGCTCAAGAAATTTTAACCAGCCTAGATCTAATTGATGAAGTCAAGCCAAAGGCTATATATGGCACAGATGTTCGCCAGGTTTTTAACTATGTTGCTACAGGTAATACTGAAGCGGGGATAGTGTACCGTACAGAAGCTTTAGACAATAAGCAGGTGAAAATAGTCGCTATTGCCCCAGAGAATACCTATTCTCCAATAGTTTATCCCGTGGCAATTATCAAACAGAGCAAAAATATTCAAGCTGCTAAACAAGTCCTACAATTTCTCTTGACAAAGGAAGCTCAAGCTATTTTTCAACGTAATGGTTTTACGCCATTAGATAGGAAGTAGGAAGTAGGAAGTAGGAAATAGGAAGAGAGAATAGATTAGACACTATCGGTAATGCTACTAAAGTGAAAATTGTTTACTTTACAGCCAGGAATGACGCTACCACTTAAGCGTTTGGCTTGACTTAGGGCAACTACGTTGTTGAGCATTTCAGGTAAAGACTGGTTAAAACGCAGGTTTTTAATGGGATGAGATATCTTGCCATTTTCAATTAGAAAAGTCCCGTCTCTGGTCATACCTGTGACTTCTAAAGTGCGGGGATTAACATAACGAACATACCAAGCGCGACTAACTAAAATACCTCGTTCGGTGCTGGCAATTAAATCAGCAACACTGTTAGCTGCACCTGTCATAACTATGGGATACATTCCCCCTGTTGGCTCTTGATTCTGTTCTTTTGCCCAATAGCGACTATAGGAAAGAGTCTGGGGAATACCATGTTTAATAATCTCTAGTGGTTGATTACTCAAGCCGTTGCCAAAGAATCTGTCACTCTGTAATAGAGGATGAGCAGGATTGCGCTGTACTTCGACAATGGGGTTAAATAATTGTTCGCCAACTTTGTTACCCGCCTTGCCAGAATCATCACTGCGGGACATAAAAGAGCGTCCTTCATCGGCTGCACGGGCATCTAAATTCCAAATAACCCAAGGCAATAAACTAGCAAAGGCAGCGGGTTCAAAAATGACAGTATAGTCTCCAGGTTCAACTATTTGCGGATTACGCGAAGCGATCGCTCTTTGAATTACTTGCTCTGTTAATTCGATAATGGGTAACTGGTCGATACTCCAAGCGGTGCAACGATTCCAGCTAGAACCATCGTCAATCCGAGCGGTAAAGCTAAAGTCGGCTTCAGTAGTGCGATCGCAACCGCGTAAACCAGCAGAATTGCCAATAGCATCAAGGGCTACTTTAAAACTTAGGGTTCCCGATCCATTTACTCCTGCATCCTTGCTTAAATCACATACCTGCTGAATAATTTCGCCTTGCTTGAGGGGAGAGAGGCTAGCAGTAGCTTGGTCAAAGGCTGGGGTGCGATCGCTGTAGGTTTGTGGCGGTAATAATTCGACCCATTCTGGATCTTCGGGGGCAATTCGCGCCAGATCTTCTGCACGTCTTAAAGTTTGGGCGATCGCTTCACGATCTAGTTCTGTAGTAGAGGCAGAGGCGCTTCGTTGACCAAAATAGCTAGTGACGGTAAGGCTAAAAGTATGCTTACGCACATTTTGACTAATCTGATTTTCCGAAAAACGACTAAGAGCGGTTTCACGGACACTAAGACTGATAAATACTCCATCGGCTTGAGATTGGGAAATCGCAAAATCAATTAAAGCAAGAGCTTCTTTTTGTGTAAGAAATGTATTAGAAGTGGCTAAAGTCATATTTAACTAACAATTGAAGAGTAAAAGGTTAGGATCTTTGAGCGATCGAGCCTAAGATAAAATTACATAGTAGCAATCTGGTAGTGATAATATTAGTTTCTGGTGACTAAAAATAAATTATTATGGCTGAAACTTTAATGTTTAACGCTTTGAGAGAAGCGACAGACGAAGAAATGGCAAGGGATAAGACTGTCTTCGTCTTAGGTGAAGATGTCGGACATTACGGTGGTTCATATAAAGTCACCAAGGATCTGCACAAAAAATATGGCGATTTACGTCTGCTGGATACTCCTATTGCGGAAAATAGCTTTTGTGGGATGGCTGTAGGGGCTGCTATGACTGGTTTGCGCCCTATAATTGAAGGGATGAATATGGGTTTTTTGCTCTTGGCATTTAACCAGATTGCTAACAATGCAGGAATGTTGCGCTATACCTCTGGTGGTAACTTCAAAATTCCCATGGTAATTCGTGGCCCTGGTGGGGTAGGCAGACAACTGGGTGCAGAACACTCTCAACGGTTGGAAGCTTATTTTCATGCTGTACCTGGATTAAAGATTGTTGCTTGTTCTACCGCTTATAACGCTAAGGGTTTGCTCAAGGCAGCAATTCGAGATGAGAATCCTGTCCTGTTTTTTGAACACGTTCTGCTTTACAATCTCAAAGATGATTTACCCGATGATGAATACGTTCTCCCTTTAGATAAGGCAGAAATGGTTAGAGAAGGCAAAGATGTAACCATTTTGACCTACTCACGGATGCGCCATCACTGTACTCAGGCGGTTAAAGAGATCGAAAAGCAGGGTTACGATCCTGAAATCATCGATCTGATTTCCCTCAAGCCTTTTGACATGGAAACGATTAGTAAGTCCGTGCGCAAGACTCACAAGGTAATTATTGTGGAAGAGTGCATGAAAACTGGTGGCATTGGTGCAGAACTGGTGGCGTTGATTAGCGAACAGTTATTTGATGAATTAGACGCGCCTGTCTTGCGTTTATCGTCTCAAGACATTCCTACTCCCTATAACGGTAAATTAGAGAATTTAACCATTGTTCAGCCAGCGCAAATTGCGGAAGCGGTACAAAAAATGATGAACGACCAGATTTAGGGAAATTGGGGTCTTGGGGATTTGGGGTCTTGGGGTCTTGGGGCAATAATTATCTCCTCATCTCCCTATTTCCCTAACTCCCTAACTCCCTAACTCCCTAACTCCCTAACTCCCTAACTCCCCAAATAAATCTTTGTCACTCGTTACCAGTTTCAAGGATCGATAAAATCTGCTGCATTAGCAGGAATCATGGTTAACTTGCCACAATCTTTGGGGTCGATCGCTGCTTTGACGCTGTAGTCATATTTTATTTCTGGGTGGAAATATGAACTATAGAAAAAAGCGTTAGCAATGGAAGCAAAAGGAACAGCATTAGGTCTAACGATCGCATGGCGGGCAATTAGACAAGTGCGCTGATTCGGAATCATTTGCTCTACCAATTCTGCTTTGATGTTGTTTTTTAAATAACGTTCTAAGGTTCTAAAATCTGGTTTAAGGTAATAATTATCGATTTTCACCCAGACGATCGCCATAAATAGTAGATAAACTAACCCTAAATATTTAACCTGCAACCAGCTCTTACCCTGATTTTGCAACCCAGATACTAGGGACAAATTTAAGGATACTAGGGTAATCATCCAGAACATGAAATAGCGCAATTCATGAGACTGAGGGAAGTTAGCAGGAATTAAAGATACTAATAGAATAGTGGCTAAAGCAGCGATCGCATTACGGGATTTTTGCTCAGTTGATTTTCTATTTAGTAATTGTTCTCTAATAGTTAAACCCAGCAACAATAGCAGATTAAATACTACATAAGCACCAAAGAAACCCCCCCCTCGATCCATATATTTCTCGTTACCACCATTCCATTGATCGGTTGACCACTTAGGAGTATTAATTTCTAAGATAGATTGCAGCCATTTTTGCGGACGATTCCCTTCACTATAAGTATCAGGAGTAAGTTTGTGATTGAGAACAATACCCGCCACTTGAATCTCGATCGGGTAAAAAGGATTGCCGTATAGCGCCACGTTTTTAATCGGTGTGGCAAAAATAAGTATAGAAGCGATCGCCGTTAACAGTACAGTCTGCCATAACCGACGTTGAGCTGAAGCAGTGTATTTAAAATAGAGCCATACCAGCCTAATTCCTGCTACCCAGAAAAGAACAAAGATTAAAGGCTGTAGCTGTGGTTTCGTATTTGCCGCCATCGCTGCACCCAAAAAGGCAAATAGCAGTTCTGGCTTACTGGGTAACTGAGACTGGCTAAAAAACCTGTAGATCATCATCATCAGTACCGCGACACCGATGTTGCCAGGGAGATCGACAAAACTAGTGCTAGCGTGAGTTAGAACCGCAGGAATCGCGAAAATGGCAATGGTAGAGAGGTAAAGTGGAACTTGGAAAAAGCTTCTTAGGGTCAGAAAATAAATAATTAAACTCAAGTATCCAACTAAATTAGCAGCCTGAACTCTGCCTGATAACTTCCACAATAGACCTTGAAAAAAATGCGTTAATAACGGAAAACCAGCATAGCGATACTCTACTATATTTTCCGAACTAAAAGATTCGACTGGTACAATGCCCCAAATTCTGGCAGCAAAAGGTAGATGATACCAACCCACATCATAATTAGTATCAATATCAATAAATGCCTTGAGAAATATTAATGTAGCGATCGTTAAAGCGATCGCACTGAGAATTATTTCTAATACTCGCTTTTGGTTTTTCTGCACTTAAAATTATGTGTAATTAACTATTACATCAGGATTTTTAAATATTATGGCAAAATAATGTTAAGATGTGACGTTAATCTTATTTCATTTCAGTTTTTATCCCAATGTAATTAATTTATTACTTTTTAATTACTTTCATCTTTGGGTACAGCAAACAAATGAACTCTACGGTCTATTTTTTGTTGTAAATCGAATGGTTGAGGTTCTTCTCCATCGTCCCATTGCACCCAAGTTTGATAAGATTCAATATTTATAAGCTCAAAGATTTCTTTGACGGAGGTATTATATCGAGATAGTATTTCTGTATGAATTTCAATTTCTAGTTTGGGAAGAGTTTTGAGAATTTCTGTTGCTCCTTTTAACACTTCACTTTCATATCCTTCGACATCTATTTTGATAAATGTGGGTAATGTTGATTGTGTTTGAGCATAATCATCTAAAGCAATGATCTCTACTTCATTAGTTCCATAAATAAAGTTTTTCAACCACCCCAAAGAAACTATTTTGGATGGAGTCACAGATGAATTCGATTTATTAAAGATTTTTTGCTGGCTTTTTTGACTTCCCAGTCCTTTTTGTTCGAGAATCACATTATTAATATTGTTTAGCTCAATATTTTTTTTCGCGATCGCAGCATTGTGATTATTGATTTCAAAAGTAACAATTTTGCCTTCTGTTCCTACCCACCTTGATAACAGCATGGCGGTTAAACCATGATGAGTTCCGCATTCAAATACTATATCTCCTGGTTTGATCAGTTGCTGAATAAACTTGAATTCTGGATTTAGTAGTTCTACTTGATTTTTCGGCGAGGAATCATACCATTGTTGTCCTTCTGAATCACCAATGACAAAATCAAAAGATACATCTTCAAATTGCTTTTTAATGATGTATTCGTTAATTTTTTGTTGTCTAATTGCTTGAGTTATTTTTTTGACGTTGTTCTCTAATTGCAGGTTAAAAATTTGAGTCACAATAATTACCAATAAGCTTGCTTTAGATATTTTAAACTAAATCAACTCAAATGAAGCGTTTGATCGCATTCAAGCAAAATTGATGTTAATTATATAGGGTTATTAATGATTTTCTCAATCTCTATCTATTTCTGGAAATAAAGCGGAATAATCTTGCGATCGCCACAGGATTCGGGTTTTAAAGCGGCTTGAATTGAGTAATCATAGTTTTTTTCAGGATGGAAATAAGAACTGTAGGCAAACACATATTTCAAAGCGACAATCGGCTCTCTTTTGACATTTTTGCCGATATGTTTACTGATCAAACAAACTCGATCGTTAGGTTGGATTTTACTCAAAAATTGTTGCTTAACCCCAAAATTGACGTACTGCTCCTCTGTTATTAAGGATGGTTTGACATAGAAACCTTGAGTCTTGACCAAAACAATCGTGAGAAAAATAGCGTAGATCAAACCCATATATTTAGGCTGTAACCATTTCCCCAATAGCCGAAGGTTTTTAGGCAAAGCAACGAGATAAAGATTGAGAGATACCAGAGAAATCATCCAGTACATAAAGTATCTCAACTCGTGGGATTGAGGAAAGTTGAGAGGGGGTAAAGACATAGCGATCGCTGTTAAGACAGCAAACTTAGCCGATTGAGAGCGATCGCTTTTGGGCAAAGATTTATTCTGGATTAATTCTCGCAGGAAAAATCCCAGCAACAGCAGGAAATTAAAGACTACATATGCGCCAAAGAAACCACCCCGACGATTACGCAGCAGATCGTCACTCCACTGATCGGGAGTCCATGTCAGAGGGGTATTAATATCTAATACTGATTTAAGCCAATTGAGCTGACGATTACCCTCTTCGTAGGCTTCGGGACTAAGTTTGTGATTGAGTACTATTCCCGCTACTTGAACTTTGATTGGATATAGAGGATTACCGTATAAAACAGTATTTTTAATCGGGCTGGCATAAATAATCACGCTGGCTAATAAAGCAACTGGCACTATTTTAGTTAGCTTTTGCACGGTTACTTGATGTCGCCACAGCCAACATAATCTAATCCCAGCGGCAATTAAGATGACAAATACCAAAGGTTGTAGCTGTGTTTTAGTATTGACAGCGATCGCTGCTCCCAAAAAAGCCATAAACAGTTCGCTCTTGGTTGGTAACTCCTGGCTTTGATAAAAGCGATAGCTCATCATGACTAGGATTGATACGCCAATATTTCCGAGTAAATCGACAAAGCTGGTACTAGCATGGGTGAGAACTAAGGGAATCGAAAATAGAGCGATTGCCGAAAGGTAAAGAGGAACTTGAAAGAATTTCCTGAGAAAGAATAAATAACCAATAACTGAGAGGAAGCTGACTAGGTTAGTTGATTGCATCCTCCCTGTAATTCGCCAGAAAAAACCTTGGAGAAAGTGCGCGAGCAAAGGAAAGCCATCAAAGCGCGGTTCAAACCATTTCTCGTCCCCGATAAACATTGATTTGGGTAGAATCCCCCAAATTCTGCCAGCAAAAGGGAGATGATACCAGCCAGGATCGTAGTTGTTATCGACATCT
The DNA here is from genome assembly GCA_019359095.1 of Pleurocapsa minor HA4230-MV1. Taxonomy (NCBI): domain Bacteria; kingdom Bacillati; phylum Cyanobacteriota; class Cyanophyceae; order Pleurocapsales; family Pleurocapsaceae; genus Pleurocapsa; species Pleurocapsa minor. Next base: position 332,909 of record JAHHHZ010000020.1, on the reverse strand, counting down.
AAAACTGCCTTCAGAAATATCGCGACGATCAAGACAACAGCACTTACAGCTAAAACGGTTTCTATTGTCAGTGGGCGCTGTTTCGATCGTTCTTTGGTAGCAAGATTCAACATTGATAAACAATAACTATTAAATATCTAGTAATTAATTTTGTTTGGAGGAGAATAAGGCGAATCGGTCAATCAACGAGACTACAGCAAACACCGCGAGAATAATGACCACCGCGACTATGTAGAGAAAGCGCTGCATGAGAGAAAACTGCACGGCGACTTCACCTGGGACATTAGACAATTCCAGTAAGCCAATCCAGCTAAACTCCATAAATCCTAAGTTAGCGGGGGTAAAGCTGAGTAACATGGCTAATTGGACAATTGGCGTGACAAAGACAACTGCCCACAGCTTAATTTTGAAACCACCAGCGATCGCAATGAAAATTCCGCGAATCGTCCACACTCCATAGCGAACAACTGAAATCCAATATAAATAAAGAGTAAAGTCTTTGCCTAAGATCGAGTCATTACTACTACCTATTTCTAGTTGTGAGTTGCGATTTTTACCTGACTTTAACTGCTTGAGCCAAGTTAAGGTTTTAATTAACCAAGAGATTAAACGACGATGCCATTTATTAATAATAAAATGGGTGGCAATAATGGTCGCAATCCACATAAAAACCGCTACCGATGAAGAAACATACCCTAATACATAAAGTATTGAAGCAGGAAACAGCAGTAGAGGAATCAGCATATTAAAAAATTGATCGTAAATGATTGATAAAAAACCCCGCGAAAAAGAACTTATTTTATGCGCCCGCAGAGCAAAATTCTGCACCATAACCATGCCTACATATTGGGGCATAAACTGCATGGTTAACGAACCTAACGTTGTATAAAATAAATAAAATTTTAACGGTTGTTGATTATTAGGAGTTAGTTTTTGAGTAACCAGCGCCCACTTGTAGGCGGTAAAAAATGTATGAATAATTAAGCTACTAATAGCTAATCCTGCCAGTAGAGGATTTAAGCTATAAAAAGTAGCCACAATTTCTGCTAAGTCAACCTCAGTAAAACGTAAAATTAGCCAGACTAAGAAAAATCCTAAAGCCAGAGATAAAACACTAGAGATAATATTCTTTTTATTCAGCATTTCCTCTTTTACGTTAAATATTTATTATTAAGAATCAAATTAATTTCTCCAGAAAACTAAGATTATGCTCTTAACCCATTACCCATTACCCGTTACCCATTACCTATTATTTAATCAGTCAGACAAAGTATCATACCCCCACTTGGACAGCAAATCTAGCTGGAGTAACTCGGAAATCTTAGCTACTTCTGGTTGATACTGTTGCATTAACTGGAGTTTGATTTCTTCTGGTATTTTTGCTTTTGGTGCTTGATGCCAGAGCAGTTTTTCGACCACATTATCTCGCACAAACTCATTAAATTCTTGAGAAAGTAAGTTTTTAGAAATACTTTTAGCCAGAGGATTATTAATTAAATTATTAATAGCTTTAAACTTAACTTCTTTATTGACGTTAATCGCTGAATATTCAGGAGTAAAGTTAGGTTCGACTCCCAAAAATTCTAAAATCTCGCGAAAAATACGCTCGTTTGCTGATTTAAATTCTTCAAAGATAATCACTTTAATTTGCTCTGGTTTAAAGCGATCGCAATAACGTTTGACCTGCTGATAATACTGTACCCGTTGAGAGTAATATAAATAGCTGGGGCTGGTAACTCTAGGACTTAGAGCTTCTTCTTGTTTGCGCTTTGTTTCTAACGCTAAGGCTGTGAGAAAATCTGGCTCATTTTCTTCCGTAAACTTAACGTAGTGGCTATGAAGAGAATAGAGAAACTTAGCTGGTTCTCGTAATACTATAATGATTTTGGCATCAGGATTGAAATTGTAAATTTTTTCTGCTGCTACTTGAGAATAAAGATAATTAGTCGAAGATTCTCCAGCAACTTTAATGTTTTTTGCCTTGCTAAATAACTGGAGATAAGCCGACTCACTTCTAAAGTCATAAAAACGCTGTTTGCCATAGGCGCGATCGCTTTCTAAATGAAAATCAGCACAAAAAAAATGTGGTTCTTTGATGCTCGACATATATATTTCAGGATGTTGTCCCAAAAATTGATGCAAAGCGGTTGTTCCTGTTTTTGGTTGCCCGACGATAAATAAATTAGGCTTCATAAAGATTACGACTTAATACCTTGGCATAAGCTTATAGCTCATGACTAATAACTTCTAAAATAACTTCAAACTTATCCCTGTTATCCCTGTGTTTGTATTTTTGCTTTTAAACGAGCAGAAATACGCTCTTGAATTCGCGAATCTTGCCAATATCTCCACCAACCAGTAGGCCCAAGCAAAACAAAATCTAGAGCTAGTTGCAATAAATTCGTCGATTCGCCATGAACCATTGCTGCTAGGGTTGTATTAACCTCCGTGGAAAAAAAAGCCACCTTGCTAACTTCTCGACTAGATTTCAGGGAAAGGTGTTTATCCACCACTGAGCGCATCTGTTGGCGAAATTCGGCGACGCTGGAACTACGACGAATTGTCTGAGAATCACCATGTACTCTAAAAGCTGCTAGAGGCTTGGGAATATAACAGGTATCTCCTAAAGCAGCTAACTTGAGCCAAAAGTCCCAATCGGCGGTGTACCATAGTCGATCATTTAAACCCCCTATTTCGATGGCAGCAGTGCGTTTAAATACAGGTGAGGGTATAGCTACGAAGTTCTGCACCAAGAGCTTTTCGATCATGTCATCGGCAGAGATAATTCTCCGTCTGCTTGCCAAAGGACAACTCCATAAACCCAGAGGCTTACCCTGTTCGTCAATAAATATAGAGTCGTGGAGATATAAACTAGCTTGGGGATAAGCTGCGATCGCTTTTTTGATCTGCTCTAATCTTCCTTCTAGCCACAAATCATCCTGATGTAAGAAACAGGCATATTCCCCAGTCGCCTCCATTAAAGCATGATTTGTATTGACAACCCAGTTACCAGCTCTTGCTTTAGTAATTAACTTGATTCTCAATCGGTCTTGAAAGCTTTCGACGATGGCCAGAGTATGATCGGTCGAGCCATCATCAATTACCACACATTCAAGCCGCTCGTCTTGCTGCACCACCACAGAGTTTAAAGCTGCGGTTAAATACTTACTACCGTTGTAGGTCGGTATTATGACCGATAACCAAGGTTGCTGACTCATCGTTTTAGACCCAAAATACTGAGGAAGAAGCTAGAAAAGATTGCTTGAATACCCAATGCCAGACAGGTAACACCAGGAATCACAATCGGCATAGTCTCGGTGGGATTGAGCGAGCCATAATCATGTTGCCCCCAGATACCAAAGGCATAAACTGAGGCTGCCATGCCAATCGCTAACAGAACTGTTCCCGCAATCAAGCCTGTCTCTAAGTTAAGATAGTCAAACAGTTTGTTTAAACGTCTATCTTCTGGTAGTAAGCCTTCGCTGATACCAAACACTTTAGTAAATAGAGCAAACGTCACAATCTGAAAGCCAATTGTCATTGCGGTTGAGGAGTACAGTAAACTGTGTACTTTAGGGCTGGGCAAGAGGGATAGAGTTGCCAGAAAACCAGCGAGAATCAAAAATATCCCAGGGTAGAAAAATAGCCAACGGGGACTATACATCAATAAGAAACGTAAGTGTCTCCAACCATCACGCCACGTATTGAGGTGAGGAGGACGACTGCGACCATCAGGAGATAAGGTTGTGGGTACTTCAGTAATCTGCATTTTGTGTAGGGTAGCTTTGACCACCATCTCACTCGCAAATTCCATGCCAGTAGTCTGCAATGACAAATTAGCGATCGCATCCTTGCGAAAGCCTCGTAATCCACAGTGAAAATCATTACAGGGGCTACCGAATAGCAGTTTACCAATACCTGTCAGTACGGGATTACCTAAATAGCGATGGAGGAAAGGCATTGCTCCAGATTCGATTCCACCTCGGAAACGATTCCCCATCACCAAATCATAACCATTGCGTAACTTGACCAAGAAAGGATTGAGGTTACTAAAGTCATAACTATCATCCGCATCGCCCATGATGATATATTGCCCACGCGCGGCAGCAATCCCACCTTTGAGCGCACTACCGTACCCCTTGGCAGGAACATCGATTACTCTAGCGTTTAGTCTTCTAGCTATTTCTTGAGAACCATCATTACTACCGTTGTCGGCAATAATTACTTCTCCTGCCAGATCGTTCTCAGCAATAAACCACTGAGCTTTGCGGATGCAAGTTTCTAAAGTCTCTGCTTCATTTAGGCAAGGCATGATGATTGATACTTCCATCGCACTTGTCTGTTCTGTGCGCTCAAAACTTCCACTTACTGGTGTTTCTCTAGCCCTGATGTTGCCCAACATAGTTAATCCTCTCTTGATGATTACTCAAAGGTCTTAGACCTGGTTTTACGGTTATTTGCTTACAGATACTCTCTGGTTCAATGCGCTTGAATTAATAGCTAAACTGAAAAAAATAAAATATGAGATAACTAGCAACTTAGTTGAAGCAATGAACTCTAATACCTATTGACCCAACTTTGTATTCAGTAAGCTTCACAGCAATAAGCTTTGGCTTTCTTACAATCTTTTTTACAATTTCGTGGTTATTTTTAACTACATAAAAACAGCCAGCGTAATCGATTTCTTCACTTTTTGACCAGCCTGTAAGCATGATTTTTAACAACCATGAATTTTGCTTGGACGATATTGTTTTCAATAAAAATAAGTTGGAAATAGACAAGAAGAAAATACTTCAATAGTAATTAAGCTTATTTAAATAAAGTAACTAATTTGTGTAAAAGTCTGGTGAACGAAAACCTGTTTAAGAGTAGAGTGTTGGCAGGTAAACAAGTTATTTAAAATAATTATCAACAAATATAGTGCTGAACTAGCCAAAAAGCTATGATACTGAAGAGTAGCATCATAATCTCAGCTTTCTTTAGAAGCTAGTTTTTATTCCCAGGCAACTCATGCAAAAAACAATAACTTATCTGCTGATCGTCACGATCGCCAGTTTAACTTTGGTCTCCTCAGTAGTGCATCTTCTGACTGAGTCTTGGTGGTTTGAGACAGTGGGGTTGACGACGGTTTTTTGGCAGCGAATTACTTGGCAGGTGAGCATTTGGCTGGCTACATTTGCGCTCTATGGTGCTTTTTTGGGTCTTAACTACTGGTTAGCGTTGCGTCTGACGGGCGATCGCCGTTTTCGCTTTCTCGAATCGAGCGAATTTGAGCCATATACCCATAAAATTGCCAATTATCTCATCGCTATAATCATTTTTTTCACTGCTCTAAACGTAGCTAATCTGAGTGCAGCAGCCTGGGAATTATTTCCGCGATTTATTAACGCCACTGAGTTCAAACAAATTGACCCGATTTATCAACAAGATTTGGGCTTTTATATCTTTCAGTTACCTTTATTAGATAGCATCGAAAATTGGTGGCTAACTCTTTTAATTGCTGGATTAGTTTTGTCAGTCTTAGTGTATGTCTTTAAAGGTATTTTGCGTTTTGATTGGCAGTGGAAAAGTCTAGTAATTGAACAGCAATGGCAAAAATTCATTACCAAACCCATAAAAGTCCACCTTAGTTTGCTACTAGCGGCGATCGCTCTCGATATTGCCGTAGATTTTTGGTTGGAACGTTACGAACTGCTCTATTCTTCTCAGGGAGTAGTTTGGGGGGCAGACTATACCGATACCCATGCTCGTCTTTTTGCCTTCTGGGTGATGATTTTCGCTTCCATCTTGCTGGGAATCTGGCTAATTGTTGCTACCTGGTCAAATAGTTTGCTGCGTCCTGTTTATGGCATTGGCGTTTATGCCTTAATTCTGGTGCTAGTCAATGGAACTTATCCCGTGTTGCAGCAGCGTTTTATCGTCGAACCCAACGAGCTAACTAAAGAAACTCCCTATATTAAACACAACATTAAGTTTACGCGACAGGCTTACGATTTAGCCAAAATCAATAATCAAGACTATCAACTGGCTTCCTCAGCCAATGCTAATGCCGATGTCTTAACCGAAAATAAAGCTACGATCGACAACATTCGTCTTTGGGATGAGCTGCCACTGTTGAGTACTTATCGACAGCTACAAGAAATCCGCTTTTACTATCGGTTTAATGATATTGATGTCGATCGCTATACCCTCAACGGTGATTATCGTCAGGTAATGCTGTCTGCCAGAGAATTCGACTATACTCAAGTCCCCTCCTCGGCAAAAACTTGGGTCAATCAAAGACTTAAATATACTCATGGCTATGGCCTAGTCATGAATCCTGTAAACGAGGTAACAGCCGATGGTTTACCCGTACTGTTTGTCAAAAATATTCCCCCCGTATCCCAAACCGACTTAAAGATTACAGAACCAGGAATTTATTACGGTGAGTTAACCACAGACTATGTTTACACAGGGATGGATACCTATGAGTTCGACTATCCACGTGGTGATGAAAACGCTTTTACCAAATACGATGGCTTAGGAGGAGTCCCTTTAAACAACTGGTGGCGCAGATTAGCCTATGCCTATGAACAGGGTAGCCTGAAAATTTTGATTTCTAACTACTTTACCCCCAATTCCCGCATCCATTACTATCGGCAAGTTAGCGATCGCGTGCATCATGCTGCGCCTTTTCTCAAATACGACAACGATCCCTATTTAGTAGTGGTTGACGGCAGACTAAAATGGATTATTGATGCCTATACTACCAGCGATCGCTATCCCTATGCTGAAGCTGTGGCACACGAACAAGAAACCGAATTAATTACCGATCAGCGGACTAACTATATTCGTAACCCCGTCAAAGTGGTAATAGATGCCAAGGATGGCACAATGCAGTTCTATGTAGTGGATGAAAACGAGCCGATTTTAGCAACTTACCGCAAGATGTTTCCTCAATTGTTTCAAAGTACCGCCAGCATTCCGCCAGCAATTCAGGCTCACTTTCGCTACCCCCAAGATTTATTTGAAATTCAAGCCAAAATGTACTTAAGCTATCACGTAGAAGATCCTCAAGTATTCTACAACCGCGAAGACGATTGGCGATTTGCTACTGAACTTGAAGGCGATCGACAGCAACAGGTTGAACCCGATTATTTAATTATGAAGCTGCCAGGGTCAAACGTCGGCGAATTTGTCTTGATTCTGCCCTTTACTCCCGTTAATCGCGATAACATGATAGCCTGGATGGCTGCTCGTTCAGACGGTAACAATTACGGCAAACTAAGCCTCTATGAATTTCCCAAACAAGAGCTAGTTTATGGCCCATTTCAAATCGAAGCCAGAATCGATCAAGATCCAGAAATAGCCGAACAAATAACTCTTTGGAGTCAACGAGGTTCAAGGGTAATTCGCGGTGACATCCTAGTGATTCCCCTTGACGGTTCTTTGCTGTATGTCCAACCCCTCTATTTAAGCGCCGAACAGGGAGAATTGCCCGAACTTACTCGCGTGATCGTGGCTTATGACAAAGAAATAGTCATGACTCCCAGCCTAGAGCAATCCTTAGCTCAGGTATTCGATCGAGTTCCCCCTGGATTAATCGACTCCAATATTCCAGCAATTGATTCTACCTCTGGAGAATCGGCATTACAGATCTATCAGCAAGCGCAAGAGGCTTTGCAAAAAGGAGACTGGGTAAACTATGGTCGTTATCAACAGCAGTTGCAAGATATTTTGCGTGAATTAAATTAGCGTTTCCCTCGCCCATAGCTAAAAGAGAAGTTACTCAAGCAATTATTCTTTAAGATATATTTAGCGTCCATCAAATTAAGAACTCAAAATTAAAAACTAATCTATCTAACGTTTAAACCAGAAAAAAACTAGACAAAATGACTACAACTATATCAACAACAGCAACCACAGAACAGTTAAAAAGTGCGATCGCCACATACAAAGACCAAGTAGACTACCTCGAAATTCGGGTTGAGCAGAGCGAATCTACAGGGCTTTCTTTTCGCGGTAAACAGTTAGACTCCGTAGATCGTAGTTTTTCTCTGGGGGGAGGCATTCGCGCCTGTCATAAGGGTGGTTGGAGTTTTGTTACTTTCAATGGCTTACAAGAGCTTAACACCAGAATCGAAGAGGCAATTTCCCAAGCCAAGTTAGTCGGGAAGGAAGAGACGCAGCTAGCCACAGTTGAACCGATTGAAGATTATGTGCCAGAAGAAATTAAACGCGATCCGCGTACAGTGTCTCTCAAAGATAAGCGTGAACTATTAGAAGCCTATAACGAGATCTTGCTCAATTTTGACCCGCGCATTCAAACCACCATGGCAAGTATTGGCGATCGCTTTGCGACTAAAACTTTTATTAACTCTACTGGTAGCTGTATTGTCCAAGAAAGACTAGATATCAACGGACGGTTTGCGGCGATCGCTAAAGGAGAAGACGGAATTGTCCGTCAGGGTTTTGAATCGGTTCATTCGCGTAATGATTTTGATGCTTTAGTAGGCATTGAAGATCGGGTTAAAGGGGCAGCCGAAAGAGCAGTCAGACAGTTGGAAGCGAAATCTGTTAAAGGTGGTCAATATACGGTAATTCTCGATCCTTATCTCTCTGGGGTGTTTATTCACGAGGCTTTTGGACATCTATCTGAGGCGGATTTTGTCTATGAAAACCCCAAAATGCAGGAATTACTAACTTTGGGTAAACCGATGGGCATTAAACAGTTAAATGTGGTTGATGATGCCACGATGGAAAATTTGCCTGGATCGATGAAGTACGATGACGAAGGAGTCCCAGGACAACGCAAGTATTTAATTAAAAACGGTGTCTTAACTGAAAGATTACACTCCCGTGAGACAGCAGGCAAGATGACTGAAGCACCTACAGGCAATGCTAGAGCAATTCGGGCTAACTATCCTCCCATTGTCAGGATGACTAATACGGCGATCGAGCCTGGAGATACTCCCCTAGAAGAAATGTTTGCAGGGATTGAAGAAGGGGTTTATGCCGTCAGAATGCTGGGGGGACAAACCAATGGCGAAATGTTTACCTTTGCAGCAGCCGAAGGCTACATGATCCGTGATGGCAAAATTGCTGAACCAGTCAGCGATGTAACTTTATCAGGTAATGTCTTTCAAACTCTCCAGGATATAGATGCAATTAGTAGCGACACTTTATATACCAATGGTGGTTGCGGTAAAGGAGGACAAATGCCTTTACCAGTGAGCGTTGGCGGGCCTCATATTCGGATCAGAAACGTCGTAGTTGGTGGCAGATAAAACAATTTTTTAACGATTGATATTGTTTGAGAGTTGGGGACTTAGGGACTTGGGGCAATAATCATAATTAGCTCCCTACTTCCTATTTCCTATTTCCTACTTCCTATAGTAACTCTTCACCTAAAAACTCTCGAATCTCTTTGTCTCGTAATAAACAGCTATCTTCTACTTGATGACACCGATCCTGATCTCCAGACTCAGATAATACTGCGGCGACTAAGAATTTGCTTGCCGATTGAGACTGTCTTAGCTGTTTTACTTCTTGTTCTAAAGACTCAATGCGATCGACTAAAGTACGAATTACCGCTGCTTCTGAATCGGGTAGATTGCCATGTTCTAAAGGATCTACCTTGACTCCTGAACGATAAATTACTCTACCAGGTATACCAACTACCGTACAGTTGGAAGGCACGTCTCGCAACACTACCGAACCTGCACCAATACGCACATCATTACCAATCTGAATATTACCTAAAACTTTTGCCCCACCGCCAAGTACCACGTTTTCCCCCAAGGTAGGATGACGTTTTCCCGTTTCTTTTCCTGTTCCGCCTAAAGTAACTCCCTGATAGATTAAGCAGTAGTCACCAATAATTGCAGTTTCACCAATCACCACTCCCATGCCATGGTCGATAAATACCCCTTGACCAATTTGCGCCCCTGGGTGAATTTCAATGCCTGTGAAAAAACGTGCTAAATGAGAAATGAAGCGCGGAAAAAAAGGAATGCCAATTTGATAAAGCCAATGGGCAATACGATGTAAAGATAGGGCCTGTAGACCTGGATAACAAACTATCACCTCAAGCCAGTTGCGGGCTGCGGGGTCGCGTTCAAAAATGATGCGAAAGTCAGCGACTAGTGAGGAAAGCATCCTTTATTATCCCTTATTGATTAATGTTTAAGATGGACGAAACTATTTTATCTTTTTCAGGGCATTTGTGAGATCTATAATTTGGAGTAATATCACACCAAATATAAGTTGTGTTTAGTTAATTTTTGACTAATTTGTGACTCCTACTTTAATTAGAGCGTTTTTAAAACTTCTGCCTGTTGAATCAGCCATTTTTCTCCTTGACGAATTAACTGATAACGCACTAATAAGTTATCGTCATAGGATTGAGCATTATCTAGCTGACCCGATTGGTAGTGTTTGGCGATTTCTTTTACTTCTGCTTCTACCGTTGCCTTATTTTGATCGTTCGGGTCTACTTTTGCCGATCGCATGACGATCGCATGTTGATACTCTCTATAGCTGTTTTCTGCTTGATATAGTTTAGCGCTTGCCCGCCAAGTAGTTAAGAGAGGTTCTGCCAAGATAGTGTTTAACTGGTCAATTTGATGTTCCTTACCAAACGCAGCAGCTTTACTATTTAACCAATCTTCAATTGTCTGTTGGGATTGCTGAGTCAAAGTTAATTCGGGCTTAGGTTCGACTGTTACAGGTTTGGGCTTGGCCTTCTGCGGGGGAATTTCTACCGAAGCTTGATTAAGAGCGATCGCCAACTCCGCCTCACTAGCTGTTTTGGTTGGTGAAGATAGAAAAAGCTTCATCCCGCAATAGCCAATCGTGCCGATGCCTAAAATCAAGCCGATTATAAATAGCCAGCCTCGCCAAATTGTCTCAGGGCTGCGTTTTTTCTTCTTCTTACCAGCTTTTTTCTTCCTGGCTTTTGTCTGTGCCTTGCGGATGACAGATTCTGGTACAGCTCTAGTGCTTTCTGTCTCTAGAGGTAATGAAAGAGATTTTCTGGGGCTAGATTGATGATGAGTATTTTGAACTGAAATAGGGGTGGATTGAGACAGAGGCTTCACTTCTGAGGCGGTAGTAACTCGATCGCGTTCAATAGTGGCAGTAGACGAACCCTTATACTCACTGCTGTTAGCTCCTGCCATCTCTTTTTGGGCAAAAGCAACACGGGACGCACCGACGGTTGATTTCTCTTTCGAGAACATATTACGCCATAAAGACATAATGTTTAAATTTGCCTTTTCAGCTCGATCCTTACTGTTTTGCCCTGCTGCTTGCGAAGCTGATTGCTCGCCTGTAGTTTCGGCGATGGTGGGTGGTGCTAATTGTTCTAGATAAGCTTGTACTTCTCGATCGGCAAAATATTCTTTAAGGGTCAGTTCGGTAGCTAATAAATCGCTAAATTGACCCAGGACATCTTGTAATAGCCACTGTTCACCATAAAAGCACAATCCTGGTAACAAGTCAGAACTATCCAAAGCATGTTGTTGCACCTGCTCAAGTTGACTGGGATCGGGAGAATTTTCTAATTTATAAATTGCTTTTTCTGCATGTCCTAACAACAAAGCGGCGATCGCCTGTTCCCAGCTAACATCTTGTTTTTCACTCAGATAATCTAATTTTCTCTGGGCGCGCAACACCAATTCTGGTTGTTTAAGAGCAAATCCTCGTCCCAACAGGGCATAAACTGCCAAATAATTAGCGATCGCTGATTTTTCCTGACTCTCACTATCAAACAGTTCTTGTTGTTCGGCGGAAGTAAGATATGTTCTCAACTGCTGTATAAAACATAAAAACTGATCGAAGTTTAGACCAGAGCGATCTTCTCCTTTACCCTCAATCCCCTGACGCTGGAGCAACATAGACTGCAATAATTTAAACCCTTCTGTCCTAGCAGGCGACTGGGCGGGATTGCGCGAAATTAATTCTAAAACTCGGTAGGGTCGAAGTTTAGCTAAATCTTGTTCTAACTCTACCTGCAAGTGAGGAAACAAACTCTTTTGCTGGAGCAGATCGATGCCTAATGCACCCGACAGTGCTGCATTTTCATATTCCCGACGATGCCACTGCTCCCTACCTAACTCCATATAGGCCAAAGTCAAAACCAGAATTAAATCTTCTTGAGTTGTGTCGAGAGCCAGCTCATTTTCTGGTTGCTGTTTCCGCTGTTTTATTTCTCGACTGTTAAATTCATCTATCCCCAGCTTGAGAACTGTTTCATACTCCCCCAATTCTTGCAAAATTAATAAAGCCCCAACAATCTGGGTTGCCGAAATTTCAATCATCGGGTTGGCTCGATCAATACTTTCTTGTGTTACCTCCTCCGCTACACCTGCCGTTTTAGTCTCAGCTACTGATTCACTCTTCTCGATTAATTCTGGAGTTGCTAGAGGCTGCATATTTAGCAAAAACTGCGCATCGTAACTAGCTCTTTGATCCGAATTGGACAACACCTGATACGAGTATTGAATTAATTGCTGACGAGCTTCCACTGCCTCTTCGCTATATTCACGACGAGGCTTCTGTAAAAGACGATCATTACAAGCCTGCTCTAACTGTGCCAAAGTAGCTTTGACAGGAACACTGAGAATACGGTAATAGTCGAGGGGGATTCGCACGATAATAGATTCCTCTGGACGGCTTTACGTCCTGGTAAGTGACAAGTAAGTGTAAGAATAGAAAGTTCTTAGCCGAACTCTTTCATCGGGATTTCGACAATCTGGTACACTCGAAAATCCCATGTTGCGCTTTTTGCCAGCATTCTAACTCAACTTTGTTTAAACCACATAAAATAAACAGATTTATTTGAGAAAATACAGACATCTGTAAACTTTGCTAAAAAAATATGAATAAAACACAGCCAAAAATCATTGTGATTGACGATGACCCCACAGGCTCTCAAACAGTACATAGTTGCCTATTACTAATGCAGTGGGATATAGATACTCTGATGCAAGGTTTACAGGATAGCGCGCCGATTTTCTTTATCCTGAGTAACACCAGAGCAATGAATCCCGAACAAGCGATCGCCACTACCCAAGAAATCTGCCACAATCTCAAAATTGCGATCGCCAACACAGAAACTAAAGACTTTTTGGTGGTAAGTCGCTCCGATTCTACCCTACGCGGACATTATCCCGTTGAAACTGATGTCATTGCCCAAGAATTGGGTGGTTTTGACGCTCATTTTTTGACTCCAGCTTTTTTTGAAGGAGGCAGGATTACCGTCGATCAAACTCACTATCTACTCATTGATGGGGTTAAAACTCCTGTCGCCGAGACAGAATTCGCTCGCGATTCAGTGTTTAGCTATAGTCATAGCTATCTTCCCGACTACGTTGCGGAAAAAACTCAGGGTCAGATTACCCCAGAGCAAGTAGTTAAATTTTCTTTGTCTAATATTCGTACAGGTAAAATTCAGTCTCGCTTATTGGAGCTTAAGGATAATCAGTGTGTGGTGGTTGATGGCGAATGTCAAGAGGACTTTGATTTACTAGCGACGGCAATTTTACAGGCGACTGCTCAGGGCAAACGCTTTCTCTTTCGCTCCGCTGCTAGCTTGTTGACTTCTTTGGCACAGTTGGGAGAACAGCCAATTGCCGCCGAAAATATGGCACGCTACCGACCGACGGAGCAACCTGGAGTAGTTTTAGTGGGTTCTCATGTACAGAAAACCACCCAACAGCTCAATCAGTTACTCAAACAAGAGCAGGTGGTAGGAATTGAAGTTGATGTCGTGGCTTTACGCGAGCGTCCGCAAACCAAACAGGCGATTCTGGAGTCAATTTTTGCGACTATTGAAGAGGTCTTTGCTCAAAGCAAAACTCCTGTAGTTTATACCAGTAGGGCAGAATTAAGTTTTGACGATATACAACAAAGATTACAGTTTGGCGTGGCCGTTTCTGCTTTATTGATGGAAGTGGTTCAAGGTTTACCATCCGACCTGAGTTTTTTAATTAGCAAAGGGGGTATCACCTCAAATGATGTTCTCAGCGTTGGTCTAAACTTAACTCAAGCCCGACTTTTAGGACAGATTCTCCCAGGTTGTTCCGTCATTCGTACCGCACCGAATCATCCTCAGTTTCCCAATTTACCAGTGGTTTTATTTCCAGGTAATGTCGGCGAGCAAAATAGTTTAGTCGCTGTTTGGCAACGCTTAACAATTTCGTAATCTTTCATTGACAGAAACTTACGTTAGTATGTGAAGCGTGAAAACAGAAATACTTAGACAGTAGACATACGTAGATATACGGATGATCAGGATGGTTGCATGACTTTCGAGCCTACTATCTCCCTGGATAAAAATGACGATCTGACTGATTCGTCTCCTCTCGTCAATCGCTATTCTCAAATTTATTTGAAGCACGATGACGAACAAATGTTACTGGTACTACCCAGTCAAGCAGAACTTAGTGCTGATTTACCTTGGTCAGAGACTTGGCAAGAGCTAAAACATCTGTTACAAACCAAGGAGCAATCTTGGCAAGTAGGGACAAATGTGTGTTTAGTTGCTCAAGATCGGCTGCTTGATGCCAGACAATTACAAACTATTGCGGAAACTCTTAATGATGTAAAACTATCACTTTTGACAGTCAGCACTAATCGGCGACAAACGGCAGTGGCAGCAGCGACTAGCGGTTATTCCGTACAGCAACAAGCTGTTGCTCAACCTTTGATTAAACCAGCGAGTGACTCAGAAGAACTTTCTACCTTAGCAGATCCGCTGTATTTACAAAGTACCGTTCGTTCTGGAGTAGAAATACGCCATCCAGGAACTATTATCATTTTCGGCGATCTCAATCCAGGTGGAAAAGCGATCGCCGCAGGAGACATTTTGGTGTGGGGTCGTTTGCGGGGTATTGCTCACGCAGGAGCGCAAGGGAATTCTCAATGTCGAATTACGGCACTACAAATGGAATTTACCCAGTTGCGGATTGCTGACGCTGTTGCTAGAGCGCCTAAGTTAAGACCTAGGCGTTTATCCCCAGAGTTAGCCTTCATGACTACAGAGGGAATTCGTTTGGCGAAAATTTCCGAGTTTACCAAACGCTATATTTTCTCGTCGCCAAGCAAGGCATGGATCGATCAAAATCAAGCAAAATAATTACAGCTACACAAATCGTAAACAAGCAATATGAGTCGTATAATTGTTGTTACTTCAGGCAAAGGAGGAGTGGGTAAAACCACCACCACATCTAATTTAGGAGCTGCGATTGCTAAACAGAACCGTTCTGTTGCTTTGATAGATGCTGACTTTGGACTCAGAAATCTAGACCTGTTATTAGGCTTAGAAGAGAGAGTTGTCTATACTGCGATCGACGTTTTAGCTGGAGAGTGTCGTCTGGCACAAGCTCTGGTCAAAGATAAGCGCCTTAAAGGCTTAGTGTTGCTTCCGGCAGCGCAAAATCGTAATAAAGAGTCAGTTCAACCTGAACAGATGAAGAAGATCGCCACTGCCTTGGCTAAAGGCTACGATTATATTTTAATCGATTGTCCCGCAGGTATTGAATTGGGTTTTCGTAACGCCATTTCTGCTGCTGAAGAAGCCTTAATTGTTACAACTCCAGAGGTGGCAGCCGTAAGGGATGCAGATCGTGTAATCGGCTTATTGGAAGCGGAAGGGGTCAACAAAATTAACCTAATCGTTAATCGAGTTAAACCCTGGATGATTGAGGAAAATAAAATGATGAGCGTCGAAGACGTACTTGAATTATTAGGCGTGCCGTTAATTGGTGTTGTCCCTGATGATGAGAAAGTAATTGTCGCGACTAATAAGGGAGAACCTTTAGTCTTAGGAGAGTATGATTCTCTTCCTGCTCAAGCATATCTTAATATTGCTCGTCGTTTAGAAGGCGAAAAAGTACCCTTTTTGGACTTAATGGCAAATCAAGGTAATCTTTTGACTCGTTTGCGTCGGATGTTTGGTGGTTAATCAACATAACTTAGTTGAATTTTGCCAATACTTCCGTGAACAACGCTGCTTGAGTCTGTTCGTCCAATGTAGACCATGTTAAACATGATTAGAAGGTTGCTGGAAATGATTTTTCCCTGGAATAATAATACCAATAGTCGAAGTCACGCTAAAAGTCGTTTAAAACTAATTATTGCTCACGATCGCGCCAGCATTAATCCCGATATGATGGAAGCTATGCGAGAAGAAATCCTCGACGTAGTAGCACGCTATGTTGAAGTAGATCGCGATGAAATGGAATTTTCTCTTTCTAACGATCAACGCATGACTTCTTTGACGGCTAATTTACCAATTCGTCAAATTAAACGTATGGGTGAGCTTACAGAGCGGCTCAAAGAAAATAAATCCCTAGATTTACAGTATCTAGATGTTGTCGAAATCGATCAAGAAGCTGAGGCTAAACCCAAAACTCAATAAGAGTTTACAGTAAATTGTTAATTTACCTTCTGCTCGATCAACATGAGTTAGATTTTGTCTAGTAATATCTAGCTAGATAGCCAGTAATTCTCAAAGGATTTAGTGGCTACAACAATGTTGAAAATTATTATTAATACTTATATTTGGTCACTTTAAATTTGCTGAATTTACTAAATATATGTTTCCCTTAAACAATTAGCAATATAGTCTAGTGAATAACTTGATAGTTAAACAATAGATTCAGTTCGCTCTGATTTACCCTTAAGTGATTAAGGTTGATGGGGCGAATTTTTTTGATATAGCAATCCTAAATGAAATGAAAAATTTTTACTATCTACTACCTACTACCTAAAAACCAATCAATGTAGTTTCATGAATCAAATAGGACTGCTATAGCGTCTTGATTTTTAACTCGATCATTCTTTTGTCCCCACCAAATAAAAGTCAAATGATATACTAATAGATCCTCAGCAAGCTGCAAAATATTAGAATGGCGGAACAAACAGCAGGCGTTAAGATAGTTAGCGATAATCGTCAGGCTCGTTATCTTTACGAAATACAAGAAACCTACGAAGCAGGAATTGAATTATTCGGCACAGAAGTTAAATCAATTCGCGCAGGCAAAGTCAACCTTAGAGATGGCTATGCCTTTATTAAAAATGGCGAAGCTTGGTTAAGCAACGTGCATATTTCGCCCTACGAAGCAGGAGGCAGTCATTTTAATCATGAGCCTCTAAGAATTCGTAAATTGTTGCTACACCGTAAAGAAATTAACAAACTGATTGGACAGACAGAACAAAAAGGTTTAACTCTTGTTCCTCTAAAAATGTATTTTAAAGGAGGCAGAGTTAAAGTTGGAATTGGTTTGGGTAAGGGCAAGAAACTTCACGATAAGCGGGAAGCTTCTAAAAAACGTGACGATCAACGCGATATGGCAAGAGCAATGAAGCGAGAATAAGCCTCTTGTATTAATGCTGTTTGTTTAGCGATTGTTGTTTGAGACTTGGGGAATTGGGGAATTGGGGACTTGGGGCAATAATCATAATTCTCTCCCTACTTCCCTACTTCCCTACTTCCCTACTTCCCTACTTCCCTACTTCCCTACTTCCCTACTTCCCTACTTCTCTACTTCCCTATTTCCTATTTCCTATTTCCTATTTCTTACTTCCTAGATAGATCTTTTCATTAGCCTTAACCGATTTAAAAAAGTCCACAACAGGGCGAGGATAATCTACCCCTAGCTTCACTCCATAATGTACTTGTTCATCTTGAGTCAACTTATCAGGCTCACGAACTTTATCTCCAGGTAGAGAAGCTAATTCTGGTAGCCAATGTTTAATATATTGCCCTTGAGGATCGTAGTCTTTTGTTTGCTTGGCAATATTAAAATAACGAAAGCCTCGCGCATCGTTACCTACCCCCGCAGTGTAATTCCAGTTACCCCAGTTGCTACAGACATCGTAATCAATCAGCAGCGACTCAAACCATTCTGCGCCCATGCGCCAGTCGATACCCAGATTTTTAGTTAAGAAGCTAGCTACATTTTGTCTGCCACGGTTAGACATAAAACCAGTGGCTGCTATTTCTCGCATATTGGCGTCAATCAACGGATAGCCAGTTTTTCCTGCTCGCCAAAGATCGAAGCGTTGCCAATCTTGTTTCCAGGCAATTTCTACTCCCTGCATTCCCTCAATCCTAAATACCTGATTGCCATGTTTAGCCACAATAAAGCGGAAGAAGTCGCGCCAGATAAGTTCAAAGACGAGCCAGTAGGTTGAGTCGTTTTTGACTCTTTCTGTCTCATATTTAATCACCTGATCGTTAATATACCGTGGGGAAATGCAGCCTAAAGCTAGCCAAGGGGAAAACTTAGAAGAATAATTTGCCCCCAGCATCCCGTTGCGGGTTTCTTTGTAATCTTTAAGGCAATCTTGCTGCCAAAAATATTCTTGTAATCGTTTAATTGCCTCAGTTTCTCCCCCCTTAAATTTTAATACCCCCCGTCGATCCAATTCGGGAGTAGATAGACCAAAATCGATTAGGGTAGGAATTTCCCCTGGTTCAATTTCTGGTAAAGGTAGCAGTTGCTTCGGCGCAGTCAAAGACTGATTAATCTCTGACTTTTTCTCTACCTGCTTACGAAAGTTGGTATATAACTCTGGAGTTTGTTCGATCGCAAAGGGTAAATCCTCTGGTAAATATAGCGTTGCTTCCCAGTAAGAATTTACCTGAATATTTTTCGCCAAGAGAGCTTGCTTCAGCTTCTTCTCAACTTGCTTCTCTTGGCTAGTAACCTCTTGACTATAACAAACTCGATCTACTTTTAACTGCTCGGCGATCGCTGGTATAATTTTTTCAGGTAAACCGCGACGCACTACTAAATTACTACCTAATTTCTGAAACGAAGCACGCAAATCCGCCACAGATTCAATTAAAAACTGAGCGCGATAGTTACCCGTTTTGGGAAATCCAAAAGAAGTCTCGCCAAAATTGCGATCGTCAAAACAGTATACAGGAATAATCTCAGCCTGCTGCTCCACCGCTTCATCTAGCGCCAGAAGATCGTGAACTCTCAAGTCGCTGCGATACCAAATTAAAATTCTTTGAGTCATTTTATTATTTCAAACTATAAAAGTAATATAAAATGTTGTCTTAATTGGTTTTAAGAAGGAAAACATAGATGTGAATAAGCTAGAAATTTAACCATGCAGAATCTAAAAGATAAATATTACGATTTAAAAGCCTGTGTACTAAGTCAACTGAAAAGAACTCATCATGTTGCGAGTATAACAACTCCAGAATTAGCTTCTAAGCTATTATTTATCAATTGCGATAGTGTTAAATTAATGACAATTATTAAACAGATTATGTACTATAGTCCAAGTAAGTCGGTTGAATGGTACTGTGAACAAGCTGTTACTTACTTAAATCGCCAACTTTAATCAGCAGCTAGATGAATATTAAATGTATATAAATTGTTTTTTACTGATAGGATCTACAACTTAGTCTTATTCCAAAAAAAATTTGATTGGACAAAAAAACTGCTTTTTTTAGCCATAAATTTAATATCCATCGCGAGCAGTATCTGTAATTTGTTAGATGCTAATTGTATGATTTTAACCTATTCTAGTGATCGTTTTCCAGCAATAGACATAAACAACATTAAATATCAAGTTTGTAATGAAGAGTTAAACTAAAATTTTTTCCCATTCCCTAATTCTTTAACATTATTTAATTATTAAACCTAACCTAACTTATCCTGAAACATTTTAATTCTAATTATAGAATAGCTAATTTAACTGCTCTTCGTTTTAAATCATTGAACTTTAACCAATGGATTCCAGACAATATGCCCCAGCGACTCAACGTAATCGCGAGCCGATTCTCAAGATTCTCTCGGAAACTTTACCGACCAAGAGTAATGTGCTAGAAATAGCGAGTGGGACGGGAGAACATGCCATTTTCTTTGCTTCCGAGTTAAAATTATGTCGCTGGATTCCTTCTGATGTTGATTTTGGGGCGAGGGAAAGCATTCTTGCTTGGAAAAATACTTGTCTTGTGGATAATTTAGAGTTACCCTTGCTTATCGATGTAACCCAAAACGATTGGCAAAAGCAGGTGAAAAATCGCGAAATTAACGCCATCGTTAATATCAACATGATTCATATTGCTCCTTGGCAGGCTTGTTTAGGCTTAATTCAAGGGGCTGGACAAATTTTACCTGATGATGGCATTCTTTATTTCTATGGCCCATATAAGCGTAATGGAGAGCATACTGCTGCAAGCAACGCCAGTTTTGACCATTCTTTACGCGATCGCAATCCTCTTTGGGGCGTGAGAGATTTAGAGGAGGTAGTCGAAACAGCAGCAGCACAAAACTTAAAATTACAGCAAGTTATTGAAATGCCTGCTAACAATTTATCCGTTATCTTTAGTCGCTGAATATTTAGCTTATAGACCAGCATATTTTATGAAGATCAAAATTTTTCTAGCTGACGATCAATATCTAATGTTAGAAGGCATCAAAGCAATTTTAAAACATGAGCCAGAAATAGAGATCGTCGGTACAGCTCAAGATGGTCATAGTGCGGTGACTCAGGTAATCAAACTACAGCCCGACTTGGTTTTAATCGATATTGAAATGCCCAAGATGAACGGTATTGTGGCTACGAAATATATCTGCAAACACGTACCCGATACTAAAGTAATTGTGTTAAGCAGTCATAAACAACAGAGTTACATCACCGAGGCTATACGGGCAGGAGCATCAGGATACCTTTCAAAAGATAGTTTAATTCAGGATCTTAAACGGGCGATTCATTCTTTGGGTACAAACTATGCCCGCGCTGAAGGTAACTTACTCACCCAAACAGTCGAACGCAAACAAACGGTAAATATTGTTAAGTACCCCAAAAAAAGCTTGTATCTGCAAAGATACCGCAAAAGTATTTATCAACCAGCCCTAAAAAAGCAGCGCCTTCAGATCAAACAAAATAGCAATACTTTAGTTCGCAATTCAGCTAATGGTATTAGTAAAGCTAGTTTAGCTCCTATTTTTGATTTTGATTCTCTCTCAGCTCAAGAAATTCGCCTGCTCTACCGAACAAAGTCTCATAATCGCCGAGCTTACTATCAACCGCCATTTAATCGCCAACGCTATATTCAAAGAATCATTTTAATGCTGATCGCGATCGCCAGCTTCGTCATATCAGTAATTGCTTTTTAAATTTACTTAATATTTACTTTAGAGGCCACCAGTCAACTTTATCCCTAGTCGCGCCATACACTACCTTTAACCCTTCAGGATCGACCACCGTTACCAGATCGTTTTGCGCCTTATGAGGTCTTAACATTCCCGCTTTGGTTAAACCTTTAAGCACTTGCTCCACTGTACGGTTGTTTAACTGACAAGCCTTGGCAATGACTTCTACTGGCAGATCGAAAACAAACATATCTCCTTGAGGTTGATTACCTAATTCCCTTTCTTGATAAATTAAAGCCCGCAACAAAGCTGCTACTGCTTGAGGAGGATAGGTACTACAGTTAAGCAAATGATATTGAAACTTTTGCTGTAGCTCAAACATTAATCCATAACGTTGGCGAAACACTTCAGATTCCTGATGGATTAAGCTGATAGTTGCTAAAGGAATTTTAATAACGTCGGTTGTTTTATAGGCTTCTACTAGGCTAGGAAAAGCGCGTGAAAACTTTCCATAGCTCAAAGCAAGGTCTTGCATCCCAAAACAACTGTTACGGTAAGTAATGGCAATAATGCGGTCTAAGGGAGTGCTGCGGACGACAATTGGGCCACCATCAACTATTGCATAGAGATGTTCTAAGGTCGAGTCAGGCTTAAATGCTGTATAGATGGGACGGCTTGAATAAAGTTTTTCTACAACAAGCGGCTGGGAATTAAGACACTTGGCAATTAAAGCTGGGTCTAAATCTTTAAATAAAAAATTATGCTGAGTTAACGTTTCTAAACTGTCTGCTGACTCTGATTTTGGCAATTGCTGATTAGCTTTTTTCATAATTGAAATCTTATCGACCTATTAAAAGTTTAAACAACTCTGGGACAATCCTCTACTAATTCAAAATCAATTTAGATCTATTTTTAATTAAGTTTCAATCCATTTAAATATTTTTTACGCTCTACTTTGATTTAAAATACCTGATTTTGCCTAATTTTAGCTAGATTTGGACATGAGAGTAAGAAGATAAAAATCTCGTCGCATTTTTTAGCTAGTAAAATTTACTAATTTTATTTTTTCCAAGGTAGTTTAGTTCCCATTTCCGTTACTGCGGAGAAAATTAAGTAGCTGATTAAGAAGCCGACTCCGAGCAAAAAAGGGACTAGATCATTTTCCATGATTGATTAAAATTGAGACGACCAAATAATCTTACCAATCCTACTGCTGTAAATTCTGACTTAAATCATAAAAACGTAGAGTGATTTAAGGGCGATTTGGAGAGTGCGATCGCCGTATATTGAATTCAACTAATGATTACGTTTTCTATAAAAATAGTAGTCCTTGCAAATCAGGAAGCTAGTCTGATAAATATAGCTACCAAGATAAAGATATATGGCGATCGCAACTATTAACCCCGCAACTGGGGAAACTCTCAAAACTTTTACGCCTCTGAGTGATGCTGAAATAGAAACTAAGCTAGCTTTAGCACAATCTACTTTTAAGTCATATCGCCAAACAACCTTTGCTCAACGTAGCCAGTGGTTGAACCAAGCAGCAGAGATCTTAGAACAAGATACCCTTAAGTTTGCGGAGATTATGACCACAGAAATGGGTAAGACGCTCCAAAGTGCGATCGCCGAAGCGGAAAAGTGTGCTAAAGTTTGTCGTTTTTATGCCGAAAAAGCACCTGAATTTTTAGCCGATGTAGCGATCGCTAGTGATGCCAGCCACAGTTATGTAGCATATCAGCCTTTAGGTACAATTTTGGCGGTGATGCCCTGGAATTTCCCTTTCTGGCAGGTATTTCGCTTTGCTGCGCCTGCTTTGATGGCGGGGAATGTGGGGCTGCTTAAACATGCTTCTAATGTGCCTCAATGTGCGTTGGCGATCGAGTCGATTATTGCGCAAGCTGGATTTCCTCCAGGGGCATTTCAAACTTTATTAATTGGTGCGAGTCAGGTTCAATCGATCGTGGAAGACGATCGCGTCAAGGCAGCAACTTTAACTGGAAGTGAGCCAGCAGGGGCAGCATTAGCCTCGGTTGCGGGACAACAGATTAAAAAGGTCGTGTTGGAATTAGGCGGTAGCGATCCGTTTATTGTCCTGGAAAGTGCCGATATCGAGGAGGCAGTCAGCACGGCAGTTAAAGCTAGAATGCTGAATAATGGACAGTCTTGTATTGCTGCTAAACGGTTTATTGTGGCAGAAAGTATCGGCGATCGCTTTCAAGAACAACTATTAAACCAGTTTCAAGCTCTAACTATCGGCGATCCAATGCACAAAGATACCGATATTGGCCCATTAGCAACAGAAAGTATTCGCTCAGAGTTAGACCAGCAGGTTAAAGCAGCAGTGCAGCAGGGAGCCAAGATTTTAACTGGTGGAGAGCCAATTACAGATCGTCCAGGCAATTATTATCCCCCCACAATTTTGATAGATATCCCTGTGAATTCGGCGACGGCGCAAGAAGAGTTTTTTGGCCCTGTAGCATTGTTATTTCGCGTTCAAAATCTTGATCAGGCGATCGCTTTAGCCAATCATATTCCCTTTGGTTTAGGCGCTAGTGCCTGGACGAACAATCCTGAAGAAAGCCAGCGTTTAGTTAGCGAAATCGAAGCGGGAGCAGTATTTATCAACGGGATGGTTAAGTCCGATCCTCGTTTACCTTTCGGTGGAATCAAGCGCTCGGGCTATGGTCGAGAATTAAGTAGCCAGGGGATTCATGAGTTTGTCAATATTAAAACTATTTGGATTAAGTAAATAGGAAGTAGGAAATAGGAAATAGGAAGTAGGGAGATAATATCAAGTCCGCTTAAGTGCTTTTAATAAAATCTTTGCGCTTCTGCGTCTTTGCGCGAGTTTTAATTGGAATTGTTTAAACGGAGTTCATATAATATGATTATTGTCCCAAATCTTAAACAACAATCGTTAACCGAACAGCATTGGGGTGGGGGTACGATCAATTAAGCTCAATCACAACAGCACATCTGTCAGCTTGTTAATATAGTTCTGCATCTTTAAACTGCTGACTCTGCTGGATCTTCTGAGCATTTGCTGCTTCTCCACAACTACGAGGAGTTGGAAAGATTTTATCTGGATTAGCCAATCCTTTTTGGTTTAATGCCGTGCGAATATACTGCATGGTTTCGAGATCTGTAGAGTTAAACATATAGGGCATATAGCAGTTTTTATCTGCACCAATACCATGCTCTCCTGATAAACTACCTCCTGCATCGACACACAGCTTGAGGATCTCGCCACCAATTTCTTCTACCGTAGCAAATGCTCCTGGCACATCATTATCATAGAGAATCAAGGGGTGAAGATTGCCATCGCCCGCATGGAACACATTGGCGATTTTATAGCCATAGCGATCGCTTAAGGCATTGATTTCCGCTAGCACTTCTACCAGCTTGGTGCGAGGAATTACTCCATCCTGAACAAAATAATTAGGACTCATTTTTCCTGCTGCGGCAAAAGCAGCCTTTCTACCCTTCCATAGTTTGGCGCGAGTATCTAAATCATCAGCACTAGTAATCCCTGTCGCGTGATGCTGGCGACAGATCGACTCAACTTTTGCTTGATAAGCTTCTACTTCTACTTTTAAACCGTCTAATTCGACTAATAATACTGCTGCTGCTTGGCGATCGTAGCAACCTGTATTAACAATGTCTTCTACAGCATTAATACTCAAATTGTCCATAATTTCCATTCCCGCAGGAATGATGCCCGAACTAATAATTTCGGCTACCGCTGCTCCCGAATCTTCTACAGTTGGGAAGTTAGCTAATAAGACAAATACCGATTCAGGACGCTTGAGAATTCGTAGAGTAATTTCGGTGGCAATCCCCAAAGTCCCCTCAGAGCCTACAAATAGACCTGTTAAGTCGTATCCAGGCATCTCAGGTACCATACCGCCGACATCAATAATCTCGCCTTCGGTAGTGACTAGCTTGAGGCTTAAAACATGGTTGGTAGTTACACCATACTTTAGACAATGAACTCCCCCAGAGTTTTCCGCCACATTCCCGCCAATCGAACAAATAATCTGACTGGAAGGATCGGGAGCATAATAAAAACCTGCTCCACTTACCGCCTGAGTCACCCAGTTGTTAATTACTCCTGGTTGGACAGTAATACAGTGATTATCTAGGTCTTGAGCTAAGATTTGATTCATTCTCGCTGTTACAATTAGCACTCCCTCCCCATGAGGCAAAGCACCACCAGATAGACCCGTCCCTGCACCCCTAGCAACCCACGGTATATTATGGTCATGGCATATTTTAACCGCAGCAGCGACCTCTTCTGTGGTGCGGGGTAAAACCACCAAAGCGGGACGCTGACGATAGCTCGCCAAACCATCACACTCGTATGTCAGCAGTTCTTCTTTTCGCTGGATCACGCCATCCTTACCAACTATATCTTCAAGCTGTTTTACTATCGGCTGCCACTTGTCTTTCTTAGCTAGAAAAAGCTTACTTAAAACCATCGCAATTATTAAATCTGGTTATTTTCTCCCTATCGATCATGATATCTGACTTGATGAATTGAGCTAATTCAATCAAAATTTAACCAACTAAATAAATTTGCTGCTGAAAGTTGATAACTAGCTAAAGCTTCTAAAACCAACAAAATATCACGATCGGCTTTGACTACGGGTGTTACATTTGGTTCAAAAACCACCACTGATTCATCTTCAGGATCGATCAACCAGCCTAGTTTTGTACCTTGACTCAAACAAAAAGTAATTTTTCTAATCACTCGATTGGGAGATTGATTAGGAGATAATATTTCAATTGTCCAATCTGGAGCAACCTCAAACTTATTAGCAATTCTTCCACTGGTTTTTAAGGGAATATTTTGCCACTCAAACACCGCTACATCAGGAACAATAGAACTTCCTGCAAAAGTACAACGCAACTCTGGAAAGGCACAGGCTAGCTTTTGTGGTTTCCCTACTCGATTAATTTCTGTAACCAACCCAGCTTGCAAAACACTATGCTCTCCTTGTGGCATCGGCTTCTGAGATATTTCTCCTGCTAGATATTCTTGTTCTGGCTTTGTTTCGACAAGTTGCAAGAATTCTGCCAATGTCGGTTTAGATATAGTCTGATTAGGTAAATTCATTTTATTTTTGACTATACTTTCATTATCCATGATAACCATTTGAAGTAAAGCGATCGCAACTTCAACCACTTCTAATGAGGGTTTGTAATCCAAAAACAGGCTGGAAAAAACCGCGATCGCTTTTAGTTTAAGATTGAAAACAGAATCCGTGGTTCTAAATTAATCAAGTTGTTCAATTTTAGGCGTACCATCCGCTTCAATCCAGATTAATTGCTCGATGCGACAGGTTTGAGCATATTGCTTAACTGCTGCTGCTGGGCGATCGCTTAATTCTACTTCTACTTTAACGGACTTTTCTTGTCTTAGCTGGCGAGCATATTGCAGCGCTGCCGATGCTGCTGCTGGAGAGGTAGGAATAACTAAACAGTCACTACTGGGTGCTTGTTGCGGTAATTTATTGGTAGCCAATAGACAAGAGTGTAGATCTTCAATAGAGAGGTAAAAGCCAATGCCTGGAGAGGTCTTTCCTTGGGGATCGTATAGTCCGAGTAATTGATCGTAGCGTCCGCCTTCAGCTAGAACATAAGATTGATGATCTTGGAAACTAACGACCTTAAACACTATTCCCGTATAGTAATCAAAAGTTTGTAGCAGACTCAAATCTAAAGTTAGGGGGAGCGGTTTTTCTGAGCTACTGTTGAGCAATTCAATCAGGGATTTAAGATTATTTACCGTTGCTTGGGCATCAGCGTCTAAATCCAGAGTAGATATTTTATTCAGCACATCTTCTGGCTTACCTCTCAGGTCAAATAAAACTAAAGCCTGTTTTTTTAGCTCTGGGTCTAGCTCTAAACCTTCAAGGGTAATACGGTCTAGATTAGCAATACAGTTACGGACTGAGGTGCGGATTGCTGCGGGGAAAACTGCTAACAGCGATCGCGTTAATCCAGCTTCCCCCAATAAAATTGACCAATCGGGAATTTCCAAATCATGTAAACATTCTGCCAACAACAAAATTGTTTCGGCATCGGCTAAGACACCACCAGCAAATAGTAATTCGACACCTGCTTGATAAAACTCTAGCTGACGACCATGATGGCTGCCAGAGGCATTACGAAATACGTTGGCACGATAGCAAAGACGCTGCGGATCGCTATTACCAGCCATGCGTGTCACTGCTGCACGGGCGATCGAAGCAGTAAGTTCAGGTCGTAAACCTAAAGCATGTTCCCCATTGTTACGCAGTTGAATTACCTTATCTGGTCTAATTGCCCCACCTGCTGTTAGGGTATCTAGCCATTCTAGAGTAGAGGTGACAATCCGCTGATAGCCCCAGGTTTGAAACTGATGCTGAAGGCGATCGTTAATCCAACGTTTTTGCTCTACCTCTAAAGGTAATAAGTCTCTTGCTCCAGCGGGTGGTTGATAGATCATTTCTAATAAGTGTAAGAATTGCGACAAGCCAAATGAGCGAGATCTACTTGCTCGCTAGAGTACTTCCAGTGCATTCTTCTTGACAAAATGCACCAAAACTTTCGACTTAGATATTGAATGCAATATCTACTGGTGTCATCTTACTTTTTTTTCGGCCCAAAAAAACCACTAAAGAAACCACTATTCCCAGGTTTGTTATTTTTGTCAGTAGATTTACTATCACTACCAGGATGAGATGTTTTAGATTGATTGGTTGTTCTATTTAACCTATCCAGAGCTTTTTTGCTTTCCATCACAATTTCATTATGGGGTTCAGCTTGAAAAGCTTTGTCAATATGAACTTTTGCCATAGTCAACTGCTTTTTATGCAGATAAGCTCTACCCATTACGGCATGAGTAACACCATGATTAGGATTAATTCTTAAAGCATCTTTTAATTCTTGGATTGCTTGATCGAATTCTCCCTTAGAGATGTACTGTTGCGCTCGAGCGATAAAAGCATTAACTCGTGAATCTGTGGTCGGTTCTTCTACAGGGCTGGGAGCTACAGAAGACTGGGTTGGAGTTACAGAAGACTGGGTTGGAGTTACAGGAACTTGACTGGGTTGAGCTGGAGCGGGAGCTGCTGGAATACGACTACGGTTAATTCCGCGATCGCTTTTTAACATTAAGTAAACTAAATTTAGCTCACTAATGGCTTCAATTAGCTCTCCTGATTGTGACAAAGATTGATATTGCTCGGTAGTTAATTGTTTTAACAGCTTAAGATAAACTAACTCAGCACCATCTCCAGCTTTGAGCAAATCCTGAGCCAACTGGCTTTTAACTGGCAAATTATTTTTATTAGCCGCTAGTTTTTTGCCAATTTGAGTCAAAACTAATTGGTGTTCAGCAAAAGCGCTTTTGCGCGATAGTTGCTCATAAGCAGGATTAACCAATCTTGATAAAATCTGTTCTGCTGTTCTGGCTTTAGCTGGATCAGAGCGACACTTATCTGGATGTAGCTGTTGCGCTATTTTGAGATACTGTCCACGAATTTGCTTCGCTTCAGCGTCAATTGATACACCTAATATGGCGTGGTGATCGGTGATATTGAGTTTAAAAAGTCCCTGTTTAATCGCAAAAGACATATAAAAATAAAGATATAAATGAGCCAGCAGTCAAACATATCCTGGTGGAGGAAACGTCAATTTACAGTAGTTTTCGATTGAGTAGACAGATTAATTTATCGAAGTAATGGGTAATGGGTAGTAGGTAATAGATAATAGGTAATAGATAATAGGTAATGGGTTCTATTCAACTGAAATTCGCTGTAGATTGAACGCTGTCTTAATATAGTTCCCCAAAGTTCTGAGGAAATAACCACAAAGTTAATTATTCAATTCCAGAATTTAGAGCTAATTGATTTTGTATCTGTACAATTTTGTCTTCTAAAGCTGATTTCGGCAACTTATTTTGAGCAAAAAATTAGATTTTAATCATTAAGTAAGATCCCGTCTAGCTGAAGCCTTTTAATTAAAGCGATCGCTATATTCTTATTACTCGCTTGAACTACCAGTTATATTTACTTTAAGTAATAGACATCTATGCAGGGTTATTGACAGGGCTATTTTGTTCTAACTGTAGTGAACCAAGAAATAAATTTCTTGGCTTAAAATTAAAGTTCGTTTAAACGGACTTAATCTACTTAGACAGAGAATAAATTCTCTGGATATATGAGAATGAAATAGCCCTGGGGTTATTGACGATTAACTATTATAAAAAAGTTTAAAATTATTTTATTTATAATACAATTAGACAACATTAGCAAAAACTTTCTCACACCTACTTTGAGTGAATTTACTATCAATTAAATTAAATTAAATTTGTTACAGCTTATCTGATGTATTTTCGTGATTTAGATCATTATTATCGAATATTTGGGAAAGCTATACTTTAGCCGTTCTCATTATTTAGTACTTTTGTATTTAAAATTCAAAATATTTTTAGATAAATGGTAAATCAAAAAAAAGCAAGTAAAAGTAATTTGCTGTTGAGTACATTTTTTGCTTTTACATTATTAAATATTACAGACCTTCCTATTCAAGCTAATTTTTTAAATAGTCAGATTGATTTTAGTCAGCAAGTTTTAGCTAAAAGAAGCGGAGGACGTAGTGGTGGAGGCTCTTTTAGAAGCCGTTCTTCAAGTTCTAGCAATACAACTAGAAGAT
Organism: Pleurocapsa minor HA4230-MV1; assembly: GCA_019359095.1. NCBI lineage: Bacteria > Bacillati > Cyanobacteriota > Cyanophyceae > Pleurocapsales > Pleurocapsaceae > Pleurocapsa > Pleurocapsa minor. Next base: position 303,105 of record JAHHHZ010000020.1, on the reverse strand, counting down.
CTCGCTCCAGTCGAGGCAAAAATCACAATAACACAGTAATTATTCATAATAGTTCTTATCATCGTGCTTATGGTCATGGTGGAGATATTAATCTATTAGATTTACTATTTTTCTTAGTATTTTTTGGTATTTTTGGCTGCATTGCCTATACAATTTATGCTCAAAACCAAGTAAGTCGAAAAGTAAGAAAAAGAGAATCTAGAGAAGAAACAGAGCTAAAAAATCGTCAAGTTACTATTTCTAAATTACACATCGCCTTGACTGCTGAAGCCATAGCAATCTCAAAACAGTTATCTCAATTGACACTAAGTATTGATACTAATACACAACAAGGTTTAATCGAGCTTTTGCAAGAATCAATGATTATTTTGCTAAGAAATAGTGAACACTGGACTCATATTTCATCTCGTTCTTTTCCAATTAAAATGGATAAGGCTGAAGCAGCTTTTAATCGATTATCTATCGCTCAAAGAAGTAAGTTTAGCTGCGAAACAGTAAGCAATATCAATGGCAAAATTCGTGATTATACAGATGAGACTAGAAATGAATCTCACAACCAAGCAAACGATAATTTAAATTTACCTGCTTATGTCGTTGTAACTATCTTAATCGGCTCTGCTGGAGAAGAACCTCTATTCCATCGCATTCATTCTTGTGAAGAATTAAAATTAACTTTGGAAAAATTAGCTGTGATTAGTGAAGATGATTTAATGAAGTTGGAAGTACTTTGGACTCCTCAATCAGAAGACGAACCTTTAACTAATGATGAATTTATTCTGGAACATCCCGATATGATTCAGTTAGGATAGAACGATTTTATCCACGTGAATTCGATGAAATTAAAAAAGGGCAGGAGGCAGGGTAGAAATTCTCACCCGCGATCGCATTAATCTCCTATTTACCGAGGACTTTGTTTGGCGTGTGTCTACTCCCTATTTAATGATTGAATTTCTTTTTCAGCTTCAGCTTTTAGAGACAATTCTATCTTGTTTGGATTATTTTTATTCTTAGTTAATTCAATAACTTTTTGGAAGTTACGTATTGCTTGGTCTTTACTACCTTTGTTTTTATAAGCATCACCTAGCTTTTTATAAGCATCGGTATCTTTGGGGTTTAATTTGATAGCTGAACTGTAATCAGCAATGGCAAAGTCATATTCTCCTTTTTCAGAGTAAGCATCGCCGCGATTGTTATAAGCATAGGTATATTTAGGGTCTAATTTGATAGCTGCACTGTAATCAGCAATGGCAAAGTCATATTCTTCTTTTTCGTAGTAAGCACGTCCACGAAGATTGTAAGCAAAAGTAGATTTAGAATCTAATTTGATAGCTGCACTGTAATCAGCAATGGCAAAGTCATATTCTCCTTTTCCATAGTAAGCATAGCCGCGACCGATGTAAGCATAGGTAAATTTAGAATCTAATTTGATAGCTGAACTGTAATCAGCAATGGCTTGGTCATTTTCTCCTTTTCTAGAGTAAGCAAGTCCACGAAGATTGTAAGCATAGGTAAATTTAGAATCTAATTTGATAGCTGAACTATAATCAGCAATGGCCAGGTCATTTTCTCCTTTCGCTGTGTAAGCACGTCCGCGATTGTTGTAAGCATAGGTAAATTTAGAGTCTAATTTAATAGCTGAATTGTAATCAGCAATAGCCAGGTCATATTCTCCTTTTTCGTAATAAGCATAACCGCGACCGTTGTAAGCATAGGCATATTTAGGATCTAATTTAATAGCTGAACTGTAATCAGCAATGGCTTGGTCATATTCTCCTTGTTCGTAGCAAACATCGCCGAGACCTTTATAAGCAAGGGTATATTTAGGATCTAATTTAATAGATAACTTAAAAAAACTAAATATATTAATATTCTGAATTTGGCTAAGATTATCTCCAGCTTGCCCAATCTGTGATTTCCTAAATAAGGAATTATCACTCTCGAAATTTTGCTGAGAATTTGGTTGTTGATTCATAAGTTATTAACCAAACTATTACCTAAGTTTTATTTACCTAATTTGATCTATAATAGGTTTTATTATTTCTACTATGCAATTAGGTTATTTGAAAGTTAAATGAAACTTCTTGCGGCAATTCCTAACCAAGGAACTAATTGTTTAGCAATTGGTTCTAACTTCTGCCAAAGCCCTTGACCTACACCCAAAGTTTCGTTCGCTTCTTTCAAAACTTGAGTGGCTTTTTGTAAACTTTTTGCAGCAATATTTTTGTCTGGTTCTTTTTCTTGAACTGCATCCTTGGCATAATCTATATGTTTCAGAGCTTGTTTCTTTTGATTATCAGGTAAATCTGAATGGCTAAATAAAGATTCAATTTTTTCTATTAGTTCAACAACCTCTGTGAGAGATAATTGTTTCTCCACACTCTCTTGATTATTGTACTGATTTTGTTTCAGGTTCCCGCCTGCTTGTCCTATTTGTCCTGAATAACTACCACCATTAAAAACAATTGATTGTGAAGGTTTTTCTGGTGTAATAGCCTGAATTGATTCGTTTTCAACTTCTGATTGTTTGCGTTCTTTTATACTGTCTTCAATAGGAAAAGAAGACCTCCGCCTTGCTTTTAGCTGTGGGGTTGAATGTTCTGGAATACCCTGCAAGTCAATAGAAGCACAGCCAACTTCAAAACATTCTTCATAGGATCTGCCAGCAAACAGCCCATCATAAAATCCAATAGCAAACTCAATGGCTGCGACATCCCCAATTGCCCGATTCATGCCCACTACATAATCAATATGTTGATGAATTGCTTCAGCTTGGGCTTGTGAATAACAGGCATTCAGTAAAACACACTCTATTGAACTCTGAAACAAACCAAATAACCTTGCTAAAGATTCTGTACTTACTAGTTGTATTTCCCCAGAATTATTTTCCAAGGCTAAACCATTAGTGCCAGAACCATGCCCCGAAAAATGAACAATAGTTGGTTGATACTCTAATAAAGCACGACGCAGATCTTCAACTCGCACTGCCAAGAGCGTAACAGTTTGAAACTGTTCTCTATTTTGGGATTGTTTTAGAGCTGCCTGAATTTCTCGCATCTCTTCATCTAGGCGCAGCTTATCTGTATTTTTTGGATTGGCTGAGATAATTAAAATTTTCTTCATGTGCCATCTCTCTACAGGATATTGATATAGCAAGACTCATACTGACATTTTATGACAAAGTTGAGAAGCTAATGCAGACAGCGATCGCGATTGGCGATTTGGAGTTAATGTTAGTTGGTTATTACTGCCATTTTTTTAATGCAGGAGTTTCACCCAGAGCTTTACTCAATTCAGTATGAATCAAGCTGTTGGTTGCCAAGATCCGACCAGAAGCAATATCTAGAGGACTGCCATCATATGCAGTTACCTTGCCTCCCGCTTCTCTTAAGATGACGATTCCTGCTGCCATATCCCAGGGTTGAATTCCTCGTTCCCAATAGCCGTCTAGTCTACCGCAGGCTACTCCAGCCAGATCCATCGAAGCGCATCCTAAGCGACGCACTCCTTGAGTTAAATGAGTTAGATGACAGAATTCTGCATAATTATTGTCGTTGGTTTCCCGTCGATCGTAGGCAAAACCAGTAATTAAGAGGCTTTTGCTCAATTCTTTAGTTGCTGAAACTCTAATCGGACGACGATTACAGGTTGCGCCTAACCCTGTTGCTGCTTGAAATAGCTCATCACTGAAAGGATTATATACAGCACCCACCGCAGGAACACCATTAATCATCAAGCCGACAGAGGTTGCCACTAAAGGTAAGCCATGAGCATAGTTAGTTGTACCGTCCAAAGGATCGATCGCCCAAAGATATTCACTATCAGCATTACCTAATGCTCCCGACTCTTCTGCTAAGATTTGATGCTCGGGAAGATGACGCTTTAAAACTTTGAGGACTTCTGCTTCTGCTAGCTTGTCCGCTTCTGTTACTAAATCCCCAGGACGACCTTTTTCTTGAATATCATTTAATTTGCCCCAACGTTCTTTTAATACTGCTCCCGCAGCCAATACTGAGGCGGTGGCGACATCGAGAAAAATCTGTAGTTGTTCGGAGGTAGGTTGAGTCATTTAATTAGTTGAGGATTCATTGAACGAAATTGACTAGGAGTGTAGCGCATTGCCAGCTTTGGATTCCAAATTCCGTAACCCATTAAGCGGGCATATTCTTGAGACTCCATAAGCAGCTTACTATATGAATGGGGATCTCTATCGTTTACCAGCACACATCCTGATTTAAGTAACTCTTGACTAATTAAAGTTTTATCCTGCCAAAGATGTCCTAGAAGACGATTATAGCGATCGCGGGTTAGATTTTCTGCCTCAATTTTGATCGGCTTGCTCATGACTAATTCTGTTAGCTTTTGCTTGGCTGTTTCTCCCCAAGGAGACTGTCGCCAGTCGGGAGCATCAATCCCTGCAATTCTCACTTTGACCACCTTAGATGTACCTGTCAAGATTACTTCCACTGCTTGACCACTAACTACTCGCGTTACTTCTCCTAAATACAAGTTCTTTGGCTCAGGTGGCTTCTTGCATCCAAATAACAGGATTAAACAGCAGCAGATAATAATAGTTTTAATCTTCATTATTTATTGGATTTCTTATACCATTTCTTCTTAAGGTTGCACTTAATATTTTGATTGTAGGTCTCGCGCAAAGACGCAAAGACGCAAAGGGATCAAATCTGATTTAATGCATTTTCATATAGAATTGGTATTACATTAATAGCAGATTAATGTTTTTACCTTTAACCTTTCCACTAAACTAAGCGGTGCAAGCCCTTTTCCCTCGTAACAAGGTATTTAGTTATGATTCTTGCAAGAAGTCTATTTATTACTATCTGCCGTTAACTTCAAATTAATAATTGAAAGTCCTAAAATACCTAAAAATAAAACTAAGCCAATGGTGCAAGCATAGCTAATATCTAAATCTTGAAATGCTCGTTCATAAAGATAATAAACAACGGTTTTAGAGCTATTTCCTGGGCCTCCTTGAGTCATAATAAATATTTCTTCAAAGACTTTAGTTGCTGAGATGGCAGAGATTACACCAACTAAAAATAAATAGGGACGCATTAAGGGAAGAGTAATATCTAAATGCTTTTGCCAGCCATCTGAACCATCGATCGCCGCCGCTTCATAAAGTTCGGGAGAAATTGACTGTAAGCCAGCTAGATAAATTACCATATAATATCCCAAGCCTTTCCAGATCGTAACCAGCATCACACTCCAAAGAGCTAGTTGAGGATCGGTTAACCAGGGTATACCTTCTGTAAATCCTAATTGTTTAAGAAATTGATTTAATAAACCATTTTGAGTATAAAAAGCTTTCCAAGCGATTCCTGCCACCACCATAGAAATTACGACAGGGGTATAAAAAGCGGTGCGAAACCAATTAATCCCACGCAGTTTTTGATTAACTAGAATTGCCAAGCCTAAAGGCAAGATAATTAAAATTGGCACTACGCCAATTAAATACAGCAGGGTATTTTTAATCGTTTGCCAGAAAACCTCGTCTTGCCAAAGCCGTTGAAAATTAGCAATGCCGATCCACTCTGGAGGTTGAGTTATATCGTATTCATAGCGCGTAAAACTGAGGGCAAATGCCTGAATTGCGGGGAAGAATACTGTTAACCCAAGTAAGGCGATCGCGGGGAACAAAAATAGATAAGGAGTTAGCTTTTGTTGATTAATTAATGATTTTTGATAATTCATACGCCTAATGTGAATTGAAAATCGTAGTGATTCATTTTTAGCTATAAGCTATAAGCCATAGGCTTTTCAGGTTTTTAGATTTTTAGATTTTCTAGCAGCGTATTATATAAGTTCCACGAACAGCATCAGTATTTTCATGATTATTGGGTTCTAGATTAGATCTACGTATTGATAGCTAAGAGCTAAGAGCTAATAGCTAATAGCTAGTTCATATAATAGGCAATCTTTTAGCGATCGGCATCCGCCAGCCAGTACCAAAGGCGCGATCGGTGATCTTAATGCCTGGTGGTGCTTGACGGCGTTTAAATTCAGCACGGGTAACTAACGCCCTTACTTTACTCACTATTTCTGGATCGTGTCCACCTGCTACTATTTCTGCTGAGGATTGATGCTGGCAGATCATGCGTTCTAGAATATCATCTAAGATTTCATAGTCGGGCAAGGAGTCGGCATCTTTTTGATCTGGTTTTAATTCGGCACTAGGAGGTTTAGTAATAATATTGCTAGGGATGACTTCCTGTTCACGGTTCAACCAGCGACACAGTTCAAATACTCTGGTTTTTGGCACATCAGCAATTACTGCTAACCCGCCATTCATATCGCCGTAGAGAGTACAGTAACCAACCGCCATCTCTGATTTATTACCCGTAGAGAGCAAAAGATAACCAAACTTATTGGCGATCGCCATTAATAAATTACCCCGAATCCGCGACTGGATATTCTCTTCGGCAATCCCGAATTCTGTTCCAGTAAACATCGGCTCAAGTAGGCGATCGTAAGCCTCCATTGCTGCTTTAATTTCCAGTTTCTGCCTTCTTATTCTCAAATTATTCACTAGATCCACTGCATCACTGATAGAATGCTCGGAACTATAGGGAGATGGCATCAATACCCCTAATACATTCTCTGCACCTAAAGCCTCAGAGGCGATCGCTGCTACTAAAGCCGAATCGATTCCACCACTCAAGCCTAAGATCGCCTGGCGGAAACCACACTTCCTGGCGTAGTCTTTAACTCCTAATACTAAGGCGCTAAATATTTCTGCATTTTCTGATTCTGTTTCCCCTGTCTTAAAAGTAGCAGGATCATAGGAGTTGGAAATTAACGCAGCCAATTCCACTATAATTAAATCCGTATCAAAACCTTGAGCGCGATCGACTATTTCCCCTGCACGATTCAACGCCACGCTGTTACCGTCAAATACCAGATCATCATTTCCCCCCACCTGATTGACATATAAAATTGGCGTTTGATAAGCAGTTGCTGCATGGTGCAATATCGCTTCCCTTAGTTGCTGCTTACCTACCGTGTAGGGAGAAGCCGACAGATTAACAATTACATCTACGCCTAATTGTGCCAACTCTTCAATCGGGTTAACTTCATAGCTGCGTTTACCCCAAAAGCGCTCATCATTCCATAAATCTTCGCAGATACTTACCCCAAACTTTGTGCCATCGAGGGTGAAATAATTAGCCTCATATCCAGGTTCAAAATAACGATCCTCATCAAATACATCATAAGTGGGCAATAAGCGCTTATGAAAGACTTGTTTAATACCTCCATCTAATAGCGCCATGCTGTTATACAACGGTTTTTGTCCTTTAGAAGCTGCATGAGGATTAATTTCTACTGTACCGATCAACACCGCCATGTTTTCAGGGAGCAGATTGGCGATCGCTTTTAACTCTTGAGCGATCGACTCAACAAAACCAGGATCGAGTAATAGATCTCTAGGAGGATAGCCACAAAGAGATAGTTCAGGGGTTAGTAATAAACGGATATTTTGTTCCGCTGCCTCTCTAGCAGCAGCAAGTATCTCCTGGGCATTATTAGTAATGTCGCCGATAGTGGGATTTAGTTGTGCGATCGCTATCTTCATGGTGAATATTTTCTAGAATAGAATAGTTATATTAGTGATGAATTATTGATTGTATTTATAAATAAAAAAGATTCAATAAAGTTAAAATTATCTTAATTTTAAATAAATAGTAAAGGTTGATCTTTCAAGGGTAAAAAAGCCTCTGAATCAAACTTATATAAACTTGCGGGACGACCAGCACCTCGACATACTTTCTTTCCTGTATCTGATAAAAATCCTAGCTTTAATAAGCGAGAGCGAAAATTAGAATAGTCAGCAAAATGTTCACCTAAAATTGTGCAGTAAAGTTGATAAACTTCGTTTAAAGTAAATTCTGTTGGTAAAACATCAAAAGCAATTGGACTATATTGAAGTTTATTTTTTAAACGATTCCAGCCATAATTGAGAATATTATCGTGGTCAAAAGCTAGTGAGGGAATTTCATTTACTTTATGCCAAGAAATGTCATAATTATTTTTATTAATTATTTTTGCTGCTTCATATCTAACTAAAGCAAAGTAACTAACAGATAAATATCTAACTCCAAAACTATCTGGATTTTCGCGAGGATCTCTACCAGGATCGCCAAAAGAATATAGCTGTTCTAAATATAGATTATCTACCTGAATTTTTTCGGCTAAAGTTCGATAAGCAGCATCAGTAAGTGATTCTCCTTGACGTACTAAAGTTCCTGGCAAACTCCAATAATGATTAAAAGGATCTTCATCTCTTTTTCGCAATAAAACTAGTACACGATTATAAGTAGTATCTACCGAAAAGATCACGTTATCCACACCAACTTTAAAATCAGCTAGCTTTTCTAATTTACTATTATTTTTTGCTATAGTCTTAGAATCAATTTTCATCTTAATTTTAAAAGAAGTTAAAATAATTTAATTATTTGAAGTAACAATAAATTAAATATACAAGTTGAACATAACCAACAAAATAAAGTTTTATAACCTCTTAATCACTGCTAATTTGAATCATAGATTTTAATAAAATTAGGACATCTTTAAAATACTACTTCCTAAGTAACAATTAAACCCAGCACCAGCCAACAAATAGAATTCATGGAGTATGAAGCTCTCTCAAAACGGTTTTTAGCTCCTAAATTCAATCTAGAAATAGGCTGGCTAGGTTTATTTTAAAGCTACGAGATTGTCGGAATCTAGAGGAGAATTACGAGCTGATAGGGTTCAAGCACTAACTTCTGGATAGCTGAAATTGTCTTACCAGAGACAAGATCGGTAAATATTTTACGCATTCCGAGTAATCTTAATTGTTTAGCCATAATTTCCTGTTCGAGATCGCTAAAGTTAGCCAACACGAGAACATTTTGTTCCTGTTGAGAACGAAAATAACCAAAGATGCAGTCATTACCTGTATCAATAATTTCAGTTTCTCCACGACTAAAAGCTCGATTTTGCTGGCGAATTTGAATTAACTTGAGCAATCCCAGATAAATTTTTCCTGGAACAGTAGAGCTATCTTTCCTCTTTAATGCACGTTCATCATTAAATGCCGAACGGTGAACCCAGCGACTGTCTCCGTCTTTTTCTGGCGAATTGGTATAAGTGTAGTCGTTTAAAGTCCCGATTTCGTCTCCTAAATAGATCAGGGGAATACCACCGATGGTTAAAATAACTCCGTGTAACAAGAGGATACGTCGTACTGCTAGATCGATCTCTAGACGATGATTTTCATCCGTTAATTTCTCTAGACCACACAAGGATGCAGTAGTACCCGCAATTCTGGCTTCTCCAGTTTCCAACTTTTCTTGAAAGGGTAAACCTTTGGCAAAACTGCCTGCAAATCGACCAGTAAAAAATTCGGTTAGAAACTTTCGATGATCGTAAGGATTAATTTGCAAGTCTCGCATATCATCGTCAGCAATTGCCCAACCAATATCATCGTGGCAGCGAATATAGTTGACCCAAGCACAGTCTTGAGGGATTGTAAACCGCTTGGACATTCCATGACGTAGTAGCCGAATATTTCTCACAGCTAAGGCATCCCATAGCAGTGCCATCAACTGTGGATTATAAGACAAGGGACATTCTTCTTGACTGATATAGCGGGTTACTTCGTCAGGATGAACGATCGCTTCCGACTTAAACGCCATCGCTGGAGCAGCGATCTTAACAATTGTATTAAACGCCTGAATGAGTAAATGCGCTTCGGGCAAATTTTCACAACTTGTGCCTAATTTTTTCCAGAGAAATGCTACTGCATCTAGACGTAAGACTTCCACGCCAATGTTCGCCAGAAACAACATTTCTTCCACCATCCCGCTAAAAACTACGGGATTTTCATAGTTTAAATCCCACTGATAGTTACAAAAAGTTGTCCAAACCCATTTACGAATCTTATTTTTGTAGGTAAAGCAACCTGGACGTTCATCAGGAAAGACTGAATTAACCGTTTTTTCAAAAGCATTAGGCTGTTCTCGATTTGGATACATCCGATAATACTCTTGATATTCTTCATTTCCTGCTAAGGCTCGTTTTGCCCACTCATGTTCGTCTGAAGTATGATTAAATACAAAATCAAGTACTAAACTAATACCATGCTGTCTTAATTCTGTAGCTAAGAGTGATAACTCTTCCATCGTACCCAAAGCGGGATTGACCTCTTGATAGCTACTAACGGCATAACCACCGTCATTATCGCCTTCAGGACATTTAAATAAAGGCATCAAATGCAGATAGGTAATACCCAACTCAGTTAAATAAGGAATGCGATCGCGAATTCCTTGGAGGTTACCAGCAAACAAATCGACATAGCACATTACCCCTACCATTCGATTTGATTGATACCACTGAGGATCTGCTTGACGCATTACGTCTAAAGCCTTGAGGTCATCAGATCTGGCTAACCACATCGAAGTAGCCGAAGCCAAAATATTTTCTAGATGGTAAAAGAAATCGTACTGATTGCCATAAAGTTGATACAGCAGTTGAAACAAGCGGGGGAAATGAGTATTAATGCGTTCTAGATAACCCTGCCATTCTACTGTATCAACGTGGTCGCAAAAACGTTCTTCTAGTCTAGGTAACAAACGCGACAACGAAGTAGCACTCCGCTTTTTCCAAGAATCAACTTGACCCATAGATATAATAACAATCCTCTTTATCAATCAAATACTTATATTGTCAGCTTTTTATGCAGAATGGTAATTACCTGGTCAAATATTCATAGATAATTAAGCATCTATCGCCAAAATATAGAGCGATCGCCATAGTTATAAAGATATTTTCTCATTTAATTCTCAATTGAAGTCAAAAGCTTAAAGCCTAGAGCCTCAAGAATCAAGATATAATCTACTTAGAGTAGCTATTTAGAAACTGTTTAACAACATTATCTTATGAGTAATAATCCTGTGACCAACGCCTTCTTTTTTGGCAGAGCATTAGCTGAAATTATGAGCGAAAAGCTTGAAGAATCTTTTACCAGTACAATGAGCGATCTGGGTAAATTTGATGCCGAACAACGCGAAAATTTACGGCAGTTTATGGAAGAAGTACAGCTAAGAGCAGAACGCGCATCAGGCACAACTGTTTATCCTAACAGCAGTAATAATGGCAGTCGTACAACTAGTTCCTATCGAGGGGTCAACATTGATACTAGCAGCACTAACTCTGAAGATCTCCAGACGATGCTGGATCAGCTTAGAGCTGAAATTGCTACATTGAGGACAGAATTAAAGAAATATCGTAATTAGTAAATTAGTAGGGGTTGAGTTGAGGTAACTTTTAACGAACGGTTAGAGAGTAAAAACATTTTGAACACTGCGACTGAAATCATTACCTATCCCGTTGTCGAAACCTTTCATTCTTTGCAAGGAGAGGGTTATTGGACAGGAGTGAACGCCTTTTTTATTCGTTTAGGCGGATGCGATGTTCATTGTCCTTGGTGCGACACCAAACACTCCTGGAATCCTCAACGTCATCCCCAGCAGTCGGCACAAGATTTGACCCTCATAGCTCAATCAGTTAATCCAGCGATCGTGATTATTACTGGCGGAGAGCCGTTGATGCACGATTTGTTTCCTTTAACTACAGCTCTAAAAAATGCAAGATTGCAGGTTCATTTAGAAACTTCTGGCGCTCATCCTTTGACGGGAGATTTTGATTGGATTACCTTTTCTCCTAAGCAGTTTAAAGCGCCTCATCCGAGCATTTACGATCGCGCTAGTGAATTAAAAGTCGTGGTCACTGGCGAATATGATTTAAAATGGGCAGAACAACAGGCGCGTTTAGTCCCTAAATCTACCTTGTGTTACCTACAGCCTGAATGGAACTCTCCTGAGAGTAAAAGTTTGATTTTTGACTATATTTTGCAACATCCTCAGTGGCGTATTAGCCTGCAAACACATAAACTATTGGATATTCAGTAGCGAGTCTCCTGAAGCGGGAGCGAAATAGCGAGTATTATAGCCGTACAAAATTAGTTGAGGACAATTAAGGTGATTGGCTCGAAGGTAGTGGGTAGTCCTAGTAGTGGGTAGTCCTAAAGGACGACGCGTAGCTAGTCCTAAAGGATAAGCTTCGCAAATGCTTTAGCATAAGCTTCGTGACCGTAGGGAATCCTTTAGGGCAAATAGGTAGTGGGTATCAATAAATGAAACGTCCTAACTTTATCTAGTATTGCTTAAGGAAATAAGCTTAACTTACAGCGAATTTCAGTTGGATAGAACCCATTACCCATTACCCATTACCCATTACTTCGATAAATTAATGTGTCTACTCAATTGAAAACTGCTGTAAGCTTATTTTTGGCATTTTGTCACTCTGAATCAAATTAAATCGTTAAAAAGTGGACGAATCTCAATTTTTGCCTTACAAAACAGAGAGAAACAAATATTTGACTGTTTGCTGATTATCTGATTGTTGCTTTTAGATAATTTTCAGGCTGGGATAATCACACATCGCCTACTTAAATTACTCGTTTTATTGTTGCAAAATTATCCAAGCTTATGATTGTCTCGAAACTTTGTGTTTATCCTCTTAAATCTGCTCAAGGAATTGAGCTACAACAGGTGCAGGTAGAAACTAAAGGATTTGTTGGCGATCGCGAAATGATGCTTGTTGCGGGAAATGGTAGGTTTATCACTCAAAGACAGTTTCCTCAGTTGGCGAAGATCCAAGTCACAATTGTCGAACAAAGTATCACTTTACAGGTAATAGATCATACTTTTCCGTCGATTACTTTTATTTCTCCTTTAGATGGTGCGTTAATCGAAGTAGAAATCTGGCGCGATCGCTTTTTGGCGATCGATCAGGGAAATGAAGTAGCTCAGTGGTTTCATCAGTTTTTAAATCTGCCAGGGGATAAAGTTTGTCGTTTAGTTAAACAGTCTTCAGCACATAGTCGCTTATTAGAGAAGAAATATCCTAGCGAAGAGGATCGGCTGTTGAGTTTGGCAGATAATTATCCTGTGATGCTGACAGCTACCGCTTCTTTAATGGAACTCAACCAAAGAATTATTGAAATTCATCAACAGCGTAGTCAAGCAATATCCATGAAACGTTTTCGTCCTAATATAGTTATAGAAACTATTGAGCCATTTATTGAAGACTCCTGGAGATTAATTCAAATTGGCGAGATTCAGTTTGGGCTGCTAAAACCTTGTAGTCGCTGTATCATCACCACGATCGATCAAAATAACGGTGCGAAAAATAGCTTAAAAGAACCATTAAATACCCTCGGAACTTTTCGCCAATTAAGCGAGCAGGGAGTTATGTTTGGCGTTAATCTGATTCCTCAGAATGAAGGTATGATCCGAGTAGGCGATCGCCTAGAAGTTTTAGAAACTAGATGATAATTATATTAATCTGAATGCATCTAAACGCAATAGTATTAATGATTCTCTTTAAAAGAATTATATTGTTCTTGATTAATTCTACCCGCCTCATAGAGAGTGTCGGTAATTTCGGAAATACTCAATACAGAATGAGCGCGATAGCCATTGTCTCTTAATCTGTCTTTGACACCTCCTTCATGGTCGATAAATACTACAATATCCTCGATCTTTAAACCCGCAGATTTTAGTTTTTCTGCCCCTTCCATGACGCTTTTGCCACTAATTAGGATATCGTCGATTACCACTACTTTTTCGCCTGGGTGAAAATTCCCCTCAATTAAACGCCTAGTACCGTGTGCCTTAACCTCCTTGCGGGGAAAAATCATTGGACGTTGAAGATTTAAAGCTAATCCTGTCGCCGTGGGTAATGCACCATAAGGAATACCAGCAATGCGATCAAATTCTAGCTGCCGTACGATATCACCATAGGCATCCAACACCTGATTAAATAGATGGGGATTAGAAATAATTTTGCGCAGATCGATGTAGTAAGAAAAGGTTGCCCCCGATGCTTGAACATACTCGCCAAAAAGCAAACAACCAATATCAAACAGTTCGAGAATTAAAGCTTGATAGGGGTGAAAAGTGAGTAAGCAAACATCAGGAGTCCAAAGATCGCAGCTTGCAGCCTGATTGGTTTTTGCTACGCGATAGGTATTGAGCTTTTGATTGAGATGAGCCACTTCTGACGCTAGATGATTGCTCGCTAAAAAATCTTGGGGAATGGGAATCAACAACCCTTCTCCCATGCTGTTTAAACCGATATTAATTAACGCTTCTAAATTATTTTTTTTACTCCACAGACTACGTAGCAAAATTGTTCTTTCAGGAGCGATCGCTCTAATTTTACCTAATACTTCAGTGTTAGTTGTCCCCACCTCTAAATATAGCTGTTCGGGAGTTGCCCAGGATTGCGCTTCTTGAACTACCTGGAGATAAAATGGCTGCTCGAAACTAGGATATCTCTGCAAAGTCTCCGCTTTGGGATTGGAAGTATGAGCCAGAATAAACACTGCTTTGTCGGTATAAACCAAAAATGGCGCTGCATGATCTTGTCCAGCGAAAGGAGTTAGAGTAACAGCATCAACCTGCCACTGTTCAAAGATCGCTTTAGCAAAGACAGTACTGGTATTAAGATCGCTGTGTTTGGCATCCAAAATTACGGGTAGAGACTTGGGTATCGCTGCCAAAATTCGTGCTAATAACTGCAATCCTGCCATACCTAATGCTTCATAGAACCCCAAAGTTGGCTTGTAGGCACAGACGCGATCGCTTGTTGATTCAATCACCCACAATAACCAGGTTTCCAAATCTTTCAGCAGATCCTGACTCTGAAAATACTCTGATGGCATCATTTCAGGATTAGGATCGAGTCCGACGATCAACAGGCTGTTGTTAGTGGCGATCGCCTGATGGAGTTTTGCTGTAAAATTCATAGTGAATTAAAAAAAGACAGTAAGCCAAATACAAGGAGGTTCAGTACTGGTATACTCAACTCGATGTTTTTGGTGAGCAGGTATTAAAAGATAATCCCCTGTCTTCAGGTTAATACGAGAATTATCCTCATAGCTTAACTCTCCTGACCCCTGAAGCACAATTAACCATTCATTTTGCTTTTGATCGTACCATTCCCCTGCTGGTGTTACTTGCCCTGTAGAAATGATCCTTTTGATAGCAATCTGGTCATGATCCAACAGAGTCTCGAACAATTCCTCTGATGGCAGTTGGTTGGGAAACTCAAATATATTTTCGATATTTTCTGGTTTATCTTTCATGATCGCCAAATTTAATGCTTGTCCAACAGCAAAGCGCTGTTGATTTACCGCCGTTGAAACCATTGCACTGCTGCTTCTAATGCTAAATCGATATTGGATTGGGGCAATCCTAATTCGCGAACAGCTTTACTCGGATCGTAAAACATCTTTTGCTGAGACATGCGCACCCCGTCTAAAGCAACTGTGGGCTGTCTACCAAATTTAGCTAGAACATTTTCTTCTAACCAGGCAACGCCATAGGGAAGCCAATAGGGAATAGTATATTTTGGCGCTGGTAAGCCTGTAATTTGCTCTAATTTACCGAGTAATTGTTTAAAAGTAAGATTTTGATTGCCTAAAATATAGCGATCGCCAGTATTGCCCTTTGCTAAGGCTAAAATATGCCCCTGGGCTACATCTTGAACATCAACTAAGTTTAGTCCTGTATCAAGGTAAAAAGGCATCTTACGTTGCAGAAAACGGACAATAATTTCTCCTGTGGGGGTGGGCTTTAAATCAAACGCACCAATGGGAGTGCTGGGATTGACAATCACAATATCTTGTCCTTGCTGTACGGCTTGAACCGCCTCTTGTTCAGCGTAGTATTTAGATTTTTTATAATCTCCTACTAATTTCTCTACAGGGCTTTGATAAGTTTCATCGGCTATACCATCTTGTTTAACACCAATGGCAGCTACGGAACTAGTATAAACAGTGCGTTCAATCCCTGCTTGACGGGCGCATTTTAAGATATTGCGCGTACCTAAAACATTACTGTGGTAGAGTAAATCGCGATCGCTTTGCCAGAGGGAATATTGCGCTGCGACGTGAAACAATACCTGACAGCCAGATATTAGCTGAGATAGATTGCTGCTGTTTAAATCTCCTGTAACAATTTCGAGATCCAAAGACTGGAGATTATCCAGACAACTACCGTTACGAACTAAAGCCCGAACCTCGTATCCCTGTTGCAGTAAAAGCCTAATTAAATTTGCCCCAACAAAACCCGTCCCACCAGTAACAAAAGCTTTCATTGTTAATTAATCATATTTGAGGATAGAAAATTAGGGGCTTGGGGGCTTAGGGGTTTGGGGAATCACTGAGACATTAACTTCATACTACTGATTTTCTATTTCCCTAACTTTCTCCCATCGCAATTAATAACGACTAGCTAGTTCACCCCAGCTTTTTGTTTTTGAGATTTAATTTCCAGATAAACCAACAAGGCATTAACATCCGCAGGGTTAACCCCACCGATACGGCTAGCTTGACCAACAGTTAGAGGTTTAACCTGATTCAGTTTTTCCCTGGCTTCCATGCGCAGAGTTTCCACAGTGAGGTAATCCAAATCTTGAGGTAGTCGAAGCTTAGTATGTTTTGCCATTTGATCGATCTGTAGCTGCTGACGTTTAATATAGCCAGAGTATTTAATATCGATTTCCGCCCCTTCTGTCTCGGCCATATTTAGTTCGGCATTATCCAAACCATATTTTTTCAAATCGGCATAATGAAACTTGGGACGACATAATAATTCTGCCAGGGTAATCGAGCCTTTAATCTTTTGCTGAGTTTTTTGGGCGATCGCCATACCCACCACTTCTTGTTCTTTAATCCGAGTCTCTTGCAGTCTTACTTTTTCAGCAGCAATCTTCTCTTGTTTATCGGTATAAAGCTGCCAGCGGCGATCGTCGATTAGACCGATTTCTCGACCTAAAGGAGTCAAACGGCGATCGGCATTATCTGAACGCAGTATCAGGCGATATTCTGAGCGACTAGTCAACATTCGATAGGGTTCGCGCAAGTCTTTAGTACAAAGATCGTCAATTAATGTCCCCAGGTAACTTTGTTCCCGAGAAAAAATAACTTCAGGTTCCCCTTTCACAAACTTGACCGCATTAATTCCCGCGACCAAACCCTGTCCCGCAGCTTCTTCATAGCCAGTTGTGCCGTTGATTTGTCCCGCACTATATAATCCTTCAACTTTTTTGGTCATCAGGGTTGGATAACATTGAGTTGCTGGGATAAAGTCATATTCCACAGCATAAGCAGGACGTAGCATAACGCATCTTTCTAGTCCAGGCAGCGTTCTCAGCATCGCTAGCTGTAAATTTTCAGGTAATCCTGTCGAAAATCCTTGAATATAAAGCTCAGGTATCTCTCTCCCTTCTGGTTCAATAAAAATCTGGTGACTTTCTTTATCGGCAAAACGGACAATTTTATCTTCAATACTCGGACAGTACCTTGGCCCTTTAGCATCGACCCAACCACCATAGACAGGGGATAGGTGCAGATTATCGCGAATAATCTTATGGGTTTCTGCCGTAGTGCGGGTGAGATAGCAGTTCATTTGCTCTCTTTCTACCCAGGCTGCGGGGTCAAAGCTAAACCAACGCATTTCTTCGTCAGGTGGTTGGGGTGTCATTTTACTGTAGTCTACCGATCGCTTATCCACCCTCGCAGGAGTCCCTGTTTTCAGCCTGCCTGTCTCAAAACCCAGGCGATTAAGAGTTTCCGTCAACCCTGTCACAGCGAATTCTCCTGAACGCCCCGCATCCATCGATTTATTCCCAACCCAAATCTTGCCCCCCAGAAAAGTACCTGTAGTCAAGATCACCGCCTTGGCAGCAAAACAACTGCCAAAATAGGTTTCAATACCCATTACCTCATCGTTTTTACCCAGGATGAGATCGGTGACCATCCCCTCGCGGATACTCAAATTCTCCTGATTTTCCACAATCTGCTTCATCACCGCTGCATATTCCCGCTTATCGGTTTGCGCCCGTAATGCCCACACCGCAGGGCCACGAGAAGCATTTAGCACTCGTTTTTGCAGATAGGTGCGATCGCTTACCTTGCCGATCTCTCCCCCCAAGGCATCAATTTCATGGGTTAATTGGGACTTAGCAGGGCCACCTACCGCAGGGTTACAGGGTTGCCAAGCAATTCGATCCAAGTTGAGGGTCAACATTAAAGTGCGACAGCCTAATCTTGCTGCTGCTAAAGCTGCCTCACAGCCAGAATGTCCACCACCGACCACGATAATATCAAAAGCGTCTTGAAAATCTACAGGATGAGATACGGTCATATTAATTTAACGATGCTAATTCACATCTAGCTTAATAATTGTAACCCATCTGTCAGTCGCAAGTTCCCAAGAGATTTACCCCCTCATGTCACTTGGCGAGATTAAAAATATGAATTAAGCGAAATATTTTTCTACCTCTAAAACACTTTTACCAAAACAACTGTTGACAATCTCTGTAACGCGATCGCTGTTCAAACTAGGCAAAGAATTGCTTGTAATTAATTCTAAATACCCTCCTGGACTATAAACAAAGAATCTAATTCTATTCTGCTCCCACAACCAAACCTCGCCAATGTTTAAATACTGATACTTGGTTAAATCATCAATACTACCCGATGTTAGATTTACTTCTACTGCCAGATCTGGTTTATCTTTATCTGTACCAAAGCAGTAAGCAACGTCTGGTTCTTTGCCCTCCTTACCCTCTTCCTTCAGCGTCGTTGAATTGAAAGAAAACAACGGTATTTTTTGGCTGCGACAGTACGCCAAAATAATCAACCTAATATAATCACCAATCAATTCATGGTTACGCCCTGGGGACACAATAGTAATTACTCCGTTGCGGAATGAGACTCGTTTGCTTGGCAAATCTAAGCTGATATATTCTGACCAAGTGGTATTGGTAATTGTCGTAATGCGATCGCTTTTCTGTGTTCCAATAGTTAACATTTTCGCACTAGGGGATTTTGTCAGTAATTGTGGTTAAGAAATCCATCAATTCTTGAGGATTTTTTTTGTCGTCAAGCTTGCGTGCCATTATTTTGATCCAAGCTTCCATCTCTTCTGGCAACCTAACTATTTTAGTCTTGCCGAGCTTCTTATAGTGCTTACCTGGCATAGCTATCTACTGATTACCGCGCTTACTACAATAGCGATCGCAGCTGTGACCAAAACTCCCAAGCTTACATTTAACTGTTGCTTATTGGCATCTTGATAGGCTTTGATTTCAGCCCTGATTGAATCTTGATAAGCTTTAGTTTCACCTTTAGCTGCATCAAGCTTTTCGTCATTTACTTTTTTATACAGTTCTAATCTTTCGTTAATTAAATCCATTTTGCCACTCAATATTTCAAATTGACCTGACAACTTTTCATAACCTTCGCTTGCTTCACTCATTTAAAGATAGTTACGTACATTATATACATCATCGACTATTTTAGCATAGTAAGTTACTAACAAGTGATCGCGATCGCCCTTCCAAGCTCCTAAATTATCCACAATAGAGCTATAAATCTAAAGAATCACAAGATTCGGCAAAAAAGCTATTCCTCTGGACATATTAGGGTTAATGCTGCTAATTCACAAAATCCTTCGACTTCAGACTTGTTAGTCACATAAGCAGGTAAATACTTAAGGCAATCGCAATATTTAACTACATTAGCCACACCCACCGACAAGGGAAATTTTGCCTGATTAAACATCGATTCGTCATTAGGACTATCACCAATAGTGACGATTTCTGATGGTTTTAAATGGGGAAAGTGTTGGGAGATAATTTTGTTTAAGCCGTAAGCTTTATCCTGGTAAATTGGTTTGATATGACACTGAATCGTGCTGTAGGTAAAACCATAACCTTGGGACTGACATACTAGCTCAATTTGTTCTAGTTCAATTGGACTTAAGTTGGCGACATCAAATGTCCAGTCGGTCATACGGAAGGGATTATCAACGGATTCTCTAATGTGAGGAAATTTGTCTTGGAGTAGCAGAAAGACTTTTTGTAACTCCCGACGATGTTGAATAATATCGATCTCGCCAATCAAGTATGGTTGCGGATCGTGATTCCAGTAAACTAAACCGCCATTTTCAGCGATCGCTCCCACTACAGGCAAATAAGTGGCGATCGCCTGTACCCATCCCGCAGATCTACCAGTGGTAATTAAGACATCAATCCCCGCAACCGATAATTGAGTTAGAACTTGCAGTAATTTAGCATCAAACTTTTCTCCCTGAGTCAGGGTACCATCCATATCTGTAGCGATTAAACGGATGTTCTGCCAATGATAACTACCAATAGATTCAAGGGATTTAAAATTTATCTGATTCATAAGTAAGCAGTTAGCAACATACAACAGTCTTACCTATTTAACTTGATTGAGAACATCTTGCTCAACTAACTCTATTTGAAATACAGCGGCAAAAGCTTGCGCCACATCAATCCGAACTCGATCTACTGTCAGATCGGGAACAAATTCTTGTAAACTACCGACTGGCTTGTCGGCAATCCCACAGGGAACAATTCGTTTAAACCCACTCATGTCAGGACAAACATTAATGGCAAAACCGTGCATGGTAATCCAACGACGCACTTTAATGCCGATCGCAGCGATTTTCTTCCCTTCTAGCCAGACTCCCGTATAGTCTGGAACACGATAGGCAGACAAACCATAATTAGCCACAGTATTAATAATCACCGCTTCTAATTGTCTTAGATACCAATGTAAATCTTGTTGATAATAGCGTAGATTCATAATCGGATAACCTACCAACTGACCAGGACAATGATAGGTTACTTCTCCTCCTCGTTCAATCCGATGAATTTCAAATTGTCCTGCTTGAGGATCGAAGTTGAGAAAGTCTAAACTCGAACCTGTTCCCAAAGTATAAACAGGAGGATGTTCTAACAAAATCAAAACATCATTTAAACTAGCGTCATTAACTCTTTCTTCTACTAGCGATCGCTGATAGTCCCAAGCTTGGCTGTAATTAACTATTGCTTGATTATCTAACACACAATATCGATTATTTTGTGACATGAATACAGTCTGCTTAAAAAAATGTCAACCAATGTAACGTAACATGAAAAAAATGAATAGTTTGCTGTTTTTTTAGAGCTAAAGTGTTAATGTTGTAGCTATAAAGCTAGAGAAAGATACAATTGCTTAAGAAAATTGCCAAGATAAACTAAAACTGCAAACTATCTTAAAGTGGAAATCAAAGTGTAGCAGTTTTTTGATTTAAACAAACTGAATCCCTATAGATAAATTAGATTGATAGCTCACTCTGTAGTAAATAGGAGTATCATGATAAAACTTTTAAACACTACTAATCAAAAAATAACGCATCAAAAACCTGTAGTTAAGGTGTGTTGTAATTTTGGGTAATGCTATTAGTCGAATAATTTATTTAGAACTTAGAAATCTAGGTTGACTATTTACAACTAATCAGTAAAAGTCGAATTTTAGCTTTAAGAGATTCGTATATCTAATTACAATTTTCTAGCCAGGTTGCATTTTACTATATAGCTTTCAAACTGTAGATTATGGAGTAACGAGTATGAAACTTTTGATCCAAGGAAATAACATTGCAGTCACAGAATCAATTCATGATTACGTCGAACAGAAGTTAGAAAAGGCAGTTAAACATTTTCAGAATATAACTAGCAAAGTGGATGTCCATTTATCTGTGGCGCGCAATTCGCGGATCGAAAGAAAACATAAGGCGGAAGTAACCGTATTTGCCAATGGAACAGTGATTCGCGCTCAGGAGGGTAGCGAAAGTCTTTATGCAAGTATCGACATGGTAGCAGATAAAATTGCTCGTCAGTTACGCAAATATAAAGAGAAACATCTAGCCAAAAATGCTCATATACGACCAGAAGAACTAGTTGAGAGTGAAGAGCTAGTAGAAGTTAATGAGTTAAATAGCGATCGCCTGCCTGAATTACCCGCCACAGTCGTCAGAAGTAAATATTTTGCTATGCCTCCCATGACCACGGAAGAAGCATTGGCGCAACTTCAGCTGATAGATCATGACTTTTATATGTTTCACAATAGCGAATCAAATGAAATCAACGTCATCTATAGTCGCAATCATGGAGGTTATGGAGTAATTCAACCCCGTTCAGATAGTAATGCTCGCCAAGGTGATTATTCTCATTAAGCATCGTTAGGGCGAATAGAAAATGAGGCGAGGAGATTAGTAATGAATTTCTCTTGCCTCATTTTTTTTGGTTCAGTTTTTAATCGGGGGTTGAAAATACTTCTGTCTCTGGCTCGATTGAAAAATCTAAAGCCTGAACAATATAGGGAAAACCAGCACCAGCCAAACCTTGCTTAATGCGATCGCTTGTCCCTGCAAAAACTACAAACAGAGGATTAATTGCCTCGGCTGCTTCACTAATCATATGTTGCTCGGTAGGGGGCATCAACCATTCATAATCTCGATCGAGATAAACCTGAGTTTTTCGCCAGCGAGCGATCAGATCGGAAAAATCTTCTTCAGGACGATGAATAAAAACAATGATCTCTGCACCCATCTTAATCTTCCATTCTGGGTCACACATCAAAATGCCTAAATCACAAGGAAGAGAGGTGGCAACACGAGGAGTTTTAGCCTGCAAGGGATCATTTGTAGCTAGTTCTGGTCGGCGGATGCGAACTACAGGTAGGGGAATTGTAATTAAACTTTGTTCTGGACGACGAATACTGGGTAGTGTTTCGAGGTAAGGGCGATATTGCTTCAGTAAAGCGATCGCCCCGCTACGAGTACTGTACTCTGCCAGCAATGTCTCATAATCAGCTTTTTTGACGGATATCATGGGATTTTCAATTTAGGCAGAATACTGGTTACTAAAATAGTTGCGAAAGTAGCGATCGTGGTCTTTTAAAAATTAACCCAACTGATCGAAGATCGAGAACATCGGTAGATACATCGACAACAAAATCGTACCGACCATTACAGCGATACCAACCATCATAATTGGCTCAATCATACTAGTAAGGGCTTTAACGGACTGTTCTACTTCGTCTTCGTAGAAATCAGCTACTTTCTCCATCATGCCGTCTAGTTCTCCCGTTTCTTCCCCAATACTAATCATTTGAATTGCTAGGGGAGGAAAAACATTTTCTTTTTGAATTGCTAAGGAAATCATACCCCCCTGTTGAATATCGTTTTTTGCAGCCTGTACGGCATTGACTAGTACTTGGTTACCAATCGTGTCGCAGACGATATCAAAACATTGCAAGACGGGAACACCAGAACGAGTTAAAGTACCGAAAATTCGGCAAAAGCGAGCTACGGCAATTTTTTCGTTTAAGTCACCAAACAAGGGCATCTTAAGCATAAAGCCATCAATTTGTAGACGACCAGGAGGAGTTTTGTAGTAGGTACGAACTAAGAAGCTAATTCCCACAAATGCCACAATCGGAATTAGAACTTTCCAACTACGAAGGATATCACTAATACCCAGCATGACGCGCGTTAATAAAGGTAATTCGGCGCCCAGACCCTCAAAAATTCCGCCGAATACAGGAATTAAAAAAATTGTCATTCCTAAAAAGGCAATTACGGCAAAAATCCCTACTGTTACGGGATAAGCCATGGCTGATTTGATTTGGTTTTGTAACTTTGCCATGTCTTCCAACAGTTTAGACAGTCGCATCAATACTTCATCTAGCACACCACCAGCTTCCCCAGCTTCAACCATCGAAACATAGAGGTTATTAAAACATTCTGGGTAGTCTTTCATTGATTCCGACAAACTAGTACCCTGCTGTACTTCGGCACTAATACCTAATAATGCTCTTTTGAGTTTAGGATTAGGTGCTTGATCGGCTAAAATACCCAACGCCCGAATGATTGCCACTCCTGCATTGACCATTACGGAAAACTGACGGGAAAATACTGCCTTATCTTTGACCGTTACTTTAGCTAAGGCTAACTGTAATGGCTCTAGATTAATTTCTAAACCAGCTTTATTGATTTTACCGACTGCCACATATCTATTTTTGAGTACTAAACGAGCTTGTTCGACAGAAGCAGCGTCAATTTTTTGATTAAAGACTTTTCCTGAATGGTCTTTGACTTTTGCTATATAGGTAGACATAAATAAATTAAATAGTTGAAGTTAGTGATTGCAAAATAGTTAGTTTAAATATCAATTAACTGCGTTTAGCGCCTGGTTTGGCATTGGCCATCATCCCCATATCCCCCACAGCACTACCCGCCAAGCGCTGTAATTCATCTGGTCGAGAACTTTTAGCTAATCCTTCTTCCATGCTGACAATGCCTTTTTTGATTAAATCTGCCAAAGCCTGTTCCATCGTCTGCATCTCCATTTTTGCTCCAGTTTGGATGGCGGAGTATACTTGAGCAGCTTTACCCTCACGAATCAAATTAGAAATTGCTGGTGTAACAATCATGATTTCTTGCGCCATGACTCGACCAAATTCTCCTGGTTTGGGACTTTTCTTTTTGACCAAGGTTTGACTAAAAACAGCAATTAAAGAGTTAGACAGCATGGCTCTAATTTGCGCCTGTTGAGCAGCAGGAAAAACGTCAATTATCCGATCCACTGTTCCCGAAGCAGAGTTGGTGTGTAGAGTACCAAATACTAGGTGTCCTGTCTCGGCAGCGGAGATTGCCAAGGAAATTGTTTCCAAATCTCGCATCTCTCCCACCAGAATAATATCTGGATCTTCCCTTAGTGCAGCTTTTAGGGCATTACCAAAGCTTTTGGTATCTTCTCCTTTTTGGCGCTGGTGAAACAGACTTTTATGATTCTCAAACACATATTCAATCGGGTCTTCTACAGTTAAAATGTGTTCTCCCCGACTGCGGTTAATTAAGTCCAGCATCGCTGCTAAAGTCGTAGTTTTACCCGAACCTGTTGGGCCTGTTACTAAAACTAGTCCCCGTGGTCTTTCAGTGGTTCTTCTAATTACGTCGGGTAGACCCAACTGATCGAAATTGGGAATTTTGGAAGATAATGCTCGCAAACAAGCAGCAAAACAACCACGCTCTTTATAGACGTTAACCCGAAACCGAGCTAGTCCTTTCACCCCATAAGAACAATCGAGTTCCCAATGCTGTTCTAGCTCCTTTCTTTGAGTGTTGTTGAGCATACTAAAGATCAAACGTTGGCACTCTTGGGGACTCAGATCCTCGCCAATAGGGGTTAATTTACCGCTAATGCGGAAGTAAATTGGCGCGCCAGCTTGGATGTGCATATCAGAGCCACCCATTTCCACTAGCTGTTCCATCATGTCTTCAATCATTAAATCCATAATCTGTTCCTAAGCTAAATTGTTAAACTATTGGTTGATTTAAAAGCGAGGGGTCATACAGTAAGGACAATCTAGCCACTCAGGTAGTAATTCTGCCCGACAAGTACGACAGGTTAAGCCACTCTTGCGTTTGGCTTTTAATTCTGCTTCTAAACCTGAGTCGGTAAATGTTACCCGCTCTACTTCTTCTAAAGTAGTTTGACCTTCTCTAACCAGATTGAGGCTATATGCCAAAATCGTAATCATCCCTTCTTCCACCGCCACTTCTTTAATGCGATCGGTATTTGCCCCTTCATTAATCAAAGTCTGTATTCTTTCTGAATTACGCATTACTTCGTAAACCCCGACTCGTCCCTTGTAACCTCCTCCTTGACACTTAGCACATAGTGTTCCGTTGGCTTTTGCCTGGGAAAGCTGTTCTGGCTCTAACTTATTGGCCTTATAAAAAATGACTTCTTCCCCTGCCGCAGCGGACAAACCAAATCTGGATAGCTCTTCGTGAGTGGGATTATAAGCGATACGACATTCACTACAAACTTTGCGCATTAACCTTTGAGCCAAAACTCCCACTAATGCTCCCGAGATCATGAACGGTTCCACGCCCATTTCATCTAAACGAGAGATCGCTCCAGCCGCATCATTGGTGTGTAGAGTTGTTAATACTAAGTGGCCTGTTAAAGCTGCTTCAATCGACGTTTTGGCTGTCTCAGAGTCTCTAGTCTCACCTACCAGAATTACGTCAGGATCTTGTCTTAAGAAAGCTCGCAAAATTGAGGAGAAGTCCATACCCTTTTCACGAATTACCTGTACCTGAGTAATACCGTCTAGAGAATATTCAATCGGGTCTTCCGCCGTACAAATGTTGATGTCAGGACTATTTCTTTCAGCTAACACAGAATAGAGACTAGTGGATTTACCAGAACCCGTAGGCCCCGTAACTAAGATCATCCCAAACGGTCGTCTTGCCATATCTCGGACTATTTCTAGCGTCTCCTCGTGGGAAATAAGCTTATCTAGACCTAGTTGAGTTGCTGAATTATCGAGAATCCGCAGGACGACCTTTTCTCCGTAGCGGCTAGGTAGAGTATTGACCCGAAAATCGACTTTTCTCCCCTGAAACATTCGACGGATTTTGCCATCCTGGGGTAACCGCTTTTCGGCGATATCTAGCTCTGCCATAATCTTAAACCGAGCAATTACGGCTGGAATAATCTTTTTTGGCATCCGATCGAAAGGCTGCTGCAACACACTATCCTTGCGATAACGTATTTTTAAGCCTTCTTCCTGGGGTTCGACGTGAATGTCAGAAACACCATCCTGTAAAGCTTTAGCCAGAATTTTATTCACTAAAGTGATGATCGGTGCTGCTTGAGCTTCGTTGGCTGCACCTAAATCATCGGCAAGCTCATCCTCACCTTCTTCTAGATTAAAATCAAAGTTATCTAACTCCAGAGAAACATCGACATTAACCTCTTTTTTCTTCGCGGTTTCTTGTTTGACCTGCTCATCTAAAAATCGATCGATTAGCTGTTGAAAATCGCTTTGAGTAATAACCTGTCGTTCAATCCCAATTCCTTTAGGTCTAAGAATCCGATTAAGATCGTCTTGAGCCTCCAGGTTCTCTGGATCGACCATCGCCACGACCAAAATAGGATTCTCCCCCTCTTTCTGGTAGAGGGGAATTAGACGATAGCGACGACAAATATCAAGAGGAATTAGAGAATTAATCAATTCCCCCATCTGATTGTTACTAAATTTTTCGGTTTCAATTTCAGGATCGGCCGATTCCACTCCAAAAACAACTTTTAGCTCAAATAAATGATGCTTTTTATACTGACGCAGTAAATCTGGCGGTAGCTGTTTACCCGTCGCTGATTCCAAGATGTCGATCAGCGAATTACCCGTTTTGCGACTCTCTGCTAGAGCCTTCTGCATTTTCTCGCCATCAATAAAACCTTTTTGAACCAATTGATTACCAAAAGGTGACAAATTATTACGTACAGCGATCGCCCGATTTTTTTTAGAGGAAGAGTAAGCCATAAAATAGAAAAAATATCTCCTGACGATAGCTAGTGTTCCCTAAACTTGAAAGAAAATTCTTACTGTCTAAAACTAACTATTCAAATTACTGCTAAATGGTTTAATTCTTTTCGACTAGAGCAGAGTTTCGCTAAATCTGCTGATGACAAGGCAAGGAACTAATAATCGAGCAAAAAATATCTTATGATGACTGTACCATTAGGTTTATGAGGCGATCGCTGATTCATTAACCAAATAGTTTTAATCAGCTAGGAAAAAATTTAAACTGTTAATTCCTTAGCCGAATGCAATATCCTATATCTTGTAAGTAGAGAGACAAACATTCCTATGACTGAAGAGCAAAAACAACCTGAAAATCCGGCCGAAAATCCTGAAGTTGCGGTTGACATTTCCTTAGAAGACCATGATTCTGCATCGGAGTCTGCTGAAGAGCTAGATCGAGCTACGGAAGTAAGCGAAGATGATCGTCAAACTGCCGAAAATGAAGAGATTTTTGCCGCCTTCCAGCAAGAAAACGCTAATCTTAAGCAACTTTTAGACGAAAAAAGCCAACAGGCAGATCTAGCCAAAGCACAGTATGCTCGCTTGGCAGCAGATTTTGAGAATTTTCGCCGCCGAACTATTAAAGAGAAAGAAAATCTGGAAGTGCAGGCTAAGAAAAATGTCATCACCGAATTACTACCTGTAATCGATAACTTTGAGCGTGCTAGAACTCAGTTGAAACCAGACAGCGAGGGCGAAAAAGCAATTCATTCAAGCTATCAGGGAGTATACAAAACTTTGGTAGAGTGCCTCAAAAAAATGGGTGTTTCAGCCATGCGACCTGAAGGACAAGAATTCGATCCCAATTATCACGAAGCTATGTTGCGTGAACCCACCAACGAATATCCTGAAGGAACTGTAATTGAGCAACTAATGCGTGGCTATACAATTGGCGATACAATTTTGCGTCATGCCATGGTTAAAGTTGCTGTTCCTCAAGAACCTGTGATAACTTCGGAACAGAAAACGACAGAAAACGAAGAAAATGATCATTAAGTCAATACTTAGTTTCAAATGACTATTAAGTTTGAAACTCTATTAGGGATTTATTAACTCGGCATTGCAGTATGCCGATGAATACCATAAGCTTCTCTGTCGAAATCTTTGTAATTTATATACACAAATGAAAGTTACTGCCTAAGCACTATGGCAAAAGTTATCGGTATTGATCTGGGAACTACCAACAGTTGCGTTGCTGTACTGGAAGGGGGCAAACCCATAATTATTGCTAATTCCGAGGGAGCCAGAACAACTCCTAGTATGGTAGCGTTCGCCAAGGGAGATACTCGTTTAGTAGGTCAGTTGGCAAAAAGACAATCAGTCACCAACGCTCAAAATACAATTCATAGTATTAAACGCTTTATTGGTCGTCGTTGGGAAGATACAGAAGAAGAGCGATCGCGCACGCCCTACAAGTGTATTCCAGGTCGAGATGATACTGTCGATGTTCAGATCAAAAATAGGAATTATACTCCCCAGGAGATTTCTGCCATGATTTTACAAAAGTTAAAGGCAGATGCCGAAAGCTTTTTGGGAGAACCTGTTAAAGAAGTCGTAATTACTGTACCTGCCTATTTTACTGATGCCCAGAGACAGGCGACTAAAGATGCAGGTACGATTGCGGGACTTGAGGTATTGCGTATTGTCAATGAACCTACTGCTGCTGCCTTAGCCTATGGCTTGGACAAACAAAACCGCGAAGAACACATTCTCGTGTTTGACTTGGGTGGCGGAACTTTTGATGTTTCAATCTTGCAACTGGGCAATGGCGTATTTGAAGTCAAGTCTACAGCAGGCAACAATCATCTTGGTGGCGATGATTTTGATAACGTTATCGTCCGCTGGATGATCAAGACTTTTTACGCTCAAGAAGAAATCGATCTCAGAACCGATAAAATGGCGTTGCAAAGGATGAGAGAAGCTGCGGAAAAAGCCAAAATTGAGCTTTCGGCTACTCCGACCACATCGATTAACCTGCCTTTTATTACTGCCGATGAAACAGGGCCTAAACATATCGAATTGGAACTAAGCCGAGCTAAATTTGAAGAACTAGCCAAGGATTTAATCCAAAAAACTTTAGAACCTGTTAAGTTAGCTTTAAAAGATTCTGATTTAGAGCCTAATGAAATCGATCGCATCATTTTAGTTGGCGGTTCTACCCGTATTCCCGCAGTTCACGCAGCGATTAAAACGATCTTTGATGGGATGCAAATAGATCGCTCAGTTAATCCAGATGAAGCAGTGGCAGCAGGAGCAGCAATTCAGGCAGGAGTTTTGGACGGAGAAGTTAAAGATGTTTTGCTACTTGATATTACCCCTTTATCACTGGGGATCGAAACTTTGGGCGAGGTTTTTACGAAGATAATCGAAAAGAATACTACCGTTCCCACTAGCAAATCGCAGATTTTCTCCACCGCTGCTGATGGTCAAACCAGCGTGGAAATTCATGCTCTGCAAGGGGAGAGAGCCATGGCGAAAGACAATAAAAGCCTGGGTAAATTTCTCCTAACAGGAATTCCTGTTGCTCCTAGAGGAATGCCACAGATTGAAGTTGCCTTTGAAATTGACGTGAATGGTATTTTACAGGTTTCGGCTCAAGATAAAGGTACTGGGAAACAGCAAGGCATCACTATTAGTAATACTGGAGGACTAAGCTCTAGCGAAGTTGAGCGAATGCGTCAAGAGGCTGACAGTTTTGCCGACCAAGATCGGCGTAATGTTGAATTAGTCAAGTTAAAAAACCAAGCCGAGAATTTAATTTACAATTACGATTCAACTGTTAGTGAACAAGGAGACTTGATTCGCGATGAGTATAAAGCAAAAATTGCTCGAATTAAAGAAGAGTTTAATATAGCTTGTAATAACCCTCATACGAGCATCAAAGATATTAGTGATATTTTAGACAGCCTGCGTCAAACTCTCCTGGAAATTGGTACGGATGTTTATCAACAAAAGAATTCTAATTCTAATGATGCTTTCGTCTTTGATGACTTTGAGGATGACGAGTTGGCTAGAGCTAAAACTGAGGTTGATTTAGCTGGCGACAACAGTGTCAAAGCAGTTGTAAGTATATCTAACAATGTTAAGGTTGAAGGAGGTGCTGATTTTGGTTTAGACGATGATTATGAATCAGTTGATTAAGTGAATCTAAACTTTAGTTTATGTGGTTGACTATAAGTAAGGCAAATTTAAAATAATTAGTTCTTAGTAGTAACCGTACTATATTTACAGGTTCTGATTTTGTTACAGTACAATCTATAAACCATAGGAAAAAATTAAGATTTTATGGCAGAGGACTACTATCAAATCCTGGGCGTATCCCGCGATGTAGATAAAGATGAACTAAAGCGCGCTTATCGTCGACTAGCACGCCAATATCATCCCGATGTCAACAAAGAACCAGGAGCAGAAGAAAAGTTCAAAGAGATCAGTCGTGCTTACGAAGTTCTTTCTGAACCAGAAACTCGCAGTAGATACGATCGCTTTGGCGAAGCTGGAGTAGGTGGGGCTGCTGGTGCGTCGGGATTTGACTACAATGATATGGGTGGTTTTGCCGATATCTTTGAAACTATTTTTAGCGGTTTTGGTGGTGGTGCTAGTACTAGCCAAAGTCAGTCTCGCCGTCGTAATGGGCCTGTAAGGGGAGACGATCTGCGCTTAGATCTAAAACTGGACTTTAGAGAAGCTGTTTTTGGTGGCGAAAAGCAAATTAAAATTCCCCACCTAGAATCTTGTCAAACCTGTAATGGTACTGGAGCCAAACCAGGTACAGGAGTCAAAACCTGTAGTGTCTGTAGTGGTAGTGGTCAAGTGCGTCGTGCTACTCGAACTCCTTTTGGTAGTTTTGCTCAGGTTTCAGCTTGTACCAACTGTAACGGCACAGGACAGGTAATTGAGGAGAAATGTGGCACTTGTCATGGTGCGGGTCGTCAACAAGAAACTAAGAATCTTAAAATTACTATTCCTCCAGGTGTTGATAATGGTACTCGTCTAAGAGTTTCTGGAGAGGGTGATGCTGGTGTTCGCAACGGTACACCAGGGGATCTATACGTTTATCTATTTGTGGAATCTGACAAAGAATTCACGCGCGAAGGTATTAACGTTAGATCGGAAATTTCTATTAGCTATCTACAGGCTATTTTAGGCTGCAACTTAGAAGTTAATACAGTTGATGGTAAGGAAGGATTGACTATTCCTTCAGGAACTCAACCAAACACGGTGCTGACTTTAGAAAATAAAGGTGTGCCTAAACTTGGTAATCCTGTGAGTCGGGGAAACCATCTAATTACCGTTAAGATCAATATTCCGACTAAGGTTAATTCTGAAGAGAGAGAACTTTTAGAAAAACTGGCAGGCGTTAGAGGTGAAACTGTAGGCAAAGCTACCAAAGAAGGCTTTTTGGGAGGTCTATTCCAAAAATGATCGATCCTCAAAGCACGGATAACACTATCCCAGACCACGCAGATGTTCATTTAGATTTGCGGGGTACTCCTTGTCCAATTAATTTTGTCAGAACCAAATTACGTTTGGAGCAAATGCCACCAGGTTCACTGTTAGAAGTTTGGCTCGATCCTGGTGAGCCGATTGAACAAGTGCCTGATAGTCTTAAAATGGAAGGTTATCAGGTTGAGGCGTTGGCCCAACAGCAAGATTTCTTTTCTTTGTTAGTTCGTCGTCCTGCAACTTCGTGAGTGAAGAAGATCGTGTGGATAAATTGCTGAATCCTGCGACTCGAAACTTAAATGAGTTGTGGGGAACAGTGGTGGCAGTTCAAGCTAATTTTTATCAGGTAAAGTTAGCCAATAATCCAGTAGCTAAGTCTTTACTTTGTACTAGACGTACTCGCCTAAAAAAAATTGGGCAGAGTGTCATGGTCGGCGATCGCGTTTTAATTGAAGAACCTGATTGGCAAGATGCTAGAGGGGCTATCGGTAGAGTTGAGCCTCGTTCTACAGAGCTACAGCGCCCTCCTGTGGCTAATGCGGAGCTGATTTTACTGGTGTTTGCTGTGGCAGAACCAACCCTCGATCCTTGGCAGCTTAGTCGCTTTTTAGTTAAGGCTGAGTCAACGTCTTTGAAGCTTTGTTTGTGTTTCAATAAGTGTGATTTGATTACCCCAGAACAGCAGCAACAGTGGCAACAGCGTTTGTCACAATGGGGCTATGATGCTAGCTATATTAGCGTGGTGCAAGGAATTGGCATCGATCAATTGTTATCGCGTCTTGAAGGTAAAATTACCGTGGTGGCAGGACCTAGCGGTGTGGGCAAATCTAGCTTGATTGATACTTTGATTCCCTCGATTAATTTAAGAGTGGGCGAAGTTTCAGGTAAACTACAGCGAGGTCGCCATACGACCCGTCATGTAGAGTTATTTGAGCTTCCTGGGGGTGGTTTACTAGCTGATAGTCCAGGGTTTAATCAACCTGAGATGGACTGTATCCCCAGTAATTTAGCACAGTATTTTCCTGAAGCTAGAGCTAGATTACAACAGGCAAACTGTCAGTTTAGTAACTGTCTTCATCGTGATGAGCCAAATTGCGTTGTGCGCGGAGACTGGGAGAGATACGAGTATTATCTAGATTTTTTAGATAAAGCGATCGCTCGTCAAACAGCATTACAACAACAGCCTGACGAAGAATCCAAGCTTAAATTAAAAGTAAAGCGATCGGGAAAAAGCGAATACGAACCCAAGCTGCAAACTAAAAAGTATCGTCGCACTTCCCGCAATGTTAAACATCAGAACCTGCAAGATATCTACACCAGGCAACTAGAAGAAGAAATTGAAGATCAACTGTAATATTAAGGGACTTGGGAACTTGGGGACTTGGGGCAATAATCAGAATTACCTCCCTACTTCCTATTTCCTATTTCCTATTTCTTACTTCCTATTTCCTACTCCCGCTGATGTGGCTGCAATAAATTGCCAATATCTGGCCCCAGTGGAATAATCCCCCCTGGGTTTAAGGGAAATAAATTACCGTAGTAGTCTCGTTTAATGCTTTTGAGATCGCAAGTTGCTGCTACTCCTGGTAACTGGTATAAATCTCGTAGATATCCGCTCAGATTATGATAATCAGCTATACGGCGTAAGTTGCATTTGAATAGTCCGTAGTAAACGATATCAAAACGGAACAGGGTTGTAAATAATCTAATATCGGCTAAAGTAGGGCGATCGCCACAAAGATAGCGTGTTTTTTCTAAGGCTTGCTCTATTTCGTCTAAAGTAGCAAATAATTCCTGACTGGCAAGATCGTAAGCTGCTTGAGATTGAGCAAAACCACAGCGATAAACACCGTTATTAACTGCATGGTAGATTTTCTCGTTCCAGGAGTCGATCGCCTCTTTTTGTTCTGCTGGATAGAGATCGAAGTCAGGGTGTTGGGCAAATTGATTAAACTCAGAATTGAGGATTTCAATAATCTCCGCACTTTCGTTATTCACAATCGTTTTTGTCTCGTCATCCCATAAAATTGGCACTGTAGAGCGTCCTTTATAGCCAGGACAGGCAAGCTGATATAGTTCGGGGACAGTATGGCAATTTAATTCAGGCTGGTCTAAAACCCAGATTCCCGCATCGGGGGAAGGATAAACTATCGAAACAGCGATCGCACTTTCTAACCCTTTTAAAGCTCTAGTAACCACAGTACGATGCGCCCAAGGACAACCCATGCCGACATATAAGCGGTAGCGATTAGCAACAGGTTGATAAGGATTCTCTGGCTGGGTACTGAGATAATTTCTAAACTGGCTTTGGGGACGCACATACTCCCCTGTCTGATTGCGCGGTGCTAGCTGGGACATCATCACCTGCCACATGGTTGTCCAGACAAACTTGCCCGTTTTAACAATTAACTTACCTGGAAGAGACTTATTTGCCATCAGCTTTTATTTAACTCTTTAACTGTTCCCTTTTACCTTTTACCCTTTCCCTTTTACCTACTTAACTGCATAGAAACTAAGGGTGGTATTACCGTAAGATTTAGTGCGATAAATTTCTAATCCTGGTATTTCTTTGGCTTGCCATAGCTTAGGATTGTGTTCCACAGCGATCGCTCCTTCAGGTTTAACTAATTCTAATAAGGCGATCGCTTTTAAAACAGGTAAGTATAAATAACTATCATAGGGCGGATCGAAATAAATCCAGTCGAATTGCTGTCCAGTTAACTTTTTAATTTTAAGTAAAACATCTCCCTGAATCAGCTCATAGGATTGTCCAGGCTGGATTACTTGCTGCCAGTTAGATTCAATCACTTTACAGGCTTTGCCATACTGCTCAATCCCGACTACTCTACTTGCTCCGCGACAAATCGCCTCTGCGCCCATTGAGCCATTTCCTGCACATAAATCGAGCCAACTAGATCCTTCCAAGCGATCGCGCCAAATATTAAACACGGCTTCTCTCACCCTGGCAGCAGTGGGACGAGTTCTTTGTCCTGGGACAGTTTTAAGCTGCCTATTTCCATAAATCCTCATAATTCTAATTTTAATCAAAAATCTGTAAGAAAAAGTAGTCTGAAATCATAATTTTTATGAACAGAGTCGCTGATTTATCATCCAGAAGTTGCGATTAAGGAGAAGCGCAGCCAATCGCGCTTTTAACAGAAATTAGCCTCAAAATGTCTTAAAAGCTAACAGCTAATAGTTAATAACTAACAGCTAATTGATAAATAATGTAGCCCTTAACTTGCTACCAATAAATAAATAGTTCAAATTAAAATAATTGAACTATAAATTAAATGTTTAATACCACAATATCTTGCTAATTGGCTAATTAAATCGATCAAATAAACAACCAAGTTTTTCTATCAGTAATGTTGCTGATTTTAGATATAACCTTCATTTTTTTAGTCTAATGATTCCGTAAATATACAAATGACATTATTGATTATTTAAGAGTTTAATTTGCATATGTTCAGTATAAACAATTTCTATGTCTTAGAAAAAATACACAAAAATTACTATCGATACTTTCCCCTTATTGCCATTGAAACTATTAGAAGACACTTGCTAATTATGTGAAATAAAGACTAGTTATTGTAGTTTTTGAATTATACAACCTCAAATATCTCTGTATAACTGGTTTTTAAATTCTTATTTTATATGAATACTCTTCTTTTCGAGATCGGTATTACAGTCCAGTAATTTTAGTTAAATAATTCGTATGAATCAGCATAGCTTAACCAGAAAGAAATACTATTTACCATTGATTGGTACAGCCTTAGCTGTTGCCAGTCTATTTCAATTTTCTCTACCTGTATTTGCAGCAGGAACTAAAGCAGGTCAAGTTTTACGTAACACCGCTACAGGTACTTACGAAGATGACGCAGGCAATCCATATACTATTGAATCCAATCCTGTAGAAGTAACTGTTGCGAAAGTAGCTGGTATCACTAACCTACCTACAGGCTTTGATGACCTACCCAGTAGCCCACCTAATACCACGGTTTTACCTGGTGACAGAGTTGCCTTTGAATTTACCATCTCCAACGTTGGTAACGACATAAGTAATATCTTTATTCCTGATTTAGCCAATATCTCTACTAAAGGTTTAATTAGAACAACGACCAATACTAATGACTCCAGCAACTTTGTCATTCAGGTTTCTCCAGCCTTAACTGCTAATGGTACTCATACCTTTGCTGCAATTCCCGCAACTGGTGCAGCAACAGAAACTAGACCAACTACTGGTATTGTTGAAAATGTGCCGATTAACGGCAAGGTAATCGTTAGAGTAACTAGTACAGTTTCAGCCACTGCTGCTGGTGCGCCTATTGAAGTCAGATTAGGTGATACGCCTCCTAACACCGATCCTAATGTTCCTGTGGCAGCGACTCAAAACCAACCTGATGCTCCTGGTTCTGCTGATACTACTGATACACAAACTCGAGATGTTCGTACTGAAAACGCAACTACTCCTGGTTCTTCCGTACCTTTAGTAGGCGGACAAAAAGAAGCCAGTGCGGTTAACCAAGTATTCCTGGGAGCTAATCCTTTAGCGATGACTCGGATTGAGAAAACCAGAGGTACAGTCCAACCTGGAGCTACTGCTGCTCTCAATGACAATATTATCCCATATAGCTTAGATCTCGAAGTTCTAAACACTACGCCCAACTCTCTCTATACTCCAGGAGATCTTGAAGGTCGTGATTTTGCCAGTCGAATTACTGGTATTGTTCCTGCCGACGCTAGCAACTTAATCTTAATTTCTGATGCCATTCCAACTGGTACTAAGTTAAATGCTGCTTTAACCCCAGTAGGTAATTGGACACCTGTTTATAGTACTGCTACAACTGGTACGCCATTCACAATGCAGTGGACTACAACTGCCCCAACTCTAACATCTGTAACTCGTGTAGGTTGGGTTTATGATGCTAGACCTACTCCTACTGGAGACGGCCCAATTGCTTCAGGCACGACTATCACTGCTGCTCAGGGTGGTTTTACCTTTAATGTCATTACTTCTGACTTAAATGCTAGTACTGGCGGTACAGTTGCTAACATCGCTCAAGTCTTTGGTGGTACGGTTAACGGTTTAGATATCTTTGATGAATCTGGTGACCAAGATCCTAGTAACTTTAATGGTACTAATCCAGGGCCTAATGAAACTGATACTACTCTTTCTACTGGTATTGCCAATCCTGCAACTCATGGAGTTGATCGTAACAACGACAACAATACTGCTGGGGCCGATCCTGCATCCCCTGGTGGTGAAGACAACGTTCTTACCATTGGTGCGCCAGGAGATTTACTTAACGGCCCAGATGGACAACCCACAGCAACTGGTGATGTCTTTGGTGTTGGGCCAGATAATGACCACGACTTCCAGAATTTGGGTGTAAAGAATTTCACAACTCTTGCTCCAAATGCTCAACACAATGCTACAGTTCCAACTACCTTGAATCCTGGTATAGTAACCTTCAATAATACTCTTAGTAACCCTGGTGGTTCAGATTTATCTAATGTATTGCTCCAGCCGATTAATCCAGAATTTGATCCTGACTTCGACGGTAGCGCTAAGGATACAGATTTACCACTGGGAACTACTGTGACGATTAAATTAGGCACAGAAACTGCGACCTATACTTATCAAGATAATGCTGCTACTCCTAGTACTACAGATCGTATATTTGTTTTGACTAGTGATACGCCAATTGAAATTCCTACTTTAGCTGCTGGTGTTCCTTTAGATTATCAGGTTGAAGTAGACCTACCAGCTGGTACTGGACTATCTACCGATGATGCGATCAATGGTGGATTCCCTGTGGCAATGATTGCTTTCGTTGACGGTGATAGCGATGGTACTCCTGATGTTATAGAAAATCGTAACATAACTGTAAACCAAGTTTATACAGGTCACATCAAAGTAAGTAAGCAAGTACGGGTTGTAAATACAACAGTAACACCTAATGTTGTCAGGTCTGGCATGAACTTTGACGATCCTAACAGTGCCAAACAACCTTTACCAGGAGATATCTTGGAATATCGCGTAATTTATCGTAATATTTCTGAACCTCAAACTGGTAATGGTACTAACGTTGTCCTTAATGGTGTCGATGTGATAATTGATGAGGACGGTACACTTGATTATGGTGATGACGCAACTCTCAATAACAGTGATAACAACTGGGGTCTAGATAATAATGCCGATGGAGATCTAGACACTGTTAATGTTCAAAATAGTGCAGCAGATACTAATAACGGTACAATCACCTTCCACACTGGTAGGTCAACTTCTCCTACTCCCATCAACAGTTTAACCTCCGCAGGTACAACTGATCCTGGTGATACAGTTACAGGTTATCGCAGTACTGTTCCTCTCCTTGCTCCTGCTGGTGCTGAGTCTGTTACCTCTGAACTCACAGAATATAATGCTCCTGGTGATTCTGCCTTCACTTTCAAACGTACAGTTGATAAGTTTGATGGTTTAGGAGCAGAAGGTCTAAATCCATAGGGTCTAATTTGAATGCAGCTATCGCATAGATGCATTCTTAGCAACTAGTAAAAAACGGAGCAATAGACTGGTGTTAGCTGGTCTATTGCCCCTAGCGAATTCTTCAGTAGACATCTTAGCTTATACAAATATGAAACTTCTACATAAGTTACTGAGCATTGGTACTTTAGGATTGATCGTTACTCTGCCTTTAATTAACCAAACTCCCGTCTTGGCAGGTTTTCCACCAGTAACGGAAATTATTGCTCAAGCAGCTCAAAACCCGACAGTTAAGTTAAATTTGATTGCCGAGAAAAAGTCGATTGTCGTCACAACTGGCGGTAAAGAACAGGTGGAGTGGTCTAATTTAGCAGATGATGCAATAGTTAATCCTGGAGATATTTTACGCTACAGCGTTAGTAGTGCGAATACCAGTACAAATATTCCTAAAAATCTCATTATTACTCAGCCGATTCCCCAGCAAATGATCTACCAGCTAGACACAGCTAAGAGTCAGAATCAAGCTGAGGTTACTTATAGCACCGACAATGGTAAAACTTTTGTGGCGAAACCAGTCATTAAAGTTAAAACAGAAAACGGTAAAACTATTGAAAAACCTGCTCCCGCAGAAACATATACTCATATTCGCTGGAAATTTGGTTCTCTGCCATCAACAGCAGGAATCACGGCTATGTATCAGGTACAAGTTCAG
The DNA here is from genome assembly GCA_019359095.1 of Pleurocapsa minor HA4230-MV1. NCBI lineage: Bacteria > Bacillati > Cyanobacteriota > Cyanophyceae > Pleurocapsales > Pleurocapsaceae > Pleurocapsa > Pleurocapsa minor. Next base: position 264,099 of record JAHHHZ010000020.1, on the reverse strand, counting down.
TAAGCCTTAATTAGCTTTTAGCTTTTTAGATAAGTAGCTAGTAGGTTGGGTTGAAGAATGAAACCCAACATTTATGAGCAATAGATGGGTTGGAATTAGTTTTTTAAACTAACTGGTGGGCAAAAGTATTCTCCAGATTTGTGATCGAGTTAAACTCCTTGCCCACCCTACTATTTTCTTTGTCGATTAATTAATGATGGGGGAGAAGCTGGAAGTAGTGAGTAATAAGTTTTTGACCTACTACTTACTACCTACTACCTATTTGCCCTAAAGGATTCCCTACGGTCACGAAGCTTATCCTTTATGACTACTTACTACCTAGTCCTATCAATTAATACTTGAATGACCATTAATAGCGCCAACAGGTTTTAATTTTTATTTTGACATTTATATCGTCTTGCTCATAGTTTTGCTGATTTTATTAGTAATTATTATGGCAGAGAAATTTTTTGTGAATAAATCTCTATCTCATTCAAAAACTAAACTACATAAAGTATTTTCGACTTTGTGTGGGCAAAAAAGTCTAGCTATTTTAACCAATATTATTGTTTGCTGTGGATTAATTCCTCATAGTATTAAAGCTGCTTCTGCTCAAACTGTTTTAAGCTGTGATGCAGTAGCACCAAATTTACTTGATATTTCTAATAATGCTGTTACTAGTTATACAGATCGAGCTAAGGGCAAAATAAATCGACTTATTTCTAATACCAATAATATATCCGCCAATATTAATAGTGAAACAGAGCAACCTTTAAGATTAGTAAATCAAGGAATTGAAGATTTAAAGGGTAATTCTGTAGTTGGTTTGGGCGCGATCGCTTTTAGTTTAGTTGAACAGTTTAAAAACCAAGGATTAAACGAAAAAGACGCTAATCTTGCCAGTCTTACAGCTATATCTGCCTGGGCTACTTTAGATGCCAAAACTTCCTCGCAGGAAACTGTAGCAGCAATTAAACAAATTCTCAACGATAAAATAAAGGCTGCAAAAACTCAGAAATTAATTGCACAGATACCTGATTCTGATTTATTAACTGCTTTGTCTGGATTACAAGCATCTAATTTAAAAAATTTAGGTTTAACTAATTCAGAGATAGAAATTGCTAGTAAGTCAAAAATATTACCACAAAATGATTTTAGTTTTAGCGAACAAATACGCTCTGCTACAAAATTAATTGCCCAAGAAATTAGCCAGCCAGAAGTTAAAGAACAACTAATTAATGCTCAGAAACAAGCTGAACAAGATCTAACTAATCTCCGTCAAGGCAAGCAGACTTTTATTACTTCAGATAGCACAATACGGTTTAAATTTCGGTTGGATAACCAAAGTAAGCAAGTTACCAAAGTTGTCTTACCAAATGCCCAAGCAATTACCGCCAAAGGTTTAACTGGCTCTGGTAAAGTCACAGGGGTAGTTTATCGTCTAGCTAGTAGTGATGCTCAGGTACAAAGCAAAGATATTACCAAAACAGCCGAAACAGTATCTATTCCAGCGGGTAAGTCTATCGAGTTAGATATTACCGTCAAAGTAGGAAAGGTAGACAAAAAACTAGAGGCGATTACCCTCAATCTTCAGCCTAGTTGTGGCAATTCAACTTCCCAGTCTTTGAATATTTTGCCACCTTTAACGATTAATCCTAACTTAATCGATCCTTTAGGCAAAATTACTGGCTGTGCTGGTCAAATACTACCAGAATATCTCGGTTTTTCTGTAGCTTTGTATGAACCGAATTCTAACGATCCTACTGGTAGCAGTATTAATAACATCACGCCTTTAACTGCCACAGAATTACCAGATGACCCGAATAACAATATACCTAAAGGTATTAAACCTAACACTGAAAACAGCAATCCCTTTTTCTTAGCTAATAGCGATCAAGGTCGATATAGCTTTTTACTGGATGAAGAACGCCAGCAATTAGATTTGGGCGCAACTTATATTTTGGTGGTTAAGCCTCCTGAAAACTCGATTTACGATGAGCGTCGAGTCAAACTAGTAATTGGCGATCGCCAGGGAAATGTTGTTAAATATACAGCCACTTCTCTAGATGGTAAGCCAATTCGGGCTTCGGATGGACTAACGACGATTACAGGAGAAATTATCTTAGTTGAAGATGCGGAACGAGTCGGCCTAGATTTAGCAGTTTTAGACCTAGGAACCAGTGTCTGTGATGCTCAAGAAATCCAGATTACCAAAACAGGCGATCGCGCTTCTGCTCAACCAGGAGATATTGTTCTCTATCGTTTAGCGATTCGTAATCTTGCTTCTGCACCCATTGATAACCTGCAAATTACCGATACTTTACCTGAAGGTTTTCAGTTACAAACAGACAGCATTAAAGCGGAAGTCAAAGAAAAACTGATTCCCGTTACTGCTACTCAAAGCGATTACCCTTCGGGTAGGCTTCGCAATCGCACGGTTAATTTTACTGCTGATATCACTTTAAATACTGAGGAGGTAATTAATCTAGTTTATGCTGCCCAGTTAACCCCCAATGCTTTAAGAGGTTCGGGACAAAATTCAGCCATTGTTAATGCTCAAAGAACCGATAACGATAATCCTGTTCAAGATGGGCCAGCGATTCATAACCTCAGAATTGAACCAGGAATTCTGGAAAATACGGGCATTTTAATTGGTCGAGTATTTGTCGATAAAAACTTTGATGGCGAACAGCAACCAGGAGAGCCTGGGATTCCTGAAGCAGTTATTTTCCTCGAAGATGGCAACCGCGTCATTACTGATGCTGAAGGTCTATTTTCCGTTGCCAATGTCTTGCCTGGCATTCATACAGGAATCCTCGATCTAACTAGTATTCCCGAATATCGCCTTGCTCCTAACCTACGTTTTAGCGAGGGCAATAGCAAATCTCGGCTAGTCAAGTTAGAGCCTGGGGGCATGGTGCGCATGAACTTTGGGGTAACTCCCACTGCTGCGGGTAAAAAAGCTAATTCACGACGAGAAATTACTCCCCAACCAGGGCAAGCAGAGCAAAAGTCAATTAAGTCAACTAGACCCAACTCTGATTCTTAAACAATTTTGCGTTCAAAATGCCGTTAATTATCTTGACCCATGAAGCCAAAAACTAGTTACCCAAAAAAACTATCTCTACCTCTAATCACCTTCATGGCGACGGTTTGTAGTACCATTTTTTATACAGCTTTTACGACCCCAATTGCGATCGCTCAAGTAGGGGCAGTTCGCGAACTGCCCCTACCCCGACAGCGACAGTTAATCGCTCAAGCTTGGTCAGATATTGCTACCGAACAATTGAGCCTGGCAACTCCTACCGTTACTAATAGCCAAGAATCTGCCTCGGATGAATTACTCATTACGCAGTTACTACCCGAAGAGCGACAGTTAATTGCTCAAGTTTGGTCAGATATTGCTACCGAACAATTGAGCTTGGCAACTCCTACCGTTACTAATAGCCAAGAATCTGTCTCGGATGAATTACTGATTACGCAGCTTCTACCTCAAGAGCAACAGTTAATCGCTCAAGTTTGGTCAGATATTGCCACCGAACAATTAAGCTTGGCAACTCCTACCGTTACTAATAGCCAAGAATCTGCCTCAGATGAATTACTGATTACACAGTTACTACCCGAAGAACAACAGTTAATCGCCCAAGTTTGGTCAGATATTGCTACCGAACAATTAAGCCTAGCGACAGGTAATAGCGATCGAGATTTTACAGTTCAACCTGAAGAGCAGCTATTGATTAGTCAACTTGATTTACAACAGCAAAAACTAATTGCTCAAACTTGGTCAAATGTTGAAATTAAGGAGCTTAGTTTAGCATCTCCTGTCGATAAATTTGAGCAGATACCTGCCACAACCAATCCCAATCCGCCTCAGCAAGAAACACCAGTAATTAATCCTCGTAGTCGAGAAGAAATTGCTGCTCGCATTATTTTAAGCAAGGTTCAAATAATCACCCCTGCACCTGGAGTAATTATTAACGGTGAAGCTGATAGTAGTGTAACTATCCAATATCCTGCTAGTACTACTGTCAAACTTGAGGTTAACGGCAAAGAAGTTGCTCATAACCTGATCGCCAATGAACAGCTAGACTTTAAAACTAATTTAATTACTAAAACTTGGTCAGGTACAAAGCTAACAGAGGGCAAAAATCAAGTTAGTGTAATTGCCAGCAAGAGTGGTTTTACTTCTGAGACTAGCCGTGAAGTAATTGTCAAAAAAGACACAGACAATGTACCAAGTGAACCCAGTCAAACCCCAGCAGTTGAATCATCCACCCCAAAGACTAATACTCCCCAGTCAGAGACAGAATCTGAACAAAAACAACCCAACACAGAGCCAAAAACACCAGCAGCAGAAGCTAAACCTCAATCGAGTATATCTGATAAGTTTTCGGGGAATTTAGTCAAAATTTTGACTCCCAAAGCTGATGAAGTGATCGCTAATGTTTCTAGCACGGTTATTATTCAATATCCTGAAGAAGCTTCGGTAATTTTGCAAGTCAACGGACAATCAGTTAATGCTTCTCAAGTAGGACGCACTGAAGTTAGTCCCGTCACAAAATTAGTCACTCAAACCTGGTATGGGGTGGTTTTTAATACAGGATTGAATAATCTTAGTGTTTTAGCTACTACTGATGGCACTAACTATTCAGAAACTGCGATTAAAGTTCATGTTCCTGGTAAACCGAAAAGCCTCAAGGTCAAGACTGTTGAATCTCATATACCAGCCGACGGCAAAAGTATTGCCACAGTTAAAGGACAGTTTCTTGATGAGCAGGGAAAAGTTTCTGTTTGGAATGAGACTGTAACCCTCAACAGCAGTGAGGGAAAATTTGTCGGTGCAGATCTCAACCCAGATCGACCAGGATTCCAGGTAAAATCCCAAAAAGGAGAATTTACGGCTTCTTTGCAGGCTGGTTATGATGCCGAAACTGTTACTGTTCAAGCACAGTCTTCACATTTAGAAGCTTATACGCAAATACAATTTAAAAATACTCTACGAGAACAGCCACTTCTAACAGGATTTGCCAATCTGCGGATTGGTGCTAGAGGCACTGACTATTATGATAATTATCGCGATTTTTTACCTCTAGACGAAGACAATGGTGCCGAGGTTGACTTTAATTCAGCAGCTTTTATTACAGGCAGTTTTGGTAAATGGAGTTATACAGGAGCATTTAATAGCGATCGCCCTTTGAATGAAGATAACAACGGGGAAACTCGCATTTTTCGGACTTACAGTGATTCTGAGTCTGGCTATCCTGTCTACGGTGATAGCTCCACTACGGAAGTAACTACCCCTTCTACTGATAGTGTATATCTGCGTTTGGAAAAAAATTCAGCCATAGAATTTGCCGAACCTGATTACTTTATGTGGGGTGATTATAATACCGAAGAGTTTGCCACTGAATCTCAAGAATTTAGCGCGATTAGTCGTCAGCTACACGGTTTTAAATCTAACTACAATCTCGGTAATTTCCAGCTTAATGCTTTTTATGCCAACAACGCCGAAGGTTTCCAAAGAGATGGAATTGCTCCCGATGGCACATCAGGTTTTTACTTCCTCTCGCGTCGATTACTGATTCCAGGTTCAGAAGATGTCTATCTTGAACTTACTCCCCTCAACGATCCTGGCAATGTGGTTAATCGCGAACGTTTAACTCTGGGGTTAGATTACGAAATTGATTATGACCGAGGTACATTGCTGTTTAAAGATCCTGTTCTACGTACTGCGATCGACGATCGAGGAAATGTTCTGGTTCGCAGAATTATCACTACTTATCAGTTTGAGAGCGAGACAAGAGATTCAACTTTAATCGGAGGTAGAGCGCGGTACCATTTTGACCGCGATTTCGATCGTCCCACCTGGTTGGGAATGAGTTATCTCAATGAAGATCGTGGGGATCTGGATTTTAAACTTTTAGGTTTTGATGCTTATGTTTCCCTGGGTAATTGGGGTAAGATCATCGCCGAATATGCTAATTCTGAGAACCAGACTATCTTTGCTGATGCTAATGGTTCGGCATATCGCTTAGAAGGGGAAGTAAAATTTACCAACAATATTCTAGGACGAGCCTATTACCGTGAGGCAGACGAAGGTTTTGCTAATAATGCTACCCTCAGTTTTGTTCCTGGACAAAAACGCTATGGTGGCGAACTAACGGCGAAAGTCGCTGAGACAACTAATCTACGGTTTTTATATGAACGTCAAGAAAATAACGGTGTTGCTCCCCGTCCTTTAGACGAGTTAGAAGATTTTCTCAATCCTGGGTTCGATCCTGTTCCTGGTAGTCGAGTAGATAACTCAGTTTCCACTATCACCGCAGGGGTTGAACAAAAAATTGGCAAGGCTGATTTAGGCTTAGACTTAACCTGGCGCGATCGCCAAGATAACACGGTTTCGGGTAATTTAAACAGTACCTCTACTCAATTGCGATCGCATTTTTCGATTCCCATCGTTGATAAGCTCAATTTTCATGCTCTAAATGATTTGACTCTTTCTAATAGCACTGATGCACTTTACTCGGATCGCTTTGGTTTGGGTTTGGATTGGGAATTCTATGAAGGTTTAAGTCTGGTCTTTAATCATCAATGGTTCACCAGAGGGGACTTAGCAGGGGAATCACTAACTACTTTCGGGCTTCAGGGAGAATATAATCCTTGGGCAAATGCTACCCTCACTGGCAGATATAACATCACTAACGGTATTGACGGCATTAATAATGTTGGTTCAATTGGCTTACAGCAAAAGTTATCCCTTGCGCCTGGTTTAAATATCGATTTTGACTACGAACATACTTTTGATAGTTCTACTCAAAATAGTGATACTGGAACTCAATTTGCGCAACCCTTTTCTGTCGGTCAGAGTGCTTATTCTCTCAGCTTTGGTTCTGGCTCTACCTACGGAATTGGGATTGAATATACTGACGATCCTGATTTTACTGCGAGTGCTAAATGGCAATATAGCGATGGTTCGGGAGGTAGTAATACAGTTCTTTCCGCTGGAGTCACAGGAAAAGTCTCTGACGCTCTAACTACTCTGTTTGACTACAACCAAGCCAGTTCTGCTAACCAGAAATTTGACATTGGTACTACCAGGCAATTACGTCTTGGTTTAGCTTATCGCGACCCCAAACAAGACAAATTTAACGCTTTATTGCGTTATGAATACGAAGAAAATGGCGGAACTTTACCTGAAACAATTCTCTTGGGCAATGGTACGGGTTCTCAAGAACACCTATTTGCGCTGGAGGGTATTTACGCTCCCAATTGGCGCTGGGAATTCTACGGTAAATATGCCTTTCGTAACAGCAAAACTTTCCTCGCCGATGATTTTGTCGGTAGCAGCAATATCTCTCTAGGACAAATACGCGCCACCTATCGCCTGAATTACCACATCGATTTAGCAGCGGAAGCCCGCATGATTTGGCAACCCTCCGCAGGCTATACCGAATCAGGATTTCTTCTAGAAGCTGGTTATTATCTCACCCCCGAAGTGCGCATATCTGGAGGCTATGTCTTTGGTCGTGCTGACGATGAAGACTTCACTGGTACTCGCTCGGCTGGAGGCCCTTATGTAGGCTTGACGGTTAAGTTAAATAGCCTACTAGATGGCTTTGGGCAACATCAAGCACCCTCTCCTCCAGAGGTTGTCTCTAAGAAGAAGGAGAAGGAGAAATAGGAAATAGGAAATAGGAAGTAACGAGTAACGAGTAAAAAAACAAAGACTAAAACTAATAACTAAAAACTAAAGCCTAGCTATCAGTAATCAGTAATCAGTAATTAATAAAATGAACATTAACAGAGACAAACACAATTTAATACCTAAAGTCCTGTTAACGGTTTTGACTGTTAGTGGTGTAGCAATCTTTTCAGGACAAACTGTTACAGCACAAGCTAACTTCAAATCCTATCGAGTTTTGGTAAATAGCGATCGCGATACTATCAATCCCGATCGACAACTCACCCTTAGAGAGGCTATTAGTTTAGTAAATAATACTTTATCCTTGTCAGAATTAAGCCCTGCTGAACAAAAGCAAGTTACTGTTATTCAAGAATCGAATGCTTCTCGGATTGAATTTGATTTACCTGCACCGATCAAAATTGAGTTACAGAAGCCTCTGCCACCTTTATTAAATTCTGGTTTAGTTATTGACGGTACGACTCATCCTGATTATGACCCTAAGAAGATTGCTACAGTTGAACTTCCGATACCTATTCCTGTAGTTAGTCTGACAGTCGCCGAGGGCAAAAATGTGTTTCGGGGTTTAACTATTTCAGGCGATCGCATTACGGTCAAAGGTTTAAGTATCTACGGTTTCAGCCAACCTAATCAGCCTACGGATACTACCCCAGGTGGAGATATTGTCATTGGTTCTCGTTTACCTGTGAGCGAAGATTTAGCTGCTTTTATCCCCAAAAGTAGTCCTCAAGCTGTGGAAATTGTGGATAACTGGCTGGGTTTACCTCCCGATGAATCTATAACTGAAGTTCCTTCTAGTTTTGGTGTCTGGCTTTTTGATGGAGTCAATACCAAAATTGAACACAACCGTATTGAATATCATGATGGTAGCGCTATTCTCACTTCCGTTGAGGCTCAAAAAACTCAAATTAAAGAAAATATTATTGTTGGGAATGGCTTAGCGGGAATGCCCCACGCTATTTATTTAGAGGGATTAATCGATGATAGTCAAATTAGCGATAATCTGATTTGTGGTAATGACGGTAGTGGTGTGTATCTCTTTAAACCCGAAGGCAATCTAACTATTAACCAAAATACAATCAAATTCAATGGTCGCCGAGTTCCTAGCGCTGCCGTATATCTCATCGGTAACGATCACCAGGTTACTAATAATCAAATAAGTTGGCAGACAGGTACAGGGGTAACAATTACTGCTTATCCCCAAAGCGATCGCAATTTAATTACTAATAATACTTTTAACGATCTAGAAGGTTTAAGTATTGACCTCAACACCAGAGATCGCGAAGGCAGAACTTTCTATCAATTAGGTGATGGCGTTAACCCAGTCCGTAATTCTCGTAACCGCAAACGCGACACTGCTAATAAATCGATTAACGCGCCTCAATTTCTCAGTGAAGACTTTTATCTGATCGACGGCAAAGCCAATATTGATGGAGTCGCCGATCCTGGATCGACAGTAACTTTATATCAGGTGAAGCTAGGTATTCCCAGAGATGTTAAACAACAAAGTCCTCTAGCCAGTCAAAGTCATAATTATGGCCCGTTAAGCGAACCTTTAGCCGAAATAGTTGCGGATCAAGATGGCAAATTTGGTTTTACTTTAGCTAACCCTACACCAGGAACGATCGTAAGTGCGATCGCCACTAAATCAGATTACGGCACCTCAGAACCAGCTTTTAATGCAACCATCCGTGCTTTAGATCGAGCCAAATCGACTATTGAACGAGAGGGTCGGCGGGGTTTCCCCGCCTTGACCAATCGAGTTGTTGAACGTTCTCTAACTCTACCCAACTGCACAACTAAACCTATTGCGGAAGTACTCAACCCCCCTACTCAACCTGAAATCCAGCCAACACCAGAGCCGATCAAATTAAATGTCCCGCGCAATATCCACTTTGCCCTCGATCGAGCGAATATTTCCCTGACTAGCGCCAAAGTCTTAAACCAAATAGCGACTGTCTTAAAACTATATCCCTACATGATGATTGAATTACAAGGACATACCGACTTCCGTGCGAGCGATCGATACAACCTGGATTTAAGTCGTCGTCGTGCTGATGCTACTCGCAACTATCTCTTACAGCAGGGAGTAGATCCTGCCAGAATGTCGATTTTGCCTCTAGGTGAATCTGAGTTAGAAAAACCTGGGAATTCTACGGTAGATCACGCCTATAACCGCAGAGTAGAAGTAATTTTCCGCGATCTTAGGGGTGTAGACATCATTTTTGAGGATCAGGATGCTGATTTGCAACTAGAACGATAACTTACCGTTTGCTCTTATTTCTTCCTTTTAAAAACTTGACAGCTTATTAAATTACTAAACCGTTATGAATTTTTTACAAACACCCCGAAAACTTTATAAGAAATGCAAGTTAAACAAGAGTTTACAAGATATTTTTTTTTGAGTGCGATCGCAGCTCATCTTAATCAAATCACTCTGCTTTAGTTTTCCCTGCCTAAAATCTATCCTCATTTCCCTAGTACAGATCAGTTGAAATAGACCATGAACAATCAGCTAAGTATTCAGAGAAAAGCGTCCTTTCATTTTGGTTTAGTTTTATTCGCATCACTGGGCTTTGCCCTACCCGCGTTAAGCGAAGGATCTCAACAACTCGGTAACGGCACTCAAGGACTTAACGTTTACTTATTTGAGTACAATGCTACAAACGGCTTTGTGCAGGCAAATCAAGGGCCAAGACCCATTAAGGTCAATGTTGAGAACGCCAATCAGGTCATTAATATCTCACTTTGTGGGTGGAGTACCACAGATTTACTCTCAGTTGAGGTTTTCCGCCCATCAGGAACTGAAATTAATTATACAACTCAAGTAGCGGCTGGTTCTCCTGGTGCATTTAATGCTGCTGCTGCTGATGGAGCAGGAGCGTGGCGCGTAGGTACTGGAAATGCCAGAACCACTACTCAAACAACGCTTTGTACTAATCAAAATAAGCCAAGTCAGCCCACTGGTACGCTTTCTAATTCAGTTCGCTTTATTGCACCCGAAGCTGGCACCTATGAAATTCGTCTGTACAATGACACCCTAGCAGCTGGTGATACCAATAATGTTTTCACCTATTTTGATGTTACCGTTACGCCCAATGCCTTGACTAATCCTGACCCAAGAGCAAATAACGGTCAAGTGTGGGCTACCAGTTGGGCATTTAATGCAGGCAATGCCTTTACAACAGCGGGAGCATATGATGCAGACCTTTACATCAGAACACCAGGAGGGCGGACAAATACTGAATTTATTTGGCAACTGGACTTAAATAGATTTGCGCCCCAGAGGCATGAAATTATTGCCAATGGAATTGGTCTTAATGCTCCCAATTCACGAGGAAGTGTTCCAGGTACTACCTCTGGGGCTGCCTATACTAAAAGCTATCCTATTTACCTGTCTCCACCCAATTCATCTTCTTTCATTGCTCCAATCCTTCCAGAGCCTGCACCTGCTTCAGTCTCGAATATAAGTTTTATTGATAATGCAGGACAAGACAATACCATTTCTCCTACAACAACTAGTAGCGTTCAAGATTCAGGGTTTTTTAGATTTAATTCAGATGTAGCTGGTACTTACAAAATTGTCATTGATACCAACCAAAATGGAGTGTTTGGGGCGGGCGATCGCATTTTGTTTGGTTCTACAACTTCAGGTGTAAACGCTGTTGCCTGGGATGGTAGGGGAGATAACAATACAGCGTTAACTCCTGGTTCTTATCCCGCCCAGATTTCTGTCGTGCTGGGTGAATATCACTTTGTCACCTTTGATGCTGAAACAAGTGGTGGCGGTACAAATGACGGGCTGTCTATCTGGAAATGGAATGGTAGTTCGAGGTCGGCTGTCTCAAATTTCTGGGATGATACCAAGATTACCACTCCAGCTGGTGCAACTAAAAACCTAGTGGGTGGTCTTTCTGGAACTGCGGCTGGAACTCATACCTGGGGAAACTTTAACGCAGGCAGTATTGGCGACGGTAATTACCTTGATACCTGGGTTTTCGATACTTCGCAGCCCCAAACAACCAAAGCAATTATTGCCACCTCTGACGCAAACGATTTTGCCGATGCTCCTGATACCTACGGCACAAACAAGGATATTACGGTGGGAGGAATCCCTGCCAGCCACTTGGTTAATTCTAATCTACACTTAGGCGTGAATGCTCCTGACTCTGACTCTGACGGTCAGCCTTCTGTTAATGCAGATGGCGATGACATCAACGGTACAACCCCTGATGATGAAGATGGCGTAATCAGCTTCAGCCCTTTAATCGAGAATGCAACAACTTATTCCGTCACCGTTAAAGTCAAAAATACAACAGGTGCAGCAACTTCTTTAGGGGGCTGGATTGATTTTAATAAGGATGGACAGTTCCAGCCCAGTGAAGGAGTTGTGCAGTCTGTCCCAAATAATACCAACAGCGATGTTACGCTAACTTGGAGTGGATTAAGCGGTTTAACTGCTGGTGATATGTATGCTCGATTCCGTTTAAATAGCGATCCGCTCACAACCAGCGACTTTAATGGAGGAGGGAGAGACGGAGAAGTTGAAGATTATAAGTTAGCGATCCAAGGAGTTGACTATGGTGACGCGCCTAGCTCTTTTGGTAATGCTGGTCATGTTATTCCTACTACGCCTACCTTATATCTAGGTAGTGTTAAACCTGATAAAGAATTAGGAACTCAATTAGGGGCGGATGCGGGGGCAACAGCAGCAGGGGATGACGGTAATGGGACTCCTGATGATGAGGATGCTTTTACAACTTTAGCCAATGTCTCCACTGTCGGCAATTATAATCTTACTGTTCCTGTAACCAATACTAGTGGCGGTGCTGCTACTTTACACGCCTGGGTTGACTTTAATAAGAACGGTAAATTTGAATTAGGAGAGTATAAAAATGCTGCGGTTGCTAATAATAGTACCAATGCGAGCCTAAACTGGGCTATTCCCATTGGAACTCTTCCAGGTAATACTCATGTACGCTTCCGTCTAACTACCGATAACACATTAACAGATAATCCTCTAACTGCCACTATTGATGAGCGTTCTATCGGTAATGCCACAAATGGGGAGGTGGAAGATTATCCAGTATCTATATCTGCATCAGTTTATGATTATGGTGATGCTCCCGATGCGGCTGTTGGTACAGGGACAGGAAATTATCAAACTACCGCCTTGGATGGTGGTGCAGCCCAAGTTAAAATCAATATTGCTGGTCAGGTTTTAAGTTTAGGTAGCAATATTGATACTGACGATGGTAGTTTACAAAATGCTACTGCTCTGGCAGATGATACTAGTGGTACAACTGATGATGAAGATGGAGTAAGCAGTTTTCCCACTTTAACTACTACAGCCAATCAAACCTATACTGTACCCGTCAGTGTACAAAACAATGTTCCCTTGCTGAATGCTCATTTAGTTGGCTATATTGACTTCAACAAAGATGGTGATTTCAACGACACTGGAGAGAAATCAGCGACTGTTACAGTTCCTACTAATAGTACTAACCCCCGAAGTTTTAACGTTACGTTTACGACTCCTGCTGGCATGACTACTGGTAATACCTATGCTCGTTTTCGCTTAGGTAGTGTCCAAGCAACTGCCGAATCAGCTACAGGGGCTTCTCTTAGCACCGATTATGGTGAAATTGAAGATTATCAAATTGCGATCGCTCAAGCACGCGACTATGGGGATGCCCCCGACTCTTATGGTACAAACTCCACCAATAATAGTGGTGAGGGCATAGGTGCCAATCACATTATTACTAACACCATAAAATTGGGTAGTAACCCACCTGATTCGGAAACTGATGCTCAAGCTCCTTTTGATGGCACTGGGGATGGTACAGATGAAGATGCGTTTACTACCTTAGCCAACACCCCTACTATCGGCAATTATGAACTGACTGTGCCTGTTACCAATACTAGTGGTGATAACGTTACTTTACACGGCTGGATTGACTTCGATCAAGACGGTAAATTTGAATCAGGAGAACATAACAGTGTTTCGGTTATTGACGGTGCTACAAGTGCTAACTTGATTTGGGCTGTACCGAGTGGAACTACTCCTGGTAACACCTATGTCCGTTTCCGTCTAACTAGTAGTACTTTAACGGATAACGGGACGACAACTCAAGATGAGCGTTCTATTGGTAATGCTAATGATGGAGAAGTCGAAGATTACAAAATTGCGATCGCAGCTAACGGCAATCCAGACCTCCCCCCAGATTTTTGTCAGACTCCTTCGAGAAATCTACTATTTATTCTGGATGACTCTGGCTCTGTCGCTGACCCTCTTGAAGTTCAACAGCAGCGAGATGCAGTTATGGCAACTCTTAATAGCTTTGTGGCGAAAAACCTGACTGGACAAGCTGCCATAGTGGGGTTTGATGGTGTTGGTAGAACGGTCATTAACTATACCAATATTACCGCTGCTAATCTAGCCACTTTTCAAACTGCTTTAAATACTAATTATGGTGTTCCTGGTGGTGGTACAAACTGGGAAGCAGGTTTTCAAGCAGGTACCGCACTAGGAGTCAACCAGCCAGATGTCGTGTTTTTCTTTACCGATGGAGCGCAAACCAGCGGAGGAAGTCCCACAGACGAAGCCACACAGTTTAAAAATGCTGGCGCACATATCTACGGGATAGGCGTAGATGGATTAACTATAGACAGTGGCTTTAAGCCAATTACAGACGGAGATAATACTGCGGCTTACAACGGGTCAAACGTACTGGAAGCTGACTTTCTTCCCATTACTGATTACAGCACCCTGCAAAATCAGTTTACAAATGCTTTTCTAGCAAACTTATGTCCTGCTGACTTCGGTGATGCTCCCGATACTTACGGTACAGATAATATTGTTGATAACAACAGTAGCACCAATCCTCTAGGGGCAAATCACGCGATCGTTTCTGGATTATTTTTAGGCACAACAGCTCCCGATGCTGATGCCAATGGTTTTGTTGATGGTATTGAGGATAATAGCAATGCTACCGATGATGATGCTCTTACGGGGACAGGGACAGGTAATGGCGATGATGAAAACAACTTTACTCTACCTACCCTAACCGCAGGGGATACCAGCTACACCATTCCTGCCAACAATATTACTGCTACTAACACCACAACACAATCTGCTACCCTTCACGCTTGGATTGATTTTAATAAAGACGGTAAGTTTGAACTAATAGAATATGCTAGTGCAACAGTTAATCAAGGTACTACTGGTGGCAACCCCGCAGCTAATTTAACCTGGAGTGGGATTAGTGTGGGAACAGTAGGTAACACTTACGTTCGTTTGCGTTTAACCAGCGATAATTCGATTAATAATACTACCCCTGGAAATGCTGCCAGTAACGGTGAAGTTGAAGATTATCAAATTGCGATCGCTCAACCCGTAGCATCTAACCCCAAATTACTCCTGGTCAAGCGGATTACAGCTATTAACCCTGGTCAGCCAGACGACGAAATTCAATTCGATAATACTTTTGTTGATGACGCTACTTTAAATGATAACAATTCTAATTGGCCCGATTCTAATAGCGACCCTAGTATCAACAAATATCTACGTGGAGCAATTAATGTTCCTGATGTTAAACCAGGAGATGAAGTAGAATACACTATTTATTTTCTCTCTAATGGTGATGCGGATGCTAAAAATGTCAACATTTGCGATGTTGTGCCAGATAATATGACTTTTAATAAAAACAGTTATGGCACGGAAGTTGGTATTGGTTTGGGATTGAATACAACGAATCCAGCTGACTCTATCAATATATATTTATCGAATTTTATTAAAAATCCCATTAATAATCACCAAGGAAATTTTTATCCCCCAGGTACTAATCCTCCTCTTAACCTGTGTAAAAAACACGATCCTAATGATACCGATAATTTAATTCCTCATACTTTAATTCCTGTTAATGACAGTAGCAATAATCTTTCAGGAGTAGTGTTAATTAAACTAAATACTCCTCTCCCTCCAGCTACAGCTCCAGGAACACCTGCTAATTCTTATGGCTTTATTCGCTTCCGCGCCAAGGTTAAATAGCTCGATAAGCAGCTCACAGAAAACTTTCTAACCACTAACTGCATTTACTGTTAAAAATAATTCTTCGATTAACTTATTGACTGTAATATAGTCATACGTAAAAACGTTATAGCATTTCTCAAATAAGTGAGATACATTAGTTGAAATTCGGAAAGCAAATCTTAAATGAAAGCGTATTCACTCAATTTCAGACAAAAAATTATCGATGTTTATAACAAATATGTTAGTTTTTAGCCGATCATTTATTCATTGTGCAACGCCAATAAAAATTAATAGGTTTTGCGCTCGCTAATAGGAAACATTAATCAATTCTAGACATTTTTTGGCAAGCTCATCTCTCATTGACAGAGTTTCTACATCAATACAGATAAATCCACGACGTTCAACTTCATCTCTCATACATCGATCGTAGAGTAGAGTACGAGCTAAAAACTTTTCAATCAGGTACTGCCGATTTTTGCTTACATTATCAAAATTACTTTCAGCCAAGATTCGACTTCGGAATAATTCCTCACTAGCTGTAAGCCAAATTGCTTTGACAGTATTTTTGTCAACTAAATTCGCTACAAATTTTGGCCATAATGCAGATCCTTCAAGTACAAGGCACTCTCTTGCTAAATCACAGGTATGAGCATGAACTATCGCCTCGATTTGCGGTAAAACATTATTTTGATAGTGGTCTAATACATCTACAAAAAGAGCCTCAACCGATAAAGTTTGATAATGTTGTACTACATGTTCTGGGATAGACTTGACTTTTGTACTCACCCAAGGACGACCAGGATGTCGCGCTAAAGTGTCTGTCGAAAGATAATTCCAACTTAGTTTGGCTGCTAGAGATCGACCAAGAGTCGATTTTCCTACATGGGAAGAGCCACTAATTAAAATCACTCTTGTTTGATTAATTAATTTAGTCACTCAAAAAAATAGGGGCAATAAAAACCCCTACTAAATATTTATTTATTATTCATTGTTCATTGCTCATTGAATTTACATTCCAGGTAAATTCAAACCACTGGTAAGTTCTTCCATGCGCCCACGCATTAAATCTGTAGACTGTTCATAAGCAGACTTCATGGCTACGGAAACAGATGCGGAGAGAGCTTCTGCACCAGCGTTCATAGCTTCGGGGGAAATCTCGACACGACGGGGTTCTTGGTTCCCACTCATGACGACTTTAACTAGTCCATCCTCACTAGTTCCTTCAATTTCCATCTGCTCTAATTCATTTTGGAGTTGTTGCGCTCCTGCCTGTACCTCCTGAGCTTTTTTAAAAGCGTCAGCAAGTTCTTTCATTTTGCCTAGTGGCCCAAATCCTCTTCCTGCCATATCTATTTTGTGTATTTTGTGTATTAGTGACTGCGAAATTAATTAGAAAGATTTAGCATAACTCAAAGATCGCTTAATTCGGTTAATTAGAACTCTCCGAGTAGCTTAACTTCTGGCTCTAAAGATACTGACCAATGATATTCTACTTTTTCTTGAGCATAGCGAATTAACTCAAAGATATCTTTAGCAGTAGCTGCACCACAGTTGAGAATAAAGTTAGCATGACGATGAGCTATTTGCGCATCACCAATTTTGTATCCTTTTAATCCTAGCTGCTCGATCAGATTAGCTGCTGGTTGAGGTTGAGGATTACGGAAAACGCTACCGCAACTGGGAAGGTGATAAGGTTGAGTCGTTTTGCGCTGCGTCCAATTTTGGTTAGACATTTCCATAATTTCAGCCTTGCTATAGCCAGGTTCAAGCTGCATTGTCGCTCTGACTACCAGGCGATCGCCTCTTTGTAAATTAGAGGTACGATAGCTATAAGCTAAATCTTCAGGTTTTAATTCCGCAATTGTGCCATCGGGAGACAAGACAGTCGCGCTGACTAAAATATCCGCCAAACAAGAAGTGTGCGCACCAGCGTTCATTACCACACCTCCCCCCACCGTGCCAGGAATACCCACCGCCCATTCCAGCCCTTTAAGGCCACGTTTAGCAGCTTTCCAAGCTAGTTTAGCGATCGCCTCCCCCGCATCCGCAACCAAAATTCCTGTCTCTGGATTGAACTCATAGCCACGAAAATGTCGAGTTGAAAGGACAAATCCTGGTAAACCGCGATCGCTAATTAGTAAATTTGAACCAGCGCCTAACAAAGTCAAAGGCATATCCTGAGATTGATACCATTCAAAACTTGCTGCCAACTCATCCCAGTTTCTCGGTGCAGCATACCATTGAGCATCACCACCTACTTTATAGGAGGTTTGACCAGCTAGAGATACGCACTTCTGGATTAAATTATCTTTGTTCATTAAGGTGGTTAGTGATTACTAATTACTGATTACTGATTACTGATTGGTGATTACTGATAAATGATTACTGAAACATATGAATAGTTTTGGGAATCGATTGATTAAGATTACCCGCTCCTAAGAATATTGCCAAGTCTCCAGGCGCTAATATTTCTGAACAGAGGAAATTTTCAATCGACTCAACCTCTGGATGATAGTGAACGTCGGGATGGTAAGTGGCGATCGCCTTAACTAAATCTGAGCCACTGATACCGAAGGTGTTGTTTTCTCCCGCACTATAGATATCCGTAATTATCACTACATCAGCATCTTTAAAAGCTAAGGCAAATTCTTCTAAGAAGGTTTTAGTACGGCTATAGCGATGGGGTTGAAAAATTGCCACTACTCGCTGGAGAGAATTGTTACCAGATACTCTTTGTTTAGCAGCGGTTAAGGTAACCTTGATTTCGCTGGGATGATGGGCATAGTCATCAATAAAAGTGATGTCGTTGACTTCTCCTCGATGCTCAAACCGTCTTTTCGTGCCACCAAAAGTAGCGATCGCTTCAGCAATGGTGCTAAATTCCAAACCGACTTGTCTACCTACGGCGATCGCAGCTAGAGCATTGTTGAGGTTATGTTCTCCTAGGAGTGGTAGCTGTAACTCTCCTAAACAAACTCCCCTTTCCCAGATCTGCGACTTGCTTCCTTGAGCGTGATAGGTAATATTTTTCGCAGTGTAGTCAGCACCCCAATCTGGATTTAAACCATAGCTAATAGTTAAAGCTAATTCGTCACGAATAATCGGATCGTCAATGCAGCCAATTAATGTTTTACACTGTCCAGCAAAAGTTTGAAAAATACTGACTACTTCTTGAATATCTTGATAGCGATCGGGATGATCTAACTCAATATTGGTAATAATACCAATACTAGGATGATGCTTAACTAAAGAACCATCTGATTCATCTGCTTCCGCGACTAAATATTCTCCTTGCCCACTTCTAGCATTACCATCCCAAGTATCTACCTCTCCACCGACAATAATTGTGGGGTCAAGTTGACATTTGAAGAGCATATAGCCAATTAAGCTACTGGTGGTGGTTTTACCGTGAGTCCCTGAAACTGCAATACTTTCGTATTCATCAATCAAAGCTGCTAAAAGATCGGAACGATGAAAAATTGGACAGCCGAGTTTGACTGCTGCTTGATATTCAGGATTAGTTAGGGCGATCGCCGTAGAACAAATAACCTGTGGTAACAAGGTATGAGAATAACTATTTAAAACCTCAATTTCTGGCAGAGCTTCAGACGCTCCTGCTGATACTGGCTGGCGTTTGATCCCTGGAGTTGGCACAAAAAAATCGAGATTTCTGGCTTCATGACCATAAAAAATCTTTGCACCCAAGGCTTCTAATCTATCGGTAATGTGGCTAGAACGCAGATCAGAACCTGATACTGGCAGTTGTCGTTGAGCAACAATCTGGGCTAAAGCCGACATCCCAATTCCGCCAATACCAATAAAGTGAAATGGTTTTCCTTTCAAATCTACTTTTGCCACTTCTTTGACTCCTGCCATAGCACGTATATCTTGGTTGAGGGTTACAGAATACTACTAACTTGTTTTGAAGTGAAGCACTCTGTATCTTCTCATTGCCGTAAACAATACGGGCTATGATAGCAAGAATTTTTGAGACTTAGGGATAAACAAGCAGTAGAAGTAGCAGAAAATTGGTAAATTTGAGCGCAAAAGTTACATTCTCCAGGAAATTAAGGTCAAAATTTGTGATTTAATTACTCTTGAGACATCACCGCCCTAATTTCCAGTCCGAGGCAATTATTAGCTTCAGATATGAGGCCAATATAAGGTTGAAATTGATTCTGAGTCAGGTCTTGAAATGTGCTGACTTTACGATATGATGAGTCTTATTAAGAATGTTTTAATGTATTAACCTAATAAAATTTAGAGGGCAAGAGTATTGTGGTTAGAGTAGCAATTAACGGTTTTGGGCGTATCGGGCGTAACTTTGTCAGATGTCTGCTAACTAGAGGAAATGATACAAATTTAGAATTGGTCGGTCTTAACGATACTTCTGATCCTAAAACCAACTCTCACTTGTTAAAGTATGACACTATGTTGGGTGTTTTGGACGCAGACATTGGTTATGACGCTAACTCTTTGATCGTCAATGGCAAAACAATTAAATGTGTCTCCGATCGCAACCCACTAAACTTGCCCTGGAAAGAGTGGGATGTTGATATCATTATTGAAGCTACTGGTGTTTTTCGTGATGCCGAAGGTGCAGGAAAGCATCTTCAAGCTGGGGCTAAAAAAGTAGTCATTACTGCTCCTGGAAGTGGCCCTAACATCGGTACTTACGTTATGGGAGTAAACGACGAAAAATATACTCCTGGTGAATTTGATATTGTCAGTAATGCTAGTTGTACTACTAACTGTCTAGCTCCTATTGTCAAGGTTATTAACGAAAACTTTGGCATCATTAAAGGTGCTATGACTACTACTCATAGTTATACTGGCGACCAACGTATTTTGGATGCTAGCCACCGTGATTTAAGACGAGCTAGAGCAGCAGCAGAGAACATTGTCCCGACTTCTACTGGTGCGGCCCAAGCAGTAGCCCTAGTTTATCCTGAAGTAAAAGGTAAGTTAAACGGTATCGCTCTACGAGTGCCAACTCCTAACGTTTCGGTAGTTGATTTGGTGGCTCAGGTGGAGAAGAAAACCATTGCTGAGGAAGTTAACGAAGTACTTAAAAAGGCTGCTGAAGGTTCTCTCAAAGGCATTTTGGGTTACACTGACTTACCTCTAGTTTCTTCGGACTTCAAAGGTACAGATGTGTCCTCTACCGTTGATGGACTATTAACTCTAGTGCTAGATGGCGACATGGTTAAAATCATTGCTTGGTATGACAATGAGTGGGGTTATTCTCAGCGCGTTGTTGATTTGGCTGAATTGGTAGCTAAAGGAATGTAAGTCACAAAGCTCTAACAAATTATATTTTTCGGCAGACACCTCCCTATGCAAAGTTAGGCGGGGTGTTTTTTGATCGAAGGCTCTAGGCTATAAGCTGTAAGCTCTAAGCCTTTTAATTGGCTATCACTAGCTCCATAGTGGTTTTAAAATTGCTACTATAAGTACATATATCTGTACTTTTTGAGATGTTAGCCAAGCAAACCAACTATACTAATCTGCGTCAAAATTTAGCCTCAATACTTGATGAATCGATCGCCGATCGCAGTGTCATTATTGTAACTCGTCAGGGAAAAGAAGATGTGGCAATTCTCGCTGCTGATGAACTATCGAACCTACTAGAAACATTGCATCTATTTAGATCTCCTGAGAATGCTCAAAAGTTACTGGCAGCTATGGCTAGAGCCGATGCGATCGCCGATCAACCAGATCTAAAATCGGAAAACCTGGCAGAACTCTGTCAGGAGTTAGACATTGAGCGGTAGCATAGTGATTTTTGACCAACAATTTCGCGAAGATCTACGTTGGTGGGCAAAAAAAGACCGCAAGATACTCAATCGAATCTTAGATCTAGTAGAAGCAATAGTCACTAATCCTACAACGGGAATTGGCAAGCCAGAAAAACTCAAATATTTACCTGGATCTCGTTGGTCGAGAAGAATCACTCAAGAACACAGGCTCGTATATCAAATAGATGGTAAGAAGCTAATATTTTTGCAATGTCGTTATCACTATTAAACTTTGGCTAAATTTTGGCTCATCATTTGAATATAACTCTTGCATGAATAGCAGACTAATCTATTTTCCTTTCTTACGAAGTTTGCTCAACGGGGGGAACCCCCGCAACGCAACTTCGCGCTTTTCCACCAAACTATGCGGTGCGACACGAAGTTAGTACCACAAGGGTATAACATCCTTTAGGGCAAGCCTTTACCCTTTTCCCTCATAATAAGCTAGTAATTACATTTTACTAATTGGTACAATAAATTATTATAGTATTGTACTAATCGGTTTAATAGTTTAAATGGAAACAATAGAACAACGCTTGCCACTTCCTCCTTTTGATCGAGAAACTGCGGTTCAAAAAGTGCGGATGGCTGAAAATGCTTGGAATACCCGCGATCCTGAAAAAGTGGCTTTAGCATATACAGAGGATAGTATCTGGCGCAACCGTACCGAATTTTTTCAAGGTCGGGTCAAAATTACAGAATTCTTAACTCGCAAGTGGTTGAAAGAACTGGATTACAGACTTATCAAAGAGTTGTGGGCGTTTGATGATCATAAAATAGCAGTGCGCTTTCAATATGAGTGGCATGATGATTTACAGCAATGGTATCGCGCTCATGGAAATGAATTATGGGAGTTTGCTCAAAATGGCTTAATGTCTCGTAGAGAAGCGAGTATCAATGACGTTAAAATTAAGCTTGAGGAACGCAAGTTCTTTTGGTCGGGCAATATAAGACCAGAAAATCATCCAGGTTTAACTTAAAATTAGGTTTTAAATTTAAATTTATGCCTGCACCTAAGATTGACAAAGCACAAGCTATTGCAGCTATAGCTGAGTTGTTTAGGGAACATGGTTATCATGGAACATCCTACGCTCAAATTATCAAGGCTTCGGGTTTAGGAAAAGGAAGTCTTTATAATTATTTTCCTGGTGGGAAAGAAGATATTGCTAAAGCTATTTTAAGACAAATTGACTGTTGGTTTGAAGAGAATATATTTGCGCCTTTAAATACAAATAATGACCCAGAAATAGTTTTAGGGAAGATGTTTAACACAGTGGATACCTACTTTGCTAGTGGACAAAGAATCTGTTTGCTGGGTTCTTTTGCTCTTTGTGATGCTAAAGAACAGTTTTCATCTGAGATCAAAAGCTACTTTCAACGATGGATTAAAGCTTTAAGTACCTATTTACAAAAACAAGGATTGTCAGAAACAGAAAGTCAGAACTTAGCATATGGTGTCATGGTAGCAATTCAAGGTGGACTGGTAATGGCGCAAGCTACGGATAATACAGATGTTTTTGTCCAGGCAATCTCTGAAGCTAAAAATATATTGCTCAAAGCGTTGAAGTAAATAACCTGAGTTCGGGTGAAGAAGATTGAGGTAAAAGCTAATCAAGACGAAGACTGGGTTTCTTAGGTTGATGGCAATAGGCGATCGCTTTGTAATCAATTTAGCTTGAAGTTTTGCACATTATTGATATTAATTGAGATTAGCGATCGCTCTGATTACCCATAAGTATTACTAAAATAATACTATTAGATCCTGGTTTAAACAAAGTTTTGAAGTAGCGATCGCCTAAATCATCACATTAAATATACAATTGGGCGATGCCAGTAATATTGGTTTTATTTACTAATGATCAAATCATCTAGTTCACGATAATCAGGTAAATCTGACTTAATTTGTTTACCTCGGCGGATAACAATCCGATTGTGTTGCGATCGCGCTAATAATTCACTAAAGTAACGAGCAGGAAAGATAATTAAATCGGCTACATTACCTGGGGTTATTTTCCCTAGAGTTAAATTCATGATCTGGGCGGGAGTTGTGGTGACACTGGTAATCCAATTGGCATAAGGCGCATCTAAATGAGCAATTTTTACTGCTTGCTCAAACACTTCCAAGACATCATGATCGCCAAAACCAAAAAAAGGATCGCGACAGTTATCACTAGCAAAAGCTACAGGTACACCCTGCTGCTTTAGTTCATGCACTCTAGTTACACCACGCCAATGGGGAGTTTTCCCTAGCTGACGATCTTGTAGATAAAGATTGCACATCGGTAAACTAACCACGGCAATTTTAGCTTGTTTAACTAGCTCAATAGTTTTATTAACTACATCAGCAGACTGCACCGCTAGACTACAGCAGTGTCCACAGGTAATTTGATTGCTAAAGTCATGCCTAATTGCAGCTTGAGCTACTTTCTGAAGGCAAATAGAGTCAGGATCGCCATTCTCATCCACATGGAAATCTAAATCCAAGTTTCTTTCTTGAGCTAGAGTAAATACCCTGTCTAACTGAGTTTCTAGATCGGGATTTTGCCAACCCACACCGCCTAAAATACCGCCAATCTCAGCAATTTTATCCGCTAAGGCTACTCCTGCTGGAGTTTGGTAATAATCTAAGCTCACTAAACTAACCGCCTGGAGAGTGATTTTATCTTGCCAAGCTGACTGCAAACAAGCAAACACCTCTAAACTGATGTCCGCTTGTTTGCCAGAGGAATCAATATGGGTGCGAATTGCTTGCGTACCATGAGCATAGCTGCACTTAAGCCCAAACTCCATGCGACGATAAACATCTTCTGGTTGCCAATACTTTTCTCGGTCGATATTCCCTTGACTCAAAGCCATGTCAAACGTACTATTTACGTTAGGCGATCGCTCCCAAATATGTCCTTTATCTAAATGAGTGTGGACATCTATTAAGCAAGGAAGCAGGATCTGCTGTTGTAAATCTAGATAAGGAAGATCTGCTTCGATAGAGTTGGTAGCAGTAACTTGTTCGATGTTTCCCTGACTAATTTTCAGATTAACTAAACATAAACCTTCTCTTGTCGGCTGGGGAAGATGAGCTAAATTGAGCAAACAACTGGGAACATGAGCATTAGTTAACCAATACGATTCAGCCTCAAAAATCATTTTTCTATATTGTGTCTAAATTAGCTGTAGTGAAACGCCAAAGCAGGGGATAAATGCCTTAAATCACGAGAATTATTATTAATTAATTACAGCAATTTTTTCGCTAATTAGCCCACCTTAATCTAGTTAAATACTAGGCACACTTTCTGATCTGTCTTAACTAACATTTACATTGATGATCTCTATGATAGTATCTGGATCATTCCAGGAACGAAAAAATATCGGTTATACTTATCGACTTATTGGTGTAGGAGTTTATTTATTAAAGTGTATAGTAATCTTGATCGGCAGCTAAACAATGCTAGAAATCAGGCGCGCCCACTGAGGATGGGTGTTATTGGGGTGGGTAATATGGGACGACACCACGTCCGTATTTTGAGCTTACTCAAAGAAATTGAATTAATTGGTGTATCTGATATTGATTTAGCTAAAGGCATCGAGATCGCTAGCCAATATCAAACTCACTTTTATGAAAATTATGAGGATATGTTACCTGCGGTGGATGCGGTGTGTATTGCTGTGCCGACAAAACTCCATCATGAAGTAGGAGAGCGTTGTCTGAAAGCAGGGGTACATATCCTGATTGAAAAGCCGATTGCAGCCGATCTGGTTGAAGCTGAATCCTTGGTTAATCTGGCAGCGGAAACAGGATGTATTTTGCAAGTAGGTCATATTGAAAGATTTAATCCTGCTTTTAGGGAACTAAGTAAAGTCATTCAAACAGAAAGCATTCTGGCTCTAGAAGCACGTCGTTTAAGTCCCTATAGCGATCGCGCTAACGATGTTTCCGTAGTTTTGGACTTAATGATCCATGATATCGATCTGCTGTTAGAATTATCCGCTGCACCAGTAGTTAGACTAACCGCTAGTGGTAGCACTTCTAGTAATTCGGGCAACTTAGATTATGTTACCGCTAACCTGGGGTTTGCCAATGGTGTGGTAGCAACTCTCATTGCCTCCAAAGTTACTCACCGTAAGATTCGCTGTTTGTCCGCCCACTGTAAAAATTCCCTGATTGAGACTAATTTTCTCACCAACGAAATTTTGATCCATCGTCATCAGTCCAATAGTTTGACTATCGAGCCACTTTCTTACCAACGAGACGGAATTACGGAAAAAGTATACACCAGTAATGTAGAGCCAATTTATGCGGAAATAGAACATTTTGTTAACTGTATTCGTGGTGGTGAGCGTCCCTCTGTCGGCGGAGAACAAGCGCTTAAGGCTCTACGTTTAGCAAGTCTAATTGAGCAAATGGCTCTTGATGGTCAGATTTGGCATGGCGGACAAGAAATTATTTCGCCAACTATGTCGATTATTTAGGCTAAATTACAGTAAGCACATCAATTAGATTCTATCTCTTCAAGATACAAGCTTTAACAAATCACTGGCAACTTGTAGTTAATAACTGGTAATATAAGCGATGCTTCTGGTGGGACTGAAATAAAGATTATGGCTTTAGTTGTACAAAAATATGGCGGGACATCTGTTGGTTCAGTAGAACGAATTCAAGCGGTGGCGAAGAGAATCAGTCGAGCTGTACAGCAAGGAGATAGTTTGGTTGTCGTTGTCTCGGCAATGGGCAAAACTACCGACAGTTTAGTGAAACTAGCTAACGAGATCTCCAATAACCCTAGTAGCCGCGAGATGGATATGCTGCTATCTACAGGAGAACAGGTGACGATCGCCCTTCTCAGCATGGCGTTACAGGCAATCGGAAGACCCGCAATTTCCCTCACAGGAGCGCAGGTGGGAATTGTCACGGAAGCCGAACATAGTCGCGCCAGAATACTCCAAGTATGTACCGATCGCATTGAAAGACACCTCAATAAAGGTGAGGTAGTGGTAGTAGCTGGTTTTCAGGGAGTTAGCGACAGCGAAGATCTCGAAATTACCACTCTGGGTCGCGGAGGCTCAGATACTTCTGCAGTGGCGCTTGCAGCCTCTCTCAAAGCAGACCGCTGCGAAATTTATACTGATGTTCCTGGGATTCTCACCACCGATCCTCGTCTTGTCCCCACCGCTCAGTTAATGTCTGAGATTACGGCAGATGAGATGTTAGAGTTAGCCAGTTTGGGCGCAAAAGTCCTGCATCCCCGTGCAGTAGAAATTGCTCGTAATTATGGGATGCCGTTAGTAGTGCTATCTAGCTGGAGCGATCGCCCTGGCACCAGAGTGGTTTCTCGTTTACCCCAACCCCGCTCGTTACAAGGAATGGAGATTGCTAAAGCGGTAGATGGTGTGGAGATCGACCGCGACCAAGCAAAAATTGCCCTCTTACGAGTACCAGATTGTCCTGGGGTAGCAGCTAGCTTGTTTGGCGAAATATCAACTCAAAATATTGATGTAGATTTGATTATTCAGTCGATTCACGAAGGAAATACGAATGATATTGCCTTTACGGTGGTTAATCGCGTTCTTAAAGCAGCTTCGGCTGTGGCAGAAGCGATCGCCCCTTCTTTACGTACCCACCCCAGTCTTACCGAACAAGCCGAAGTAATTATCGATCGGCAAATTGCGAAGGTGGCTATTTCTGGTGCTGGCATGATTGGTCGTCCTGGTATTGCTGCCAAGATGTTTAAAACCCTCGCCGATGCCCGCATTAACATTCAAATGATTTCTACTTCAGAAGTTAAAGTAAGCTGCGTAATTGACGAATCAGAATGCGATCGCGCCCTACATCTTTTGTCCTTAGCCTTTGATGTCGATCTGGATTCGCAAAAAGAAATTACCACTCGTCAAGAGCCAAAAAACCATCCCCCCGTTAGAGGTGTCGCTCTTGATACTAATCAAGCTCGGATTGCCATTCGTCATGTTCCCGATACCCCAGGGATGGCTGCACGAATTTTCACTTTGTTAGCACAAAAAAATATTAGCGTCGATGCGATTATTCAGTCCCAACGCTGCCACATTATCAACGGTCAACCCACCCGTGATATTGCCTTTACCGTCGCTCAAGCCGATGCGGAGTTGGTCTGTGAGGTGATTGCTGAACTAGATCGCCAGATTAACTGTGGTCAGGTGTCAGGAGATAAAGCGATCGCCAAATTGAGTGTCGTCGGTGCAGGTATGATTGGACATCCTGGAGTGGCTGCTAAGTTTTTTGCTTCTCTAGCTAAGGAGAACATTAATATTCAAATGATTACTACCTCGGAAATCAAAATTAGCTGTGTCATCGACGAGACAGATGGCATCAAAGCACTCCAGGCAGTTCATGAAGCTTTTGGTTTAGGAGGCTCCGAACAGATCATTATTCCTGCTTAATTATTCAGTAGTTTCAAAAGATTGAATCATTTTTTCTACTGTAGGCAAATAATCATCAAAGCTTTCTGGTAAAGCAGTATAGGTAATTAAGTAGGCTCGATTGCCATTAACTGACCAGGTTTGCATTCTTTTTACAGGACTACCATTCTCTTCTCCTTGGTAAATGATTTGTCGCCCTTCGTTAGCGCCCATAGCAACTACTTGAGCTTCGCCGATATTCGGGTCGGAAAGCTGCTTAATTTCCGAGAGGGATAATTCTGTGTACTTAGATAAGGGTAGATCTGTGGATAGATTTTCGACTAAGACACTAACCTGCTCTTTAAACTGATCTGCATCATTTTCTAAAGGGGAAAAAAATACTACCCCTGTCGCTAAAAAGTCATCTCGATTTTGCTTTGACCAGTTTTGAGGATAATCGACACGAAAACCCAGGCTGTAATTTTCATACAGCGAAAACGCCAGTTGTGGACTCTTAATCTGCTTGACGATCATCCATCCTACTAGAGCAGCTAGTAGTGCAAGCAAGCCTAGCACCAGAGGTAATTTAGACTTAGATTTAGACTTAGACTTCGATTTAGAGGATTTAATAACTGGCGATCTGGAATTTGGTTGCCAATATCTAGCAGGATTAGTGATTACTGTAGTTTGATTAATAGCTTGGTTATGGACTGGCTGGTTAATTGGTGTAGGTTGACTATTAACAACGGTAGTTGTTCGATTTATATTGTCTACAGGCTTGGGTTGCTGAGGTTTTGGAGTAGCGCTCTTGGAGATAATCAGCGTTTCCCTATTGTTATTTTGTGCAGCATCTAATTGCTTCAAGTCTGACAAGACGACTCCTGCCGAACTGTATCTATCTTGATGACGATAGCGCACCATCCGATCTAGCAGATCGAGAAACCGAGGTTGATAGTGAACTTGACGATTGAGTTTATTACGCCAAATTATTTCACCATCATCATCAATGGTAAATTCGCGAGGATGGATTCCTGTCAAGGCTTGGATAGCGATGACACCCAAAGCGTAAATATCGCTATAAAAACCAGGACGACCCATCATCTGCTCCATCGGCATATAAGATTTAGTTCCTACTGCCACGGTCTGTTTTACCTGTCCCGCAGCATCAACAATTTGTGTGGTTACCTGCTTGACAGAGCCAAAATCAATCAAGATAATTTTGTTATCTTGACTACGGCGCATTAAGTTAGAAGGCTTAAGGTCACGATGAATGACGTTATGCTGCTGGACAATTAGTAGTACTTCGAGAATATCCTGTAGTAGAGCCAAGGTTTTGGCTTCTGACCAAGGTTGACCAGGCAAAATTTCTTGGCTTAGATCATGTCCCTCAATCAATTCTTGAACTAAGAAAAACTCGTGATTCTGTTCAAAATAAGCCAATAATCGGGGAATGCGATCGCAATGACCCAAACTATTCATGATTTCAGCTTCCCGATTAAATAATCTTCGGGCTATGGCTATGGTTTGAGGATTGCTAGTTTTAGGCTGAAGCTGTTTAACGACACACGGGCTATCAAAACACTGCTGATCCTTAGCTAAAAAAGTGACTCCTACGCCACCTCTTCCCAGTTGCCTAACGACGTAATAACGTCCCTGAATAGTCTGTCCTACAAGATTGTTATCCATCGACACAATTGTCTAAAAGAGGTTTCACGAAGACTTCCTAATTTTAATACTTAACTTCACTCTTACGGGAGATTAGATTGAAACCTTAGATCTTGATTCAGGATGCTCTAACGGGGTGACAACTAGATTAAAAATAAGACAGGGATTGGCTATTTGGAGTGGTGGAGTGGTGGAGTTATTGGAGTATTACCCCTCTACCTCACTACTCCTCTATCAGTAAAGCTTTGAATTTGCTTGTCACCCCGTGAGTAGGATGCTAAAAAGCGATTAGGCTCCGCCTACCCTTCGGGATCGCCATTTTCAGCTTTTAATTACAGTTTGGTAATGTTCTACTGTGGGAAAAGGAGTGTAAAAATGATGCAGTAGTTTTTTCCAAGTTTGATATTCAGCAGACTGTCTGAAACCAACGGTATGATCCTCAATAGTTTGCCAGTTAACTAATAATAAATACTGATTTTCGCTTTCTAAACACTTTTGTAGATCGTGAGAGATATATCCATTCATTGAGGCAATAATCTGGGAAGCTTCCACAAAAGCAGTCTCAAATTGCTGATTCATACCTGGCTTAATGTTTAAGACTGCAACTTCTAGGATCATGAATTGGAGTAATAGGTAATGGGTAATGGGTAATAGGTTCTATCTAACTGAAATTCGCTGTAATATACAAAATACGCTTCTAGAAAATTTAAAAAGCGCGTGAAAAATGCGCAGGTTGCCCGCGCATATCCAACCACGTAATAAGCTTATAGCTTACAGCTTTTGTCAAACTAGACACCACCAGTAGTATCACCACCAAAAGTACCACCTGAGTAAAAGTCATCCTCAAAGAGGGCAAAGTTGGCTGCATCAGGATCTTCAGTTATGGCAACCTGTGTTTCTAATTTCTCATTTGCCCAATAGTCGGTTGTATCTATTCGCATACTAGAAAACTCATTATTATCACCTAGTTTCATAGTTTTAGTCGTAAATTCTGTAGAGTCAAATGCTAAGAAATCTTTGGTTGAAGTAACGATGTTGTTGTCAACAATTGACTTATAGCTTTTCTCATTATAAATACCTGCTAAGCCAACATATTTATTATAGTCGGGGGCTAAAAAGTCTTCTCCTACCCCTCTAATCTCATTCCCATCGATGGTGGTGTTGCTACTAAGATCATTCCAAATATTAAAAGCATTAATCCCAGACAATTTATTATCACTAATAGTGACATCGTTAGTATTAAATAGTTTTATTCCACCAGCATCATAACTTTGAGAGTGTTCTGCATCCAGATTGATATCTTCTAAAGTAATACCACTAATTATTCCACCATCAGTATCATTAACGCCAATTCCTTTACGACCAATATCAGATATTTTTGAATCAAGTATTTTAAATCCGTCAGCTCCAGTTAAGCTAATAGCAATGTTATTTTGACCATCCCTCATTGGTTTATCGATCCCAATATCATGAAGGTCGAGATTTTGCAAAGTGACATTAGTTGCCTCCTTAACCTTGATACCATTGTTCCCATTAGTTATGACAACATCTTGAATAGTTGTACCGCTTGCATCTGAATTTACAGTAATGATCGAATCGGTGACACCTTTTCCCTTGATGATTGTTTTGCCTCGATAGCCATCGATTGTAATATCTTTATGAATATTAATTCCCGAAGTAGTATAAGTACTTTTCCCCAAGGAAACAGTATCGCCATCATTAGCAGCAGCGATCGCTTTATCCAAATTACCAGCAAAATCTTGGTCTACATTAAGAACTTTATTAGTTTTTTTTCCAGCAGAAGTATTATTTGAGTTAGCCATACAAACTTTATCTATAGTTTTTTATAGTTTTTATATGTGTTTATATACACGAGGTTAAAACAGCAAGAATTAATCTAACGTTTGGGATAAACAGTTAATTCAATCGCAAAAAAAGTTACGATTATTTAAACTATATCTATTTATTTATATTTATAGCTCCTGCCCCACTTAGGCAGCTACATAACCTACTAATAGCGGAGTAATTTATGACTATAAAACAACTCAAACTCTTCTTTTATGAAGATTAGGTATTTTATCTGTTTTATATGTGTCTTAACTGTAAAGTAAACCAATTATCCCCGTAGATAAGCGACGATCGCCACAAGTAATAAACAGCCGATAAAGGTTAACCCTAGCAATACCAAAACGAATATTTCTCCTGAAGACAGAGGGCGATCGGTAGGGTCTAAATATGCCGTCCGAGAATAGTTGTGGGATTCGGGTTGTGACCAGCTTGGTGCTTGAATGACATTCAGACGAGAATAGCCAATCTGTAAATCGTAGAGCGATCGCTTTTCAGGACTACTCAATACAGCGTAAGCTTCATTAAGCTGTTGAAATTTAGCCGTAGCGACATTAGCTGGTAATTGGGTGGTGTCGGGATGATATTTTTTGCTCAGTTGACGATAGCTACGCCGAATGACAATACTTGAGGCTGAAGGATGTAACCCCATTAAACTATAGTAACTATTGATTAACTTTACCTGGGGTGGTAAGGTTACCGATTTTTGCCGATCAGAATTACTGTTAACCATGCTTGGTGATGATGGAAGCTTTCTTCATTATGTAGCGAACTTTGAGCTTCAAATCAAGCTAGCGATCGCATTTACCTTAAGAAATATTAAACAGAATCAACAAATCGGTCTATATTTCCTGGTGCTTGTAACAGAATTTAAAGTTATCTCGTCTTTCGTCGGGTGACAATAGGGGCATGGGGTAAACTAGCCCTTGATTATATTTAGAATACGATCACAGAACATTCGCAGTTGGAGCTATATATACAATGTCCCATAGCGTCAAAATTTATGATACTTGCATTGGGTGTACCCAATGTGTACGGGCTTGTCCTACTGACGTTTTGGAGATGGTACCTTGGGATGGCTGTAAAGCTGGTCAAATTGCCTCTTCTCCTCGTACTGAAGATTGTGTCGGTTGCAAACGTTGTGAAACGGCTTGCCCTACAGATTTCTTGAGTATCCGCGTCTATTTGGGTGCAGAAACCACCCGCAGTATGGGTCTTGCTTATTAAGACAAAATCTAATTGTAAATTGCGGTTTTAACCAAAATTTATTTAATGAAATACCTTTTATGTCGTTTGACTTTGATAATTGCGTTGTTAAGCATCGTGATTTGCCAAGTTGGACGGCATTTTCTCTGAGTGCGATTCAAGCGCATTAACCTTAAACTTACACAAATGCGCTCGATCTACTCTCCAATTTATAAAAACAGAATCTGTATAATATATTTGAGATATTTGAGTTTAAAAAATTAAAGAGCAAGCAATTTACCAAAGAAAATACGCGAATTAAAAGCCATGTTAAAACAAGCAGGTTTTGAGTTGCTTCCAAAACGAGGTAAGGGAAGTCATGCCATATATCAATATCCAGGGACTACAATAAGGGTAAACTTGCCAGGGAAAGATGGATCGGATGCTAAAGCATATTCGGAAAAGCAAGTAAAACAAACTATTGAAAGAGCCAAAAATGAATCATAAATATCAAATTATGATCGCCTGGAGTCAAGAAGATGAATGTTATTTAGCTTATCTTCCCGACTTTGCTAATGAGATTATGCAGCCTGTTACTCATGGAGATACTTATCAATCAGCTTTGCAGAATGGTTTGGATGTAATGGAAGAATTGATTTTATGGTTTCAGGCAGAAGGTAAATCATTACCAGTCCCTAAATTAGTTTCTGCTTGATTTAATTAGCTTGCGATCGCCTTAACCTTCAACTTTTATAGACGCGATCGCTAGACACCTCAATTTATACAGGTGCGATCGCAGTAATTATTTCGCTTAATCTAAATCTAGCTTATGAAATTTGCGATCGCCTCACTTTCCAAATTAAATCTTGCTACACAAATTTAGATAGTAAACGGTAAAAATTGTCAAACATTTTATGATTAAGTAATGCAAAGCAAAATTGAAGTAATCGCTCAATAATTTTGTTAAAGTTTGTTACATAATATTTAGTTATTGTTATCGAATTGTGTCAGATCGGGGATTTGGCGGATTTAGAGGAGCATTTTTTGATAAAAATACTTTACGTAAGCTTTTTAGTCCAGGTTAAGTTAAAGAGCAAGCTAATCTTGAAATAACCTGTTCATATCGCCAACTATACAAGGAGAGTCAAGTTATATGTTCACCCAGGTCAAATCCACCGTTCGTCACGTTAAACCCGATGCTGTTAACGGACGCGATCTACTTAGGGTGGTCTATGTCGTACTAGAGCCACAGTATCAAAGTACTTTAACTGAGGCAGCCAAGTCGATTAATAATAATAATCCCCACCTAGCTATTGAACTGAGTGGTTATTTAATTGAAGAATTAAGAAACGAAGAAAATTATCATAATTTTAAACATGATGTCGCTCAGGCGAATATATTTATTGCTTCATTAATATTTGTTGAAGATTTAGCTCAAAAAGTAGTTGAGGCCGTAGCACCTCACCGTGATAATTTAGACGCAGCAGTGGTATTTCCTTCGATGCCAGAAGTTATGCGTCTGAACAAGATGGGTAGCTTCTCGATGGCGCAGTTGGGTCAATCCAAAAGTGCGATCGCTCAATTTATGCGTAAGCGTAAAGAAAAGTCGGGCAGTTCTTTCCAAGATGCGATGCTCAAGCTGTTGCGTACTTTGCCTAAAGTATTGAAATATTTACCTGTGGAAAAAGCCCAGGATGCTCGTAATTTCATGTTGAGCTTTCAGTACTGGTTAGGTGGCAATGCCGACAATTTAGAAAACTTTTTATTGATGCTGTCGGATAAATATGTTTATCCAGACAAGCAGGACAAATTTAAATATGCCGAACCAATCACTTATCCTGATATGGGTATCTGGCATCCTTTAGCACCAAAAATGTTTGAGGATATTCAAGCATATTTAGCCTGGTTTAATAGCCGTAAAGATATATCTGACGATCTCAAAGATCCTTTAGCACCTTGTGTTGGTTTGGTGTTGCAGCGAACTCACCTAGTGACTCAAGATAATGCTCACTATGTAGCCATGGTGCAGGAACTAGAGTGTATGGGGGCGCGAGTCATTCCCGTCTTTGCTGGAGGATTAGACTTTTCCAAACCTGTAGATGCTTACTTCTGGCAAGAAAATCAAAATCAAGCCATTGTTGATGTAGTAGTTTCACTGACAGGCTTCGCCCTAGTGGGTGGGCCAGCTAGACAAGATCATCCCAAGGCGATCGAATCCCTCAAACGCCTGAACCGCCCTTATATGGTAGCTTTACCTTTGGTCTTCCAAACCACCGAAGAGTGGGAAGAAAGTGAACTAGGTCTACATCCTGTCCAGGTAGCCTTACAGATTGCTATTCCTGAATTAGATGGAGCGATCGAGCCGATAATTGCCTCTGGTAGAGATGGGGCTACAGGTAAATCCATTGCCCTGCAAGATCGGGTAGAAGCGATCGCCCGTCGAGCGATGAAATGGGGTAGTTTACGTAAGAAACCCAAGCTCAAGAAGAAGGTAGCCATTACCGTTTTTAGTTTCCCTCCTGATAAAGGCAACGTGGGGACGGCAGCTTATCTCAACGTCTTTGGTTCTATCTACGAAGCCATGAAAGGTTTACGGGATAACGGTTATGACATCCAAGACTTACCTGATTCGGCTGAAGACTTGATGCAAGCGGTGATTCATGATGCTCAAGCCCAATATGCTTCTCCTGAACTGAATATTGCCCATCGGATGTCGGTGGAACAGTATGAAAGATTAACACCCTATTCCGTGAAGCTAGAAGAAAACTGGGGGCCACCTCCAGGACACTTAAATAGTGATGGTCAAAACCTGCTGATTTATGGCAAGGAATTTGGTAACGTTTTTATCGGCGTACAACCTACCTTTGGTTATGAAGGCGATCCGATGCGGTTGTTGTTCTCTCGTTCAGCCAGTCCCCATCATGGTTTTGCAGCTTACTATACTTATCTAGAGCATATCTGGCAAGCTGATGCCGTCCTGCACTTTGGTACTCATGGTTCACTAGAATTTATGCCAGGGAAGCAAATGGGTATGTCTGGGGATTGTTACCCTGATAGCCTGATTGGTAGTATTCCCAACATCTACTACTACGCAGCCAATAACCCTTCCGAGGCGACTATTGCTAAACGCCGTAGTTATGCTTCGACAATTTCCTACCTCACTCCTCCTGCCGAAAATGCAGGGCTATATAAAGGTTTGAAAGAACTAGGGGATTTAATTGGTTCCTACCAAAGCCTCAAAGATGGTGGACGAGGTATCCAAATTGTCGATACGGTAATGGATCAGGCACGGATTTGTAATCTAGATAAAGATATTAATTTTCCTGAGCATTCAGCCAAAGAAATGACCCAAGACGAACGGGATACGATCATTGGCTTGGTCTATAAACAGCTAATGGAAATCGAGTCTCGCTTACTGCCTTGTGGCTTACACATCATTGGTAAACCGCCATCTGCCGAAGAAGCGATCGCAACTTTAGTCAGTATTTCCAACCTAGACCGCGAAGAGGAAGGGATTATTTCTTTCCCGCGCATCATTGCCAACAGCATTGGTAGGGATATAGACGAAATTTACACTAATAACGATCGCGGTGTCTTAGCCGACGTGCAGCTATTCCAAGATATTACTCAAGCAACTCGTGCTGCGGTGGGTGCATTAGTCCAGGCTCAAATTGATGCTGAAGGTCGAGTGTCCATGGTGTCCAAGCTTAATTTCTTTAATATTGGCAAGAAAGCCCCTTGGATGGAAGCTTTAAACGAACATGGTTACAAAAATATCGATGAAAATGCTCTCAAGCCTCTAATCGAATATCTCGAATTCTGTCTAGAACAAGTATGTGCCGATAATGAACTGGGTGGACTACTTCAAGCTTTAGAAGGCGAATACGTCTTACCTGGCCCTGGTGGTGATCCGATCCGTAACCCCAATGTCTTACCTACTGGTAAAAACATTCATGCGTTAGATCCGCAGTCGATTCCTACCCTAGCTGCGGTGCAATCAGCCAAAATTGTGGTAGACCGCTTGATTGAACGTCAAAAACTGGACAACGGTGGTAACTACCCAGAAAGTATTGCTTGTGTGCTTTGGGGAACAGATAATATCAAAACCTATGGTGAGTCTTTAGCCCAAATCATGTGGATGATTGGTGTTCGTCCTGTACCCGATGCTTTAGGACGGATCAACAAACTAGAGCTAATTCCTTTAGAAGAACTAGGTCGTCCTCGTATCGACGTGGTAGTTAACTGTTCGGGTGTTTTCCGTGACCTGTTCATTAACCAAATGAACTTATTAGATCGCGGTGTAAAAATGGCAGCCGAAGCCGATGAACCTGTAGACATGAACTTTATCCGCAAACACGCCTTAGAACAAGCGGCAGAAATGGGTATTAATGTCCGTCAAGCAGCTACAAGGATTTTCTCTAACGCTTCTGGTTCATACTCTTCCAACATTAACTTGGCAGTAGAAAACAGCAGTTGGGAAGAAGAAAAAGAACTCCAGGATATGTACCTCAACCGTAAATCCTTTGCTTTTAACTCCGATAACCCAGGAGTCATGGACGAAAGCCGAGGTTTATTTGAATCTTCTTTAAAGCGCGCTGATGTTACTTTCCAAAACTTAGATTCCTCTGAAATCAGCTTAACCGACGTATCTCACTACTTTGATTCCGATCCGACCAAGATCGTATCTAGCCTAAGAGATGACGGTAGAAAACCCACTGCCTACATCGCCGACACTACTACTGCTAACGCTCAAGTGCGCACGTTATCAGAGACTGTACGTTTAGATGCTCGTACCAAGATGCTTAATCCCAAATGGTACGAAGGAATGTTGAGCAACGGTTACGAAGGTGTGCGGGAACTATCCAAGCGTTTAGTTAACACTATGGGATGGTCAGCTACGGCCGATGCAGTAGACAACTGGGTCTATGAAGATGTTAATACTACTTTCATTGACGATCCCGAGATGTGTAAGCGATTGATGGACATGAACCCTAATTCTTTCCGTAAGATTGTGGGTACTTTGCTAGAAGTGAATGGTCGTGGTTATTGGGAAACTAATGAAGAAAATCTCGATCGCCTGCGGGAACTGTATCAAGAAGTGGAAGACAGAATTGAAGGAATTGATTAATTAAATTAATTTCAGGTTAATAATTTAGTTGGGAGGTGCAATGTAATGTTGCATCTCTTTGTTTTGTTTATGAAGTGAAGGACAGGATTGAAGGAATTGATTAGTAGTTAATTTAATCTGGGCAATTATAATAACAAAAATATTAATCAAGACCAAGTAGAGCTAGCATCAATCAAGAAAGCGATCGCAAGTAAAATAATTAAACTATTTATCAATATACTTATAAAGCATAAAATTTTATGACTGATAGATTGTATTTTATATAATCCAATAATTCCATATATAACTCCTAGCATAAGAGTCAATGGTAATAAATGTATTAAAATATATAGTGGACTACCGAGTATAAAGAAAACAATTTTTTGATTCGAGTCTCCTAAAGCATATTGAAAATAATTAATGTACTCATCAGACATTAAAATTCCAACATTAACTACTATTAATAGCCTATAAACACAGAACAATAATATACTTTTAGATTCGTCGTTGATGTCTGTTAGCTTCTGCATGATTTTAAATTATATTTGTAAGTTTTAATTATTACTTTCAAGATAACATTAAGCAATTTGTTCAATGTA
Source organism: Pleurocapsa minor HA4230-MV1 (assembly GCA_019359095.1). Classification (NCBI taxonomy): domain Bacteria; kingdom Bacillati; phylum Cyanobacteriota; class Cyanophyceae; order Pleurocapsales; family Pleurocapsaceae; genus Pleurocapsa; species Pleurocapsa minor. The sequence continues at coordinate 225,821 of JAHHHZ010000020.1, read as the reverse complement.
ATCAACTAATAAAATAAATAAGGTGATAGCCTTTATTTCAGACAGACGATCTCCCTACAGATAAAAAATCAACATTTCATAATTTTGACTTCATAAGCTTTAAACTTGCAATAAGCCTAATGGCATGGCTTCGCTACACGAGTGATAACAATTAAACTTTCAGACACTATTTAAGCGATTGAAATGCGATCGCACCTACTAAAATGGAAAATAACACATAAACCCAAAAAACAACTATGGAGTAGGAAAATGCTATCGCACCTCCTAAAATGAAAAATAGAACATAAACCCAAAAAACAATTATGGATTAAAGATATTCCTTTACCATCAAAAAGAATTGCGATCGCTTCGCAATTCATATTAATAAGTAGAAAATAAGATTAAAGGGATATATACATTAACTTTTTTTATCTATTTTTACTTACTTTAGGTATGACAAACATTATTTCTAACAAGATTTATCAAGGATGTATATCCAAGTTGAAAAAGAGGATTGAATAGTATTATAAATACTAATCCAGTCATCTGGACGGTCGTCAATCTAACCTCCTGATTCATATTTTCTTTATATAGAATAAAAGCTTTCCCAATTATTCCCACCATTGCTGTTCCAAATGAAGGAAATCCAAGCGGAAATGGAAAGAATAAAGTCCACGCTATCCATGTAATTTGATCTAAATAATTAGAACTTTCTGACATTGATATGTCCAGACAATTAATTATCCAAGGAAATGCAAGGATGAAAATAATTAACCAGAATAAAGTATAGGTGGAAAGCAATTTTTCGTTAGGTATTAAAAAAGCAATAAAATAAAATATTACTGGTAATAAATTATAGATGAATAAAAAAATAACTTGTTCCATACATAAATTTTTTTTCAAATAGGATATAAAAACAACTATGGAGTAGGAAAATGCGATCGCACCTCCTAAAATGAAAAATAGAACATAAACCCAAAAAACAATTATGGATTAAAGATATTCCTTTACCATCAAAAAGAATTGCGATCGCTTCATGAATTGTATCAAGAAGTGGAAGACACAATTAAAGGTATCGATCATGAGTAAAATTGAAATTGAAGAACTAAGAGAACTTTTCTGATTTAATTTAGTAACTTTAATATTTAAGTGATTATTCTAAATGTTAAATTAATTCTTTCCGTCAATACTTTGGCAGTTTTTGGTACTTGATGTTTCCAAAAATGTTGTGTTGCACCCTGCATTAGTAGTAGACTACCGTGGGTCAAAGCAAGTTCGATTGTATCTAAATCTTTATTTAATTTATGTCTTAATTGAAAACGTCTTGTTTCACCAAAACTGATTGAAGCAATAATTGAATTTTGCTCTAATTCTGGCTCATCGTCACTATGCCATGAAACGTAATCTTTTCCATTGCGATATAAGTTTAATAAGACACTATTGAAGTTTAGCTCTACTACTTTTTCAACTCTTTCTTTAATTGAAAGTAGTGTCGGTGTCCAGGTATCGGGATTCATGTTAATACCTGAATATTTATAGGATTTACCTCGATCTCCGTACCAAGCAGTCAATCTAGGTAAATCAACTTCTTTACCAAACATTTTTATTTTATCTTGTCGCCAATTTATACTACCTAGTAACTCGTTGAATAGTTGGTCGCTTTCTAATTCTTCAAAAAAATTTCGATACATAATCACTTCTCCATCAGGCATAGATTCACCTGATGGCAAAGTTACAATTTCAGGATGTTTTTTATTATCAGTTTTCTTGGTAGAAAATAGATCGAGATTCAGTTGTTTTTGCATATCATTTAGTATGGCATAATTAAAATTAATTTAATTATGATTAAATCATTTGCACCATAAAAATTTTATGATATCTATCTATATAATAGTTATTATCATAATCGTTCTTTTTCATTGACCAAACTTTATTTCTAATACCAGTATTCTTTGTACATATATTATTTACCATCACGCTATTTGATACAATTTGATAAAACGTTTCAATCCTAGTTCTACCATCATATCGTATCGGACTAATACACATAAAATAATTATTCCCAGTTTGAGTTGTTAGAATGAGTGATGCTAAATCATTTAAATCTATGCTTTGTAAATCAAGAATATTAGAAAATATATGAATTTTTGAAGTCGCGTATTCAGAAGATATATCACTTTCTCCTAAGTTTTCAAGATATTTATTAACAGGTTTAATATTTATTTCCTTTAATTCTTTAGGAGACAAAGCTTGATTAATGTATTCAATCCCTCTTTTGAGTGCAATCAGAGAAGGTTCAATTAATGTAAGTTTTTTAAAAGGTAAATTTATTTGTTTTGAGCGACAATAACTTATTAATGAACAAGTATCAGTTGCAGCACCACAACCATAACTAAAGATTTCCAGCTGTTTATCGTCAAATTTCGATATATCAAGTGCGTCAAACGCTTCTATTAGTTTATAATAATGTTGTATGCCATAAAAAGCGATATAAGTATCTACTTCTTGATTAGATATAAGGATTTTTCTACCATGGTTAATTGAATTAATAACGTCAAATACCTTTTGAGGATTTTGTAGATATTTTTCTAAACAAACTTCATAGACATCTTTAATATAATTAAAGTCAGGTTTGACTAAACTTACTCTTAAAAGCTGGCTTACCATCTTAATTTTTACTTTTGACATTTACTGGTTTTAATCCAATATGTCTTAAAGAAAATTAAGTAGTTGTGATCTCATTACTGTTTATTTAAGTTTAAAACTTAGCCATTTAAACTACTAATAAAAATCTACTAATTCAGGTACTATCGCCTAATTTAAATCTATCAACAAATAAGGATGCTGAAGATAATCAGCACCTTTACTAACTACAAACTACTAATCATTTCTAATACTTCCATCGGGCATAATCGTCTGACCAAACTTTGCACCAGTTAAATTCGCCTTATCAAGATTGGCATCTTTTAAATTTGCTCCCCGTAGATTTGCCCAGACTAATTGCGCGTGTTCGAGATTAGCATTTCTGAGATTTGCTCCACTCAAATTAGTATGATTCAAGGTAGCATGACTTAAGGTGGCTTTTTCTAAATTTGCCTCAATCAAACTAGCCTGATACATTAGTGCCTGGTTGAGATTTGCAGCATAAAGAATTGCTCGATTGAAATAAGCTCTTTCAAGATTAGCTTTACTTAAAATAGCCCGATTTAGATAGGCATCGCTAAAATTAATCGCTGCTAAATGTGCTTTATGCAAACATATATTTTGTAATTGCGATCGCGAAAAATCTCTTCTACCTGCCATATATGCAGCTTTCAGTAACTCCACCTTCATTGCCGTAGTATTGTACTGATCTAATTCCTGTTTTTTAATTACCTGTGCCATTCAATTTTTGCCTCCTAATCTTCTGACCATTCTTCTTTGGCTAAGAGATCGCAGATATGATCTCTTAAGAGATAATCGTTTTTTTCTAATTCACATTCAGCGCAAATCCATTCTCTTGGAGAAATAAACTCGCAAAGAACATAAATTGGTTGATGAGGAGCGATCTTTCCTGTTTTAACTAGATCAGAGGCTTCATTTTTAATCTCATCAATAGAAAAGTTAACTGTGGCAATCATGATTTACCTCATTGGTTAATTCAATCTCATTTTTAAGATAAGCAATAAGCTTGAGGAAATTGTGAGCAATATTAGGAAGTAGGAAATGTTCTATCCCTCTTTTGTCACTTTCCGAGAATTAAACTACAATCAAAAAAGTTGTTGGTAGCGGTGAGGCAGAGAGGGTAATAGATTCAGTATTTAGGAAGTGTCTTAAAGGACTAGCTGCGTGTCGTCCTTTAGGGTTCTTTATTAGTTGGTTTTCATCAATTAATCGCTGTCATGAATCAATTTTCTGTTTATTTTCCTGATGGCTAAATCCTTTTTCTGCTACTCTTTTGCCTCGGAAAGTGACAAAAGAGGGATAAGTTATCCCAACTCCACCTTTACCGAGTACGTTAATAATTTTATAGCGATCGCAAATGATTGTACCCGAAATATTTTTACTCTGCATGCTTTTTTGTCAACTGATTTATGCTAATAATTTTTAATCTTGGTGAGTAATAAATAGGTAAGTTAGGTCAAATTCTGCTTTTAATGCCAACATCAGCTCTAATACTTGGGTATGCAGGGTAGCGTCGAGCCTACCCTATAATTTTCTTTCGTGCCATGCTAGTCCTAATAATAGAGCAATTGAAACCATATAGCCTGGCTCTTCCATTTGAGTAAAAATAAATCCCAAAACTAAGATTGACAGTAAGGTTATTTTTAAAGAACTATTCAAGCCAAAATTTTGCCAAACTAAATAAGCTAAATATAAATATGCTCCTAAACCAAATAAACCCAAATCTCCCCAAATTCCCGCCCAGCCAAAAACAGGGCTAAAAATACTTGAGCTATTAGTAAGCCAATAACCACCCACAAATTTCATGGCATCTGTCCCCATGGAGGTGTAGGTAGCACCAAAACGACTTAGTATAGACCAATAATCGACGAGAAACCACGCTCCCAAGCGACTTACCGTATGACCAGGGCCTAAACCAACAAACCAATTAATTGGGGACTGAAACTCATCTATAATAGCGCGCACCGAATAAAATTTAGCATACCAAGCTTCGCCATCTGTTTCGTATAGTTCTGGTCTTGCCCAAGCTGTAAAGGAACTAAACTGTTCTATGTTTTGAATGCACCAGAAAAATACTAAGCCGAAAATAAGTATTCCGATCATCAACCTAATAGTCTTGCTCAGATCTTGAGAATTAAGCAAAATCAACAATATCCAGGCAACTACATAAGCCAAGATAAGTTGCTTAGAATCAGAAAATAGAAGCTGCCAAAATGCTGCGCTTAAGGCTAATAAACGAATCCAAAAGGGAATTTTTTTGTCATTAAAAAAGTATAAAGCAAATGCTAAAGATACCGAAGCAGAGATGTAATTGCCCGCTCCCGAAACAAAAAATACCCCACCGCAACCATCCGTACCGTTAAAGCCTTCAGCATAAAGTTTATCCGCGTCAATTAGAGGTTTTTGCACGGCAGCAAGTATGAAATTAATTAGAGCAGACCATATTAACCACTTTTTAAGTTTTAAACACGATGCACCAGACATAGGAATACTAACAATGGCAGTTAAGAAGATTATTGGTTCTGCTAGCATCATGAAACTAATGATTGCATTAATAAAACCAGTTTCATTCCATAAGGCACTCGCCACAATTACAGTGAAAAATAAAAATAGTCCTGATAAAAGAGAGTAAGTTAATTTAATTTGTTTAGCATCTTTCGTCGGCGCGGTTGTTAAAATAATCCAAAAAACCCAGGGAATCACTACAAAGTGGGCGTGACTAACAATTGAAGGAATACCCAAGGTGGAGCAGATAATTCGCGAATAAAAAACTATAGCAAAAGCAAAAATAATTAAATTAGTACTATTAGTCCAGGTTATTTTTTTTTTGCCTTTTTAATGCTTAATTGTGAGCTATTTAAGTTCATTAGTTGATTGGTTTAAATAAATTTAAAATAAATAATTAAAATAATTATCTTTTTTTCGCTCTTGCCTTCAATTTCAATTTACTTTACTAATTGACGAAATTTAGTCACAGTCCAATCAATTAATTTAGGACGTTGATGTGGTGCGTATAACCAAGCGATCGCTAGTTTGGCTAATGGTAAAGGCATCCAGCCAACCCAAATAAACCAAAGACTATAAACTAATCGTTTGGGAACATTAAAATCAGAATATTTCCAGAGACTACGAATTCCTTGATAAATTAATTTGGTAGAGCGATCGCTCTCGACTAGATGGGTTTTACCATTAAGTCTAAGAGAGATAATTCGCGACCAAAGACGACCAATTGCACGTTGTTCGAGATCTGGAGGAATTTTATAACCAAATTCTGCTGCTTTATTGCTTAACAAGGCAAAATTTTGGAGGTCATGGCGAACAAAACGCTTAAAGCGATCGCCTGTTACGGTAGCTAATGCCCATTGATTGCTATCGTGGACTCGATACACTCCCAAAGGCTCTTCAATGGCTGCAACTTCTCCATAAAAAGGTACTTGAAAAGATAGATAATCGTCTGCTGTTAGCTTATATTCATCAGGAATAGGAAATAATTTGCTTAAAACCTGACGATTAAGAGCATTGCCACTGGTGGGAGTGCTGACATATCCTCCTTTTTCTAACAGTGTTTGCCAGACTTTGCCACTAGATAAAGGGGAACTTCCTTGAGGACAAGAATAACCTAAAGATTCTCCTTTCCCGTTAACTACATTAAGACGGTAATGCACCTTTGCTAGATTTGGTTTCCAGATGTTAGCGATTTCCGTTAGTGCTTGAGGCAATAAATAATCATCGGAATCAAGAAAGATAATAATATCTCCTTTGCTTCTAGCAAATCCATTATTAAAAGCGGATGCTTGTTTGCCGTTGGGTTGCAGAATCGGGATGATGCGATCGCCATACTCAGCTATAATTACACGGGAATTATCCGTTGAGCCATCATCAACTACAATCACTTCAGTCTCGGGATAGGTTTGATTTAAAGCACTGTTAATTGTTTCGGCTAAAAAGCGATCGTAGTTATAATTATTAATAATAATACTGACAAAAGGTTGAAAATTCATTTTTTTTCATTAAACAACAAACAAGCTTTCAACCTTCTATTCCTGAATCACTCCTAACTTATTCAAAATTGAATTTGGTGTTTCCGAGGGTGCTAGTATTATATGTTCAAGGTCGGGCTTGAATTTTTTTATTTCAATAAATTGACCAGATTTTTTTTGCTCAAAAAAGCGGTAGCTCCAAGGTGAAACAATATTTACTACATCTAAAAATGAATTCCCAAACTTTGGCAAGAAATAATTATTAAATTCACCATAAATAATGGGGCGAGTTTGACTAAGAAAAGACGAACCACCATCCAAAAACATAACTTCAGCCCCTTCAACATCAATCTTGATTAGATGACATTTTTTGATATTTTGTTTTTTGACAAAGGTATCGAGTTTTGTTAAGTGGGCTTTTGAAGTTATACCAAAATAGCTGACTGGTATTTCTCCTTTAACCATTACAGCATTGCCTGTAGTAGAATTATTTTTGTTTTCCAGAGATATTTTGATCTCACCTTCATCATCTCCTAATGCAATTTCGTATGCTCTGACAGTCTCTTCTAAATTATTTAATGAAATGTTAGTTTTAAGACGCTCAAAATTAGATTTAACTGGCTCAAAGGCATATAATTGACCATTTAGTCTCTGTAATTTGCGACCCAATGGGACTGAATAAAACCCAATATTTGCGCCAACATCAAATACAACACATTTTTCTTCTAAGCAATTCGACAATTTTAAAATTATGTCGTTATCATAATAACCTGTCCAATAAGACCACTGCTCTGTTCGACTTCGCACATCTAATTGCATCCAAGTCCCATCTTGCATTTTAACCTTTGAAATACATTCGTGGTTATGATTAAAATTACTTGATAAACGACTAATTGCATTTCCCAAACGACGTTTTCCTCTAAAATAGGGTGTAGAACGAGATAAATAAGCAATTGCATTACGTAATTGATACACTATTTTTACCTAATTATTTTTTATTGAATGTCATATTAAATGTTTTCTAAAAGCAATTGTTTTACTTTTTGCCCTGCTACTTTCCAATTTAAACGTGATTGATATTCATTGAAAGCAGAGAGAGCCATAATTTTATAATCTGCGTAGTTAGAAAATAAATTATATATGTAATCGCAATATTCAGATATATCAGCATTGAGATCGAACAGATTACCATTGATATTTGTTTTGATAATTGTTGGAATCCCACCAACTTTCCTGGAAATACAAGGGACACCAAATGAATTTGCTTCACAAAAAACAACTCCATAGCATTCTGCTTTTGAAGGCAGAATCAAAAAATGAGATTCCGCAATGAGTTGATTAATTCTTTTTTTTCCAGTAGCAGTAGACTTACTGATAAAGCCCAAAGGTTTAACAAAGCTAGGGATAGTTCCTTCCACAATCGGTTCACAACCAACAACTGTTAATTCCGTATCTAAACCTGCATTATTCAGTTCTTCAGCAACCTTGAGCGCAACATCTCCTCCTTTACGATACCAATCAACACCTAAGAACAAGAGTTTGCATTGATTTGAAGGTCTAGCTTCAATCAAATCCTTCACCTCATCCAAAGTTTTTAAAGCATCAACATTTGCGCCAAAGGGTACTACCTTTACTTTAGCAGGGTCTGCATTGTAATACTTAATTGCCGTCTGAGCTGCCCATTCAGAAGCGTAAATTGCTAACTTACACTTTTCTAGGGCAAGCTTTTCTATCATGTGCCAGTTTTCAAGTGATTCCTGGCATAGATTTCTATACTGGGGGTAAAAATCTATCAGACCAGCACCAGTTGCATCTGCCCAGAAAACAATCGGTTGACTACATTCAAGGTAGACAATTGGTCTTATCGTCGCGCTAAACACGATGTCTGCATTTGTTGAAGAAAGCAGGTTAGAAATTTGATGGGCATAATCTTTAAGAACTAATATATCTGAGTCTTTTTCATAATGTGAACTTTGAAATAACCTGTAGTAACTGCGTTTTAACTTTTGTCTCATCCTCAAGTCAACCTTCTCTTTCAAAGGTCCGAGATAGTCCAAATGCATACCTTGGCTTTTCAAAGATTGTGCAATATAGTAGCCTAAGCCAGACCATTCATTTAAGCCAGCTAATCTACGTGAATTATAGGTTGTTGCATAAGCTATCTTCATAAATTTTCTCTTTCAATTGTTTGTAAATGTTTGTAAAAATAAATGATTAGTATTGCCTCAATTATCTAAGACAACTTCTTGATAACTGCCCGATTTAATAATTTGACCCCGATCAAGTTGAAATATTTGATCGCAGTGTTCAATGGTTGAAAGACGATGAGCAATAATAATAATTGTCTTTTTGCCACTTAAGGCTTTAGTCGCTTCTGTTACCAGTTTTTCGGTTTCTGTATCCAACGCAGCAGTTGCTTCATCAAACACCAAAATTTCTCTTTCGTGATACAGTACTCGGGCAATTCCAATTCGCTGTCGTTGTCCTCCCGATAAAAGTACTCCCCGTTCTCCCACCATAGTTTTAATACCATTTGGCAGTTGTTCGATTACCTGAGTCAACTGAGCCATTTCAACCGCTTTTTTTAAACGTTCTTGATCGATTAAGTTATCAGCAACTCCAAAAGCAATATTGCGTTCAATCGTATCGTCAATTAAAAAAATTGTTTGAGGAACATAACCCAGTTGATCTTGCCAAGCACGTAAATTGTTATAGACAGAAATACCATCAACTTTAATATCCCCAGATTGCGGCATAAAAAGACCTAATAAAACATCAACCAGAGTAGTCTTACCAGAACCAGATTTACCAATTAAACCAATCGATTGCCCTTTATTGATAGTCAGAGAAATTTCTTTCAAAGCTTTGTTATGAGCATTAGGATATTGATAAGTAAGCCTATCTAACGTAAGTTGTTGCTCAAAAAGTATAGGTTGTACATCTCGATTGAGTGAGAGATCTTCAGAACGAGTTGGAGATTCAACATTAGATCTAGACTCTCTTTTTTCTAACTCTTTGAAGTCAAAAAAGAGGCGATCAAGAGCATGAGTATTAGTGCGAATGACGTTAATACCAGAAATTAAATTGCCAGTTGCTGGCAATAAACGAATCGATGCCAAAGCAAAAATACCTAAAACCGCAGTTAGATTTTCTTCATTTCCTTGATTTAAATTGATAAATAACAGCGTAAACCCAATTAAAAAGCTAATCATAAACGCTTCGACGACAAAACGGGGTAGATTGCCATAACCTGAAGCCAAACTTAAATTTCTGGCGTATTTTTGGGTTTGAACCGCCATTTGCTGCTGAAAATATGATTCACAACCTAGTACACGAGTTTCCTTAAAACCACCCAAACCATGATTCATAATCCGAATCATCTCACCATTTGCTTTCCATCCTTCACTACCCCAACGAACTAAACGGTCTTTCATAGGATATAACAAACCTAAGCTGACTAAGAGAATAATGGCAATCAAAATTAAAGCCATTGAATTAGTATTGACCAGTAATATTATTAATGCCAGGATAATCACAGCATTAGAGATTGAGGTCAACAGTGACATAATTAAGCCTAGACAAACCATATCGGTTGAGGTGACAACATTTTGAATTAAAGTTGCTGAGTTAGTTCCTAAGTGAAAGCTATAAGGTGCTTCTATATATGCTTTCATTAATTTTGATGCTAGTTCACCTCGCAAACCATAGCCAAATTCAAAAACTGATTTTTGAGCATTAAAACTAAAAAAAGCTTTAATATAAAAAGTAATAATTACTAATAAACCCAAAATAATTAGAAATTGTTGGTGCGAATTAAAATGTAATTGTTGATAAACCAAATTTAGCCAATAATTATTCTTGACTGTATCTGGATTAGTAGCTATCGCAATGAATGGTCCAATTATTCCTGTTCCAAAAACCTCCAAAACGGAAATAAAAATAAATAGAAACATCATTACTAGTAGCTGTTTGTGATTACTTTTTGTAATATAAAAAAATTTATAAAAAAATTGATTCATAAGTATGTATGTATGTATGTATGTATTTGATTTTGAAATAACTTTTCTTAAACGATAATATCCCTCAGTATTTTTTTTACAGTTGACCCAGATGTAGATCAATTTAATCGTCGTTGATATTCATTAAAATAGTTTAAAAAAATATTTTTTACTGTTTAATAAATAATAAATAAATTATAATTATTTATTATTTATTTTATTCCTCTTTTTAAATCCAAAAATAATCGCCAAGTAAACTGTTTTCAAGAAAAAAGATATAGTCATTAAATTAATATGCCATAAAACAACTTTGAGCGCTAAATCAATTAATTTATAACTACATTGATATTTATATTTAGCTCGATAATAACCTTTAGCGTGAATAGAGCTAAAATAAGAGAAAACTTCTTTTCTTCCAGTGCTTATTAGTTTTAAATTTAAAAAATCATCGAGTATATTAAAGTAAGTCTCTGGAAGTAGATTTTGATTCCCGTACCAACTGTTTTTTCCATGAATACGGTACTTTGTAAGAACATGATTAGTTAAATAAACTGTTCCAATCAACGATGCTCCTTTAACCACAAAATCATCTGCTGAAGTTTTAATAGACTCGCTAGGTATAGGAAAAATTTTTTTTGCAAGAGAACGAGTCATTGCTATACCGCTAGTAGGCATTCCCAGATAGGGGATAAACCGATACTTTACAGCAAATTGATAGACTTGTTCGGGAGTACTTAACTTGGTTATTACTTTGTCTATTAATTTATTTTTTTTGCCTCGAATTTTAGATAAGTATCTCCAATCATTGATAGTACTTAAAGTATTCAAAATATCAATATCAATAGTCAATCCTTTTTCATCTATAGGTTGAATGTAATTAGAAATCATTGCATCGGGATTGTGTTGAATTATCTGAGTAAATAATTTCAACAACTCCTCCACTTTATTAGAAATAAATACATCATCAGCATCAAGAAAAAATATAATTTCTCCTTTGCTGGCTGCAAAACCTGCATTTAATGCTGAAGCTTGTCCACCATTTTCTTTAAGCAACGGAATTACACGAGTTCCATAGTCAGCAATAATTTCACGAGAAGAATCATTAGAGCCATCATCGACGACAATGATTTCGGTATAAAGATAACTTTGACTTAAAACACTGTCAATCGCTTGTGACAAAAATTGCTTATAATTATAATTGTTGATAATAACACTAGTTAGTGGTTTAAAATTCATAAATATATTTTTTGTAGTCGCAAAGTTTATTAATTATAAAACTCAAAATTTATAATATTTGGCATTAACGTAGTTTTATTTTATGATAATAAACTTAATATTGGTATATTTATTATTTTAAGAGACATAACAAAATTCATTTTTAAAACTTAAGATCTTCTAAATAAAAAACTTAATATGCGGTCTCTAAATAAGTAATAACGCCAGTGAAGCCAATCTGATAAGAGCAAATTGAATGGATTATTCCGAAAACCATTGTTTTGTACTAAACAAGACCACAAGCGTAGTCGTTCATCAAATGGCATAAGAGACATTTGCCAATGAAATATATTGTTAATCTCAGTACTATTAATGCTTGGTAAAAAAATATCTGGTTCACCTAAAAACATCTCATTTACTAAATTCAATTTTTTAGTTACTCTAGGTATCTTTGTGGCATATGCATAGATTTCATTTAAAGAAGACTGCCAGTTATTGCCCCAATGATTCTCTTCAATTTTACTTTTAGTAGCGTTTCCTAAAGCAAGCCTAAACTTTTCATCTTCAACTAAGCCAGACAAAACTGCTGTGTACTCGTCAATATTTTGAACTCTAATTAAATTGCCGTCTAAACCTGGCATATCAGCACCCAAGATCTCACAAGCATCAGAAGAATATGGATAACGACTTACCAAAGGTAAGCTGTAGCTTCCAGCTTCCAGCAACGATGTAATCGAGACAAAAGGGTATGAGTCAACATATATGTCCGCAGCTTGAAAAAATATATCTGTAGCTTTCGTTTGTCTCAACACTTTAATTCTTCTTTGAGTTTGCTCAATTGCTAAAGACCAATCCTCTTCACCATCACCAGGACCAATTACAACCAAAATCGCTTGTTTATATTTTTTTAATAACGGAACGTGTGCATCAGCAAAACTAAGACCGTTAATTGTTCTATACTTAGCTACCCTAGCAATAGAAAAAAGCATCACAGCATTTTCATCTATACCCAGCTGTCGCTTGGCCTCCAGTCGAGAAAGTTTTCTCAAAGATGGTTCTAGAATTGTTGGTAAAAGTAAATTGCGCTGTTCTTCAATTCCCCTTCGCTTCAAAGATAGGCGCATACCTGATTCACGAAGATTAACTACGATATCGCTGATACCAGCACCTAACCAAAACCAGTGGTCGCCATGGTTTACATATATAATCGGTGGAGACTGTTCTTTGTTGGCAAATGCAATCATTGGAATAACATCATGTTCTAATGTATGTATTACAACAATATCTGCTATTCTGGAATATTGAAATAGCTTTTTAGCTCGATAAGTAAATCCTCCTATTCCTTCGTTCAACACATAGATATTGCCTTGACTGCTCAATACTAAATCTACAAGTTCTTTTGAAACATTCTGTGGAGCTTGTTTGGTTAAAGCAAGTGAATGTGAACTTAAATTGTCCTGCTGAATCCAACGCCTTATTAACTGGGGAATTCCGCCAATCATTGTCACATTAGTAGCAACATGGAGAATTTTTCTAAGTTTTCCAGGTACTACAGTAGTTTTGTGAGGATCAAAATTCTTTGGTATAACTTTTTGTCCAATTGTGAGCAGGATTTGCTCAATTTCTGGACTGACAAAAAAACCACAATGATTCAGTTGAGCGTGAAAAGATGCAATTTGACAGTAAGCTGCTGCTGCATCGTATTTATGACTTTTTAACAAAGACGATGCTTGTGAGAGAAGATTACTAAATATTTCATAATTTTTAGGGATGAGGCGACTACCTTCTTCTCGCCAAAGATTCAAGGTATTGTTGGTCAGTTTATTGTTCATCTTAGATGGTTTATTTTTTGTTTTAACTGTGAGTCAAAGAAATATTGGTTTCAAAATGATCAAGGAGCTTTCAACTAATAGAATTCATTTTTAGTCTCAGCTCCATCGGTTTTAGCTGCCTGTAATTCAGCACAACTTGCTAATTAAACCACAAGACCTGGCAGTGGAGTGAAAGGTAAAGCTCCCATATCTTTGAAAATATTAACGGCAATTTGCTGCGCTCTTTGATCTGTACGAGGATCTACTACTTTGTCGCTATCTAATCCCCACACCCATTGAACAGAACCTGTTGAAAATACTTTTGCACCACTTGCTGCTGTATAACGGACAGCATTAGAAATAGTGGTATCAGTTCCTGGGGGAAGAGGAGGAAGCGCGCCTAGCGGTTGAACTGGTGATTGTGACAAAATTACTAGATTTGCTGGAGTAAAGCCATTATTAACAACTGCATCCCATTCATATCCTACTAATCTGGAAATTCTGTCACCGTTCTGGAGACCAGTGTTAGCGTAGTAAGGGTCTGAAGCATTAGTAACTACATAGTCAAAACCATTGTAAATATTATTACTACCAATATCTCCTGTATACATCACACCTAGTAAAGCATTTTCTGGTCGGTTAACTTCTGCGCTACGGAATAGAGTTGTTGCTTGAGCCGGGTCATCTTGGGCGACTGGATCTATTGCCCAATCATCTTTATAAACCACCATGACACGATTTTCTTCTCCAGTACTAGAAGGGTCAAATCTTACACGCCAATAGGCGGTATTTGCCGAAAAGAAGGCTAGATTAGTGCCATTATCGCGAGCTTGTTCGACGTTATCTCGCATTTCTAGCGACCAATATTCGTCATGACCGACAGATAAAAAGGTCTTTTGAGAATATAGTTGTAAGGGATTGGTATGAACATCGAGATTAGTGTAATAAGAAACGTCATAGCCTTGAGATTCCAGCCATCTTACCTGGTTATATTCCCAAGTTAATCGGTTGTTAAAGCTCTCTATATTACCATTTTGACCAAAGGGTCGGTCGAAAGAAACCTTAAATGCTCGTTCATTGCCAGCACTGTTGAAATCATAGGTGCTGTAACCACCATAATTATTATAGGCTTGAGCCGTTGTCACAGCTTCTTGGAAACCTATGTCAGCAGGTCGATTATCGTCCCGTAAAGTAAACCATACTTGGGCTTCTTTCCCAGTACTAATATCGGTTAACTTAGCAATGTATAAACCGCTAGTCCAGTTGTTGTCGGTCTGTAGTGCATAAGAGGTATTCCAATTGTATTCGACTAATCTAGTTTCAGGATCGAAGGTAGGCCCAGCTTGGGTAATACCATTAAGTAAACCACTACTAGTAATCAATCGACCTCCATTGCCTCCGTAATAGCCTAATCGATAAACATCAATTTTGTATTGTCCAGCTTGTGCCAGAGATACCTTGATTGGTAAAGACTCTCCTTTATCTATACTGGTTACAGAAGCAAATCCTGCAATTTCATTGCTGTTAGCAGGGTTAGTAATTTTCCAATCACTAGTACCTGTCTTTTGATTTTCCAGAACAATTGCATTTTGAGCAGTAATACTTACCTCAGAACTAGAAATATTCTCGCTACCTCCCAAAGCATCAATGTAATTAGCTGTTGCTCGTACTTGTTGACCTAATAAAGATCCACCTAGTGTTAAGGTTTTGGTGGTTGCGTCAACAATATTAGTCCAGACATTATTAGAAAACTGTTGCCACTGATAGTTAATTGTTACCCCTGTCAGTCCATCGTTATCGAGAATGTTAGCAACTAGGTTACGCCCAGTAGTTGCACTACCAGCTAAAATACCTAGACCGAGATCGTTGATGTTGGCAACGGTAGATGTAGCTGTACTAATGAGACTTTCACTGCTTCCCAAAGCATCGACATAATTTGCTCTGACTCTGACTCGCTTATTTACCTGTGCATCTTCTAAAGTGAATGTTTTGTTGATGGCGCCATTAATATTAGTCCAAGTAACTCCATTATCATTACTTTGCTGCCAATGATAAGTAATCGTATTTTGATTAACACCATCGAGATCGCTAACGTTTGCTGTTAAAGTTTGGTTTTCTGCTACTTGACCAGCGATCGCAACTGTACCAAGATTATTGTTAGGAGTTTGATTAGTAGTAAAGACGATATCGCGGAAATAGTTGGAGTTTTGGTAAGACTGGGTGGGGAAATTAGCTGGAGTCGTATTGTAAACGCCGTTAGAGCCATCGGCTACGGCACTGATATTACCATTGGTAATTGTAGTTGCCAGTCCATTATTAGTAGATACATAGTGAGTATTGGCATTGACTGAGACAATGTAGGTTGTATTGGCTGCAATACTGATGGGAGTAGTTAAAGCTTGTTGTTGCCAACCTGATGCTGTTTCATTGCTGAAAGTCACACTTCCTAGTAATTGTCCTGAAGCCGACCAAATTTTACCAACATGAGTACCTGTTTCACTCTCAGCTTTATAATAGCGAAGGGCCGAAATCTGTCCTGCTTGGGCAGTTCTAAACTCCATACCTAGCTCATAGTCTCCTGCACTACCAGTTCCATCGGTAAGGTTGGTTTGGGTGGGAGTTTGACTAGTAAAGAGACTTTCTAAAACGGCTGCGGAAATCGGATTACTCGCAGTACTCAAAATATTTTCATTAGCGCCCAAAGCATCTGCATAGGTGGCATTGACTCGAACTTGTTTGCCAACCAAACTGTTATCTAAGGTTAGATTTTGGTTGGTTGCGCCTGTAATATTTGTCCAAGTATTGTTGTTAAGCTGCTGCCATTGATAGTTGATAGTTATTCCAGTTAAACCATCAGCATCGGCAACATTTGCTGTGAGAGTACCGCCCTGTGCAGCTGTGCCATTGAGAGTAACCATACCCATGTCGTTAACATTAACCACAGAAGTTGTAGCTGCACTGGTAGCATTTTCGCTATTGCCTAGGGTATCAGTGTAAGTTGTTGTCACCCTAACTTGATTATCTACCTGAGCTTGTCCTAATACCAGAGTCTGATTAATTGCGCCTGAAATATTAGTCCAGGTTGTACCGTTATTATTGCTCTGTTGCCATTGATAGTTAATCGTGCTGCCTGTGAGTCCATCGGCATCGCCAACTGTGGCGGTTAGGATTTGGTTTTGGGTGGCTGTGCCATTGACGGTTATTGTCCCAGGATTATTGTTGGGATTAGACGTATTAGTAGTAAAGACAATATCACGGAAGTAATTAGAGTTTTGATAAGATTGAGTGGGGAAATTAGCTGGAGTCGTATTGTATACTCCGTTAGAATCATCGGCTACTGCGCTTATATTGCCATTGGTAATTGTAGTTGCCAGTCCATTATTAGTAGATACATAGTGAGTATTTGCATTGACTGAGACAATGTAGGTTGTATTGGCTGCAATACTTATCGGCGTTGTTAGTGCTTGTTGTTGCCAGCCTGATGCTGTTTCATTGCTGAAAGTCACACTTCCTAGTAATTGTCCTGAAGCCGACCAAATTTTACCAACATGAGTACCTGTTTCACTCTCAGCTTTATAATAGCGAAGGGCCGAAATCTGTCCTGCTTGGGCAGTTCTAAACTCCATGCCTAATTCATAGTCTCCTGCACTACCAGTTCCATCGGTAAGGTTGGTTTGGGTGGGAGTTTGACCAGTAAAGAGACTTTCTAAAACGACTGCGGAAATAGGATTACTAGCAGGACTAAAGATGTTTTCGTTTTCGCCTAAAGTATCGGTGTAAATAGCGTTAACTCGAACCTGCTTGCCAACCAAACTGTTATCTAAGGTTAGATTTTGATTGGTTGCGCCTGTAATATTTGTCCAGGTTGTACCGTTATTATTACTTTGCTGCCATTGATAATTGATAGTTATTCCAGTTAAACCATCAACATCAGTGACATTAGCTGCTAGAGTACCACCCTGTGAAGTTGTCCCATTAATTGTAGCTATGCCGATGTCATTAACGTTAGCTACAGAATTGGTTGCTGCACTAGTCGGATTTTCGCCACTACCCAAGGTATCAGTGTAAGTTGCTGTTACCCTAACTCGATTATTTACCTGAGCTTGTCCTAATATCAAAGTCTGGTTAGTTGCACCTGAAATATCAGTCCAAGTTGTACCGTTATTATTGCTCTGTTGCCATTGATAGTTAATGGTATTGCCTGTAAGTCCATCGGCATCGCCAACTGCTGCGGTTAGGATTTGGTTTTGGGTGGCTGTGCCATTAATTGTTACCGTACCAGGATTATTGTTGGCAGTTTGATTAGGAGTAAAGACGATATCGCGGAAATAGTTGGAGTTTTGATAAGATTGGGTCGGGAAATTAGCAGGAGTCGTATTGTAAACTCCGTTAGAATCATCGACTACGGAACTGATATTGCCATTGGCAATTGTAGTTGCCAGTCCATTATTAGTAGATACATAGTGAGTATTGGCATTGACTGAGACAATATAGGTTGTATTGGCTCCAATACTGATAGGAGTAGTTAGTGCTTGTTGTTGCCAGCCAGAAGCTGTTTCATTGCTGAAAGTCACACTTCCAAGTAGTTGTCCTGAAGCTGACCAGATTTTACCAACATGAGTACCTGTTTCACTCTCAGCTTTGTAGTAGCGAATAGCCGAAATCTGTCCTGCTTGGTCAGTTCTGAACTCCATCCCTAATTCATAATCACCTGCACTACCAGTTCCATCGGTAAGATTGGTTTGGGCTGGGGTTTGGCTGGTGAATAGGGTGGGCAAAAGACCCTCGTATTCATTTATGAAAGAATTAGTAAAAGGTATTGCTGTTTCAATCTTGCCTGTACTGTATTCAAGCAGCCAGTTACCACCTTGAGAGTCATCACCAGTAAAATCTCTAGATGCTGCTACATCAGCACCAGTTAAGTTACTAAAAGTATTAACAAAAGCTTGTCCTGCTTTTTCTCCTGCAATGTTACAGCCATATAGTAAGATATCCGCTTCTGGAGTTAGTGAAGATGTCCACTGTTGTAGTTCTTGTTTGTATTCGTCAAGTGACGCGGAATTAAAGATACTATTGCCTAGCTGTAACTCTGCTGTATTGCCGTGAGAAATAATATGAATACCTGTTAATTCATCGTATTGTTTTAGAACCTGGCTAATTTGCTCAAAGCCGTCTTGATTAGGATTGAGAATAACTTTAATATCTGCCTGAAGATTTTCGGTAAGATTTTTGACATCAGGAACACGAGAATCAATAAAAGCTATTGTTTGGCCATTGCTAAGATGATCATTAAGTCCCAGTAAATTTGGGAATTCTAATGATTCGGATGAATCTAACAATAAGTTGTTATTATTGCTACTGGAACAATCGTTAGAAGATTGAGAATCAAAGTTAAACATAGAAAATTACTTAAATTTATTTGAGTTTTATAGATAGATGTCTCGATAATATTTAGCTAAAAAAAACACTAAGAAGGAAGTTACAGACTAGATTAATTAGGCATTAACGATATTTTTTTAGTATTGATAAATAATATTTTGGGTCAATGCTTAAGCCTTATCATTCACTTCTTAGTATTGAAGAAAATAAAAAGTAATAAAAGTTAATATTGGTTTGAACGCTTATTTTTGAACGCTTATTGACGAGCCGAGCTTTGTAAAAAATGGACAACATAATCCTGTTCTGGTTCGCTCATTTGATGAAACAGAGGCAATATAATTGAATTATTCTGTGCTTGTTCGCTTTCGATCAAGCGATCGCAACTTTCTTTTTTACAATCACAGGTTTCTCGTTGAATTCCACAAGACCACTTTTCTTGGTTATAAGCTGGTTCACGATGAGCGCACATAATGCCTCTACGGGTGGACACGCCAGCATCTAGCATTCCCTGCATAACTGGCACTTGATCGCAACCATTAGGTAAACGAACACAATAACTCTGCCAGTTGCTTTTAGCCCATTCTGGTTCTGTGGGTAACTTTAAGCCTGGTATGTCTGCAAGCATTTCGTGATATCTAGCTGCTAGTTCGCGACGACGGCTAACAATCTCTGGTAAGCGTTTAAGTTGTTCTCGTCCAACTGCTGCTTGGATATCCGTCATGCGGTAGTTATAGCCCAACATGGGGTAAGACTCGAAAATGACTTGTTTTGCACCATGACGCACAGTATCAGGGACACTCATACCATGTTGTCGCCAGAGACGAAATTGCTTGTCCCATTCAGGATTATTCGTGGTAATCATGCCACCGTCACCAGTAGTAATTACTTTGCGAGGGTGAAAAGAAAAACAAGCAATATCTCCGTGAGGTTTACCAATTTTTTCCCATTTGTCATCCCAAAGAATTTCACTACCAATAGCACAGGCTGCATCTTCGATAACTGGTAACTGATGACGACGAGCAATATCGATAATAGCTTTGAGATCGCAGGGCATTCCCATTTGATGAACCACGAGAATAGCTTTTGTGCGATCGCTAATTACTGATTCAATTAATAAGGGATTAATGTTATAAGTCTGCGGTTCGATATCCACAAAAACTGGTGTCGCGCCACAATAGCGAATACTATTAGCTGTGGCAATATAGGAATGACTGACAGTAATGACTTCATCCCCTGGTTGTACTCCTACTGCCAACAATGCTAAATGTAAAGCGGTAGTACAATTAGATACGGCACAAGCATATTTAGCCCCTACTTCTTCAGCAAATTCGGCTTCAAAAGCTGCTACTTCAGGGCCTTGAGTTACCCATCCCGATAAAATAGCTCGACTTGCTGCTGCTGCTTCTGCTTCTCCCAGAAATGGTATAGCAATAGGAATTTTTTTAATTGTTTTAGACATTGCTTGTTTCTTGCTCCTGTTTTTGCGAAAGCCACCAACTAACTAATTTTTCTAAACCTGCTTCTAAAGATACGGCGGTAGTAAAATCGATTAATTTTTTGGCTTTACTAACATCGGCAATCCGTCTTTGTACAGGATTAACTTTACGTTCTGGCCCATATTCTGGTTTTAAGTCAGAACCCATTACTTTAGCTAAACTTAGAGCAAGATCGTTTAAGCTGGTTTCTGTACCGCTAGCGACATTAAAAACTTCATCTGTAACATCAGCTTTGGCAGCACAGATATTAGCTCTAGCAATATCTTCGATATAGACAAAATCCATTGTCTGTTGACCATCGCCAAAGATTAAAGGTGGTTGATTGTTGGCAATTCTCTCCATCCAACGAATTAGGACTTCGGTATAGACACCATAAATATCCATGCGAGGGCCATAAACGTTAAAGTAACGCAATGCCACGTAATCCAACCCATACATATCGTAAAAGCTACGTAATATACCTTCATTAAAGGTTTTAGCAGCACCGTAAAAAGTACGATTGTTATAGGGATGATGAGACTCGGTAGTGGGAAAGTCTTTTGCCATCCCGTAAATAGAAGCCGAAGAAGCTGCTACTACTTTTTGAACTTTAGCGTTGACTGCTGCTTCCAAGACATTAAAAGTACCGTCGGCTAAAACTTCGAGTGCCAAACGTGGTTCTTGAGCGCATTGAGTAATCCGAATTGCTGCTTGGTGAAAAACTAGATCGACACCTTGCATGATATCTGCTAGTAATTGGCGATCGCGAATATCTCCTTCTACCATGACTAATGGGCCATTAGCTGCTGCCCAAGCTAAGTTTTCTTGGCGACCACGAGTATAGTTATCTAAAATAATAATTTCGGCTACTTCTTCTTTAACTAATAAATCAGCAATATGAGAGCCAACAAGACCTGCACCACCAGTGATTAAAACTCTTTTATTTTTCATTTTTTTGTTGTAAGTAAAAAATTTGCTTTTCTAAACTTTGAATACGATTTAATAGCTCAGATGTTTGCAGTCCTAAAGTACTTTTGACTGATTTAATTACTTTGGCTGCTTGAGTTTTTTCTTGTCCAAATAATTGAACTTCAAGCAATCTTAAAACTCCATTCCCTGTCAAAATATCAACATGACCTTCTGTTGGCGATCTATTAATAATTCGTCCAGGAATTCGACCTATATATTGAGGTGCATTATTAACAATTTCGGCTTGCCAAACTATTAATTTTTCACCTTTGAAATAAGTATAAGCACCAGGAAAAGGTTCAACTAAAGCACGAATCAAATTATTAATTTTTTTAGTACTATCCGACCAATTAATTTCGCCATCTTCTGGTAAACGAGTACAACCATAACTTGATTGCTCGTGATTTTGAGGTATTCCCCAATTACCTTGTAAGGCTTTAATAATTGTTATCCCCAAGTTTTCTTTTTGAATTTGATTTAATTTCTCGTATAAAGTTGCCACCGTATCATCATGCTCGATAGGAATTAATTGCTGATATAAAATATTACCTTCATCTAATTCAGGTGAGATTAAATGAATACTAATTGCTACATGAGATTCATCATTAATAATTGCCCAATTAACATTGGCGCGACCACGATATTGTGGTAAAGGGGAATAATGAACATTAATAAAAGTAGTTAATTTAATTAGCGATTGAGGGAGTATTTGGTTGTAAGAAGAAACTACAACACAATCAGGTTTTAGTTCAACAATTAAAGATTGAATGGCTTTTTGAGATGGATCATTAAAAAGAGGAATATTTTCCTTTTTAGCCAAATTGATAACGGGATCGTTTGCTTCAGATTCTTGAGCTATATTTCTGACTATACCAACAACTTGACATTGAGAAATTAAAGATTCTAAAGCTGTCAAAGTAGTAATCCCCAAGCCAATGAGCAAAACTTTAACCATTTATACTTGTCCTATTGCTTCAGAGCAATTGTTAACTAAAATTTCAGCGATCGCAGCTTTATCAGTTATTATTTGTGAATTAGCTTGATTGTTAAGCCCTGTTGTTTCCGAGGTAACTAATCTCTGACGATATACTACTTCTGCTGCTGTTAACCCACCAGTTTGTAAACGAACAATCGCTTCTGGGCCAACATCTGAAGGTAAAACTCCCATATGTCCTGGTTTTGGTGCTTTTGGAGGAAATAAAGGAATATTATGCTCACTAAAAGCAGCACGGTCAATCTCCCCCCAATATTGTAGTACTACCGCCTCCGACCAAACATTAGCGATCAGCTTCGCAGCTTCTACTGATAAGACTGGATATGATTGTGGCTGTAGTGCAACTAGAATGGCATCATAAGTTTTATCTAAAGATGTCTGTGTCAAATTTTCTACAGTATCTACTCTTGCACCTGCATTTAACAAACCTCGCTCAATAAATGTCCGAAATGGGTTGTCGCAAAGAAGCAAAATATCACAGTTATATACAGAAATTCCTGCATCTAGTAACTGCTTAATTGCCATCATCCCCAAAAAGGAAAAAACATCTACTGCTGAATGACGTTCGTTGACACCGACAATCGGAATATTGCGTTTTTGACAAGCTAGTCGATCAATATCTTCTGGTCTAAATTCCCATGCTTCATACATTAAACCTATAGCAGCATTAGGATTCATCCAACTAATCATTTCAGCATTTATAGGTCGCACATGTCCGCTATTAGTAATAATGTCGGCTGCTGCCACAATGTCTTGAGTCTTAGTCGTAATAAATTCGATCTTGTCTCTGACTTGTCCTAATTGAGCTAACTTGGCGGTTTGCTCTTTAACTTCTTCCGCACTACCATAGGGAGTATCCTGAGTGATAGCGTAGACTTTTTTCGCTCCCGCCATTGCAGCAATAATCGGTGTCACAATATAAGCTCCAGTAGCTGCTTCAGTCAGTACAGTTAAGTCGTTTAATTGCAAATTACACTCAGTAATTGACCTTTTGATTAGAGAAAGAAGTCGTTTAGAGTTAAAACCAGGCAGAAGGTTGTTATCAATCATTGATCAACTCCCTCAACCACACTTTGTAAAGCTGTTGCTACAGTTTTAACTTGCCCAGAAGAAAGTTCTGCATACATAGGTAATGAGAGAACTTCTTTTGCTACTAATTCTGAATTCGGAAAATCACCCAGTTTATAACCTAAATCGGCGTATCCTGTTTGCAGATGTACGGGAATAGGATAGTGAATACCAGTTTGAATTCCCTGCTCATTTAGTTTTTGCTGTAGCTGTTCTCTTTGGTGAGTTCGCACTGCATAAATATGATACACATGATGACTATAAGGCATCACGGTTGGAGTTTTGACTCCTGAATTGGCTAAAAGCTCGTCATACTGAGCAGCATGAGTTCTTCTGGCTTCTGTCCACTGGTCTAAGTAACGTAACTTCACTCGTAAAATTGCGCCTTGAATCCCATCCATGCGATAGTTATAGCCTTTCATGACATGATGATATCTTTCCTCTTGTCCCCAATCCCGCAACATTTTGATTTTGCGAGCATATTCGGGATTACTGGTAACTATTGCACCACCTTCGCCGTAAGCTCCTAAATTCTTACCTGGATAAAAACTAAAACAGCCGATATCCCCAATGCTGCCAACTCTTTGTCCCTTGTACTCCGCTCTATGTGCTTGGGCTGCATCTTCAATGACAGTTAAACCATGACGACGAGCAATTTCCATGATGGGCTGCATATCTGCTGGTTGACCGTATAAATGTACGGGCAAAATTGCCTTAGTTCGAGGAGTGATCGCTTGTTCGATTTGCTTTACATCAATGGTGTAAGAAATTGGATCGACATCGACAAAAACTGGGGTAGCTCCTGCATAACAAATAGCTGCTACAGTAGCGACAAAGGTAAAGGGAGTTGTAATTACTTCGTCCCCAGCCCCAATACCCGCAGCAAGTAAGGCTAAGTGTAAAGCACTTGTACCTGTATTAAGAGCCAAAGCATAATCGGTATTACAGTAGGCTGCAAACTCTTTTTCAAAAGCAACAACTTCGTTACCCAAAATAAACTGGGTACTATCTAATACCTTTAAAACAGCCGTATCTATCTCTTCTTTAATGCTTAAATACTGAGTTTTTAAATCAACAAAGGGAATCATACTGCTACCTCGATTTTATCTAATTCAACTAATTGACCCTGCTTTTTCATGGAAAGAGTAGCAGCTTCAAGAATTTTGACTATTTGCAATCCTGCATAGCCATCAGTAATTGGACGTTTGCCTTGTTGGATACATTCAATAAAATGTAATGCTTCAGTACGTAATGCCTCTGTCATTTCTAGCTTAGGAGACCACATATCTCCTGTACGATAACCAATTAGCATTTGATAGACTTTATCCGCATTACTATTGATATTGCCATTTAAAGTAATACCTTTATCGTATACTTTTAGCTTTTCACTAGGCTCTAAGTCATCAAACACGACCATTTTTTCACTACCACCAATAAGGGTACGACGTACTTTGACTGGTGCTAACCAATTAACATTAATATGAGCGATCATATCATTGTGGAAAAATAAAGTTAAATAGGCTATATTTTCTGGTTCTCCAGGAACATGACTTATGCCAGTTGCCGAAACAGCATAGGGCTGAGTTTGCAATACATAGTTCATAATTGAAAGATCGTGTACTGCTAAATCCCAAAGTACATTGACATCGTGCTGAAATAGCCCTAAATTGACTCTGACCGAATCATAGTAATAAATATCACCCAGTTGCTTGCTAGATACAAGATCGC
Organism: Pleurocapsa minor HA4230-MV1; assembly: GCA_019359095.1. Lineage (NCBI taxonomy): Bacteria > Bacillati > Cyanobacteriota > Cyanophyceae > Pleurocapsales > Pleurocapsaceae > Pleurocapsa > Pleurocapsa minor. Next base: position 200,561 of record JAHHHZ010000020.1, on the reverse strand, counting down.
GCATTTTTTGCACTGCACCTGTATAAACAAATGTATGATCGACCATTAATACTAAATTACGTTTTTCTGCTTCTTCAACTAACCGCAATCCTTGTTCTGTGGTTACGGTCATTGGTTTTTCGACAAAAACGTGCTTACCAGCTTTTAAAGCTGCCAGTGCTAAGTCAAAATGTGTCGATACGGGAGTGGCGATCGCTATAGCATCTATTTTATGATTAGTAACTATATCTTGATAGTTTGTGGTTACTTCAATAGTTGGATATCTTGTCTGCGCTTTTAATAATAGTTCTGTCTTGAAGTCACTAATCATAGTAACTTTTGCGGTCGGCAATTCAGCAAAATTACGAACTAAATTTGGTCCCCAATATCCGTAGCCAATTACGCCAATATTGATGATATCTTCCATTAGTTTTGTTTCGGTATTTATATTTGATAAAAAATATTTATGTACGATTATTTAGTCAAAAATATACAACTATATTGTCTCTTAAAATTATTTTTGTGTTATTTATGTAATTGTACATATAAATCAAAGTTTTATATATAAAACTTTGATGTTGAGCAAACAAAATAATATACATTTTTGACAAATATTTTGCTCTAAAAAAAGCAAGCCTTTAATTAATTTTGTTTTTTAATAATTATGTCACGTTTTGATAAAATCATTTGATAATATTTATTTTTTTAATTTGAATTATTAATGCGAGCATCTCCCACAACGCGAGCCGGAACTCCAGCCACAATTGCATAATCGTCAACATCATTAGTTACAACCGCACCAGCTCCGACTATAGCGTGTCTACCAATATTAATTCCTGGAAGAATTGTGACATTACTACCAATAGAGGCACGGTTTTTGACTGTGGTTTGAATCACATCCCAATCAGTTTCTGTTTTTAAACTGCCATCTTCATTAGTAGCGCGAGGATAAAGGTCGTTGGTAAACATTACACCATGACCAATAAAAACTTCATCTTCAATAGTTACCCCTTCACATAAAAAACTATGAGAAGAAATTTTGCATCTCTGTCCTACAATGACATTTGCTTGAATTTCAACAAAAGTGCCAATTTTAGTATGGTCACCAATTTTACAACCATAAAGATTAACTAAATTAGGATGAAAAATTTTTACATTACTACCTAATACAACATCATCATTAATTGCCATTTTTATTTACGTTTAATTTATTAATTTATTAAAATAACTAAAGCTGAACATAAATTTTTTGGGAATCTGAACTCTCTTCAGGTGTCTGTTGATTTAACCATAGTCCTTTACGTCGCCAATACTGCTCAAGAATAGCCATTTCTATTTGTTTATCCGACAATATATTTAGCTCAATTAAAATTTCACCTAATTTTTTACCAGACATTATAGTTTTTTGAAGTAGTAAAATTTGTTTTAATTTTGAGTTTTTAAGTAATTTTTGCTCAATTAAAATTTCACCAAGTTTAATATTTTGATTTCTTAAATAATATTTCAATTGAGGTAAAGAAATTAAATTATTCTTAATCAAAATCTCGCCTATTTTTAACTCATAAGCTTGTTCTTGTTCTTGTATTACTTTATTTAAGATATCTGTAGTTATTAAACCTTGTCTAACTAAAATGTCACCTATTCTTTTAGGTGAAGTATCTAGCTCATCAATATTAAACATTGAATGACCATCTACTGAGTTTTGATCCTCTAGTTTTAATTTTTCTTGATAGAGAGTCAATAATTGTTTGATAGCTAAATATAGAAAAGGTGGAATCGTTGAACCATAACGACGCCAGAGACGCCGTGGCTCTTGTAATAAGCGATATAGCCATTCTAAACCTGCTTGTTGAATCCATTGAGGCGCTCTGGGATTAATTCCTACGTACATTGAAAAAACAGCCCCAACTCCAATCATCACCCCATTAATCAAACCCTGATATTGAGACATCCAGATTTCCTGTTTCGGACATCCCAAACAAACAAATACTATGCCAGCTTTACTTTTATTGATATCTTCTATTAATTCAGTATCTTGATTAGCATAAATTTCTTCAATAGAAAGATGAGGAATTGCTTTCATCCCAGCAATTTTTAAAATTGGGTATTCACGGTTTAGTTTTTGCTTAATCTTTGCTAATATTTCGTTCGTAGAGCCTAAAAAATATATTCCAACCCCCGTACTTTCAGCTAGGTTGCACAAATTAAGAAAGACATCCATTCCCGATACCTGGTTTTGGTGATGTATTCCCAATCGACGTAGCATCAAAACTAAAGGCTTGCCGTCAGGAGTAACCAAATCTGCTTTCTGTAAAATCGTTTTAAAGGCTGGATGCCAGTAAGCCTCCATTAGCATATGAACGTTGGCCAAACAGACAACTTTGCTCGTTCTCATTTTCGCCCAGCGTAGCATCAACATGATTTGCTCATCCAAAGGCAGACAAGTAACAGGAACATTAAGTAGTTCTTTTTTTGGTATCATCCTTGCGTTGTTTGTATTATAAAAATAGCTTTAAATCTTATTTTTATTCCGTTATGATTTGCCCTTTGTAATTAATCACGCCGTAATTTTAAAAAAGCGCACGGCTCATTCTCAAAGTAAATTCGCTAACGGAAGGGTTAGATCTTCTAGGGTCAGAGGTTTTATTCGTCTGTAACCAATCTTTTTCCTTAGCCAACCTATAATTGCAACCTTTTTCTTGAAGTGAAATTAATAGCCAAAGTGATCCATGTTTTTGACAACAAAAAGCTTCTATCCATTTTTTTGTATCTAGGTATGTAGAGTTTTGATTAGCTAGCAACTTAGCATTTTTAGCAGAAATACATAGATTTTTCTTAATTTCAATGTCATTTTGATAAAAAATGTAATATTTTGAAGTTCCTAACCTCCATAATCTTTGCTGACAAAAAGGACAATTATAAATTTGAGTTTTTCCTCTTTTACTTCTTTTATTAGGCATAAAACTACATTGATTTTATTTTAATTAAAAAAAAACAAGCAAAAATTTTCTAGTTTTTAACTTAGAGAAAAACTAAAAATAACAATATTAGAATAAGTTTCATATGCAAGTAATATACAAATAGTTAAATAGATGTATGCACTATTGTTCACATATGTTTAAAAGTTTATAAACCTATCAAGTTTAATTTTTATGATTTTTAAAATAATCAAAATAAGCAGATAATGCACGACAGTTTTTGATATTTAAAGAAAAAACATTAAATATCAAATAGATTATCTATTTTAAGGCAACAGTGCCTTGAACAGCAAAATCGAAAGTGCACTCAAAGGTGTCTTCTCTAGATATTTGTGCAAAAGATTGCTATTTAAGTATTGATATTAAAAAAACATTATTGCATTATTACATTATTAATTCAAAGAAGTCAAGATTAATTTTTTAAGTAAGTTTTGTATTAATTTTTTTTAACTGCTTAAATTAGAAGGCTTGATTTTTGTAGCAAATATGTATATTTTATAGTAAAAATGTACGAAAAATTGTCTTATGTATGTATTATACTATTGTTTTCTATAGAACAAACATATTATTTTTTTAAATAGAAATTTACTACTTGCTTATGTTTAGCAATTAAACAATTTAAAAATCATGAACCATAATCTAGAGACGCAAAATTTTTATCCTTTAAATAATTATTCTACGGCTGAAAACTCTGAAGGAGGCTTAAATTTACGTGAAATAAAAAATATTATTTGGCGCAAAATTTTTCTAATTATATGTTTTACTTTAGGAATGACCTCTTTTGCCTTTATAAAAATGTTAATTACCCCTCCAGTTTATTTTGCCAGTTTTGAACTATTGGAGCCATTAAACATTGAAACTAAAGTTACTTCTACTAATGAAGAGTCTAGAGAAACCAGAGAAGAAATTACTTCTGTAGAGTTGAATGATGTTCAACTTAAAATTTTAAAAAGCCCTAAATTAATTTTGCGTGCTGTTGAATTACTTCAAAGTAAATATCCCGACATGAGTTATCAAGAGTTATATGATGGCTTAACGATTAACATAATCACTGATAGTCAAGAAAATCAAGAAGCTCAAGATGTTCTGCTAGTAACATATGAAAATGTAGATAAACAAAAAGTTGCTAGTGTTGTGGATGTTTTAATTAAGGTATACATAGACTATAGTGCAGAAAAACGCTTATCTGGAGTTAAACGAGGTATTAGTTTTTTAGACCAACAAATACTAAAAGCTGACTTAGAAGTTAACAATATAGAAGAACAAATTAAAACATTAAGAAGCAAACATAATTTTATTAAGCCAGATATTTCTTTAGAACCTCTAACAACCCGTTCTAATAAATTAAATCAAGAAGCAGAGGATATTAATATCAGGATCGCTGAACTTAGGTTGATGGCTAAAAATCTGGATCGGGAACTAAAAACAAAGCCAGAAAAATCAGAGACGGCGATTAAGCTTGCTACTCCTCAGTATCTTGAATTACTCAATAAATCTCGACAAATAGAGCTTGAAATTGCTCGTAAGTCTGCGATTTTTTCAAATAATAGTATAGAAATACAAACTTTAAAACAAGAAAAGCAACAAATTATTTTTTTAATTAGAGAAGTAGGAGAAGAGATTCGCCAACAGTTAAATAAAGAAATTAATATATCAGAAAATCGCCAACAAAACATAGTTAAAGGAACAAATAATTTAAAATTACAATTAGAAGGTTGGTCATCAGTTTCTAGTGATTACAATAACCTTTTACAAAATCTAGCTTTAGCTAATAATAAACTCAACGAATTTGAGCTGCAAAAAGATGCCCTTTCAATTGAAGCTGCTCAACAAGAAGCACCATGGCAACTTTTAACTCCAGCAGAAGAACCAGCAACTAAAAATTTTGGTATGATTAACTACTTGTTGCTAGGTTCAAGTTTGGGATTATTGTTAGGTGTAGGAACAGCTTTAATTTTAGATAAATATCAAAATATTATTTATACTTCAGCTAAGGTTGAAGAAATAACTAACTTACCTATTTTGGGTACAATTCCTCATATACCAAAAAATAAGACATTAGCATTTATTAAACAAGAATTAAGACAATTATCTTCACAAGAATCACATTCGCTCAAACAACGATCTCTTCCAGAGTTAGCTTCTTTATCAATGGAAGCATTTCGTTCATTTGCTGCTAATTTAGGTCTTTTAAATTTTAATTCAGGGCATTTAGATTCCAACATTAATATTAAGTCTCTGGTAATTACTTCGGCGATTTCTGGAGAGGGAAAATCTACTGTTGCCTTAAATCTTGCTAGAGCATGTGCTTCAATGGGTAAAAAGACTTTGCTGGTTGATACAGATCTACGTAGTAATGATCGTTTAACTAAATATTTGGATTTAGAATCAGAAATAGGTTTAATAGATATCTTAAATCAGAATGATTATAATTTAAGTTTAGAGCAAATTAATACTAAACAATTGCTTTTAGAAAGTAATTTATCTTTTATCACTTCTGGTTTAAAAGATGAAACAATTACAAATACAAAATTACCCAAAAATTCATCTTTTATTAAACAGGACTGTAGTCACTTATTAGCATCAGCAAAAATGCATATTTTAATTGAAGAATTAAGAAATAGTTTTGACATAGTTATCTACGATCTTTGCGCTATAGTTGGATTTGCTGACGTAAATTTACTGGCTGGTCAAATAGATGGAATTGTCTTAGTTACCGAGGTAGGTAGAATACAAACTGATGAAATAACTGAAGCTCTTAATCAATTAAGATTGTGTAAAGCTCCAATTTTGGGATTAGCTATTAATAATATAAATTAAACAAGTAGAAGAGTCTTGCTAAATTAACTAACTGGAAAAAAATCCTCGCTCAACCTCTTGTTTACTGGATTCAACTTGAAGCAACTAATAAACTTTTCAGAAGGTTGAACTAATGGACTTTATCTCTTTTATGAATCATTACAACCATTCAAAACTAAAATTGCGAGTATTAATTGTTAGTCATGCCTATGTAGTAGGAGTAAATCAAGGAAAACTAAAGGCGATCGCCGACACAAAAGAGGTAGAATTAGCTTTGCTTGCTCCTAATAATTGGAAAGCTTTGGAATGGAACCGTTTTCTACCATTAGAAATGCCTTTTCCACAAATTCGTATTTACTCCGCACCAGTTTGGTTTACAGGCAAAGTTGGCGCACATTTATATGCACCCTGGAAAATTTGGCAAGTGATCGATGATTTTCAACCAGATTTAATTCAAGTTGAAGAAGAAATTTTTTCTCTCTGTGCTTTCGAGGTAGCAATTTGGGCAAAACTCTATCAAAAGCCAATGGTAGTTTTTGGTTGGGAAAATCAACAGCGTTCCCTACCTTTACCCAGACAATGGGTACGTAATTTGGTCATGAGTGCGACTAACTTATTTATTGCTGGCAATCAGGATGGTGCAGCAGTAATGCGTAACTGGGGTTACACCAGACAAATAGAAATAATGCCTCAAATGGGGGTAGATACGGTTTTATTTTCCCCTCAAATTCCTAGTAATAAAGATGAATTCAATATTGGCTTTCTTGGACGATTAGTACCAGAAAAAGGGATTGATATTTTATTTACTGCTGTCAGTCAATTACAACCACAAGGTTTAAATTGCCGAATTACGATCTGTGGTTCTGGTTTTAGTGAAGCTGACTTAAGACAAGAAGCAAAAAAACAAAAGTTAGAAGATATCGTAACTTGGAAAGGAGCGGTGCGCCATGAAGAAGCCCCCCAAGAAATAAGTAAGTTTGATGTGTTGGTGCTTCCTTCTCGTACCGTTGCTACTTGGAAAGAACAGTTTGGTCACGTAATCATTGAGGCGATGGCGATGGGCATCCCTGTAGTCGGCTCTAGTTGTGGAGAAATTCCCAATGTAATTGCTCATCCTGATTTAATTTTTCCTGAAGAAGATGCTACAGCCTTAGCAATAATTCTAAAGCGGGCTATCTGCGATCGCTCTTGGTTACAAGAAATGAGCAATTACGGCATTGATAGAGTGCAAAAATACTATTCTCACGAACGAATTGCCCAAAGATTAGTTGATTTGTGGCAGAAAACAATTTTCAATTTAAATTAATTTATGGATAAAACAATCAGATTTGTGGGTATCGATCTCTGTCGAGGTTTGGCAGCTTTTGCGGTTATTTTAGTTCATTCGGGAGATGAAACTTGGGGTATTCCGATCAGCGATCGCGCTATTCAATTTCGTTATTTATTTTATTTTGCTGTTCCTTTTTTTTTAGCAGCGTCTTTTTATTTTTCAACTAAAAAATTACCCTTAAATGTTTCCATCTCTTTTTGGCAGAAAAAGTTTAGGCGAATCATTATACCTTATTTGCTTTGGAGTCTTTTTTATGTCACGTTTAAAACAATTATATTTTTGCTAACCCATAATAACAGTCAAATTAAGCAATTATTATCTGATCCATTAGCGATTACTTTTTTGGGTGCTGCTTCTTATCATTTGTATTTTTTACCGCTTTTAGTCTCTGGAACTTTATTGTTGCCCTTGGCTAATTATTTTAATCACCAGCCAAAATCTCTACCTTTACTATCTTTATTTTCTGTATTAAGTCTTATTATTTATCAATTGCTATTGACAAACAATAATTCTTTTGATTTAGGGAATTATACAGCCTTTCCTAATATATTAAATTTAATATCTACATCAAGCTGGCTTTATTCTCCTTTAAGAATTATTTTGGTTAATTTAGCTTGGATGATAAGATGTTTACCATATTTTTTTATGGCGATGCTAATCAATCAATTCTTCAAGAAATATAACTATCAATTATTTTATAGACAGCCAGTTATAATTTTATTATTTTTTGGTTTCTTATATGTTAATATTATTGGCAACAATTTTCTTCCCAAGGCAGTAAATGAAATTACAATCGCCTTTAGTTTGTTACTCTTAGGAATTGCGATTTCCTATTATCTTAAAAAGAATACTTTAATCAGTAATCTCGGTCTATGTTCTTTTGGTATTTATTTGATTCATCCTTTTGTTAAAAGTGTAGTAGAAATTATAATTGTCCAGCTCATACCTCAACTTGCCCAAAGTATTTCTATTATGTCGATGTTAGGTTACTCTATATCTACTTTTTTAATTAGTTGGCTATTGGTTGCAATTTTGCTAAAAAATAAAACCTTTTCTCAATATATATAATAATTTTCTTAATGAACTTTTAAAATAGTTTATGGAGTGTGTAAATGCGAGTAGTAATTGTTAGGCGAGAAGCAAAAGTTGCTTTTAGCATGGATGTCTATGCAGATAATTTGGTTGCAGAATTAAAGCTCCTTCATCCAGACTGGGAAATCATTGAAATTGCTCCTAAACCTTGGAGTAAAGATTTAGAGAACTTATGGCATTCTGGTAATCCAATTCGTAAATATTACGAACGTTTTTTAAATCATCCTCGAACAGTAAGTAATTTAGAAGCTGATGTCTTTCATGTTATCGATCATACTAACGGTCATGTTGCATATTGGCTAAAAAAATCAGGTAAACCAGTGATTATTACTTGTCATGATTTAGTACAATATGTATATCCAGAAATCTTAAAAAATCAGTCTCGTTTTCCAGCTTTCAGTATGGCTGCTTGGGAATATTCAGTCAGAGGAATTACGGTAGTCGATCGTACCATTGCTGTTTCAACAAATACTGCTCAAGACATTACTAATCATTTAAATATAAACCCTGAAAAAATAACTGTAATACCCAATGGTGTTGAATCACAATTTCGTCCGCTATCCTCTGAAATAGTCCAAAATTGGCGACAGCAATACACGGCCTCGCCAGAGGAAATTTGTATATTAAATGTTGGTTCAACTCATCAACGTAAAAACATCATAACGGTTTTAAAAGTAGTAAAAGCGATCGCCAAGCGGGGATTCCCCGTTCGTTTGTGGAAAATTGGCGATGACTTTACGATAGAACAAAAACAGTTTATCAGCGAGCAAACTTTGAGTAAACATATAACCTTTTTAGGAAAACTAGATCGCGAAGCTTTGATTTGCTTTTATAATGCTGCTGATGTGTTATTGGCTCCCTCTCTTTATGAAGGTTTTGGTCTAACTATTCTAGAAGCCATGGCTTGTGGAACACCTGTCATTACATCTAATGTTTCTTCCTTACCAGAAGTAGCTAATGATGCAGCAATTTTAGTCAGTCCTACTGATGTCGAGACTATAACCACAAGTATCTTGCGTCTTCAGCAGAATGTTTTATCTCATCAAAAACTAATAGAGCAAGGATTAGCTAGAGCCAATATATTTACCTGGAAAGAAACTGCTGCACAAATGGCACATATATATGAAAAGACAGTACCTTCAAAGGTAATGCATAAAAATTATGATCAAATTCATTAACTCTTAAACATAATATCGATCTTTAAAATAACTTAACTATGAAAGTTTTATTATCTGCTTATTCATGTGAACCAGGCAAAGGTTCTGAACGTGGTGTAGGTTGGAATTTAGCCAAAGAAGTTGCCAAATACCATGAAGTCTGGGTATTAACCAGACCCGATGAAAGTCGAGAGGCGATTGAAGCAGAGTTAACACGCAATCCAATTCCCAACTTACATTTTATTTATTTTACCCTTCCTTTTTGGCAAGACAGTCTACGTTGGGGACAATCTGGTGCAATGCAACTTCATTATTATTTTTGGCAAATTCAAGCATATTTTGTCGCACGAGATTTACATCGCAAAATTGGATTCGATTTAGTTCATCATGTTACATTTGTACGTTATTCTTCTCCCAGTTTTCTTTCTTTTTTACCAATCCCTTTTATTTGGGGGCCAGTAGGTGGTGGAGAGTCAGCACCATTAAATTTTTGGACAGATTTTAACTTAAAAAACAAGCTGTATGAAATCTTACGTTTGGCATGGCGCGCAATTGGTGAATTCGATCCATTTACTGGTCTAACTGCCCGAAAAAGCGCAATTATCTACGCAACTACAGAAGATACAGCCCAAAGAATCAAAAAATTGGGTGCAACTCATGTTCAACGAGCCTCAGAATCAGGTCTTTCCCAATCAGAAATCGAACAACTAAGTCAATGTCAGCCCCCAACTAATTCTCCAGTTCGATTTATTAATATTGCACGTCTTCTTCATTGGAAAGGTATCCATTTAGGTCTACGAGCATTTGCCAAAGCTAATTTAGATGATGCGGAATACTGGATTGTAGGTGAAGGAACTGAATTAGAAAATTTGCAAGCCCTGACTCTAGATTTAGGTATTACGGAGCAAGTAAAGTTTTTTGGTTTATTAGATCGTGAGGAAGTTTTAATCAAGCTAGGACAATGTTTAGCTCTAGTACACCCGAGTTTACATGATTCAGGAGGATGGGTTCCTTTAGAAGCTATGGCATCGGGCAGACCTATTGTTTGCCTAGATTTGGGAGGCCCATCAGAATTAGTGACCTCAGAGACTGGCATCAAAGTTTCGGCAGATAATCCCCAACAGGCAGTCACCGATCTCGCTCAAGCGATGGTGAAATTAGCAAAAGAGCCAGGTTTATGTACTCAAATGGGACAAGCAGGACAAAAGAAAATTAAGGAGTTTTATAGTTGGGAAAGCAAAGGAAAATGGCTAGCTAATGTTTATGAAGAGTGCGTTAGTAAAAGTTTAATAAAACCAGAGAAAAGTTAAAAGTATGATGATTTTCTTAAAAATTAATTTAAACAAAAGTATTTTTGTATTACATCGTAATTTACTTTGGTCAGAGGGAAAATAACTATTTAATTAATTTTGAAATTATGGCAATGAAAAAACTTTTATTGATAACCTTTCCTGTAGATCTGGGCAATGCTACATATGAAAAGCGTTTTATTAGTTTATTTAAAGAAAAAGCTGATATAGATCTTAAAGTATTTCGTTTTAATTCTAATCAAAGTAAATCTCATCCTAAATCTATTTTTACAATAGATTATCTACTAATTTTTTTAGCAAGATTACGAGAGTCTATGAAACTGTGGCAAGCTATTTATCAAGCTAAAAAAGAAGAGAGAGCAATATTATTTCATGGAGTATCCACAGCACTATTTGGCTATTTAGCTACTGGAAAAAATCAAAGTTATATAGTAACTGAGTGGACTCGAAAGTTGTATGAACCAATTTGGAAAACTTCTGGTTCTCCTAATTGGTTAACTTGGATTCATACAAAAATTTTAAATGCACAAATATCTGTGTTGGGACTAACAGATAATGTTATAGACCAAATAAAAAAAGATTACCATGTACCATCCACTAAACTCAAAAAAGTTAAGCTTCCATTTGCTTATGATTTAGAGCTTTTTGTATCTAGTCAAGAGTTTAGAAATAATGAGATTCGTCTTTTATTTGTAGGTGGTGATTTTCAGCGTAAAGGTGGAGATATTTTACTTGATTGGTTTAAAAAATATAATGAACCAGGATTAAAAATGACTATGGTTACAAATTATCTTGTAGAACCTTGTCCAGGAGTTACTATAGAAACAAATGTTCAGTATGGAAACTCTAAGCACGTTGAACTATTTAAAAATCAAGATATTTTTGTTTTACCAACTAACTGTGATAGTTATCCATCAGTTTTGGGAGAAGCAGCTTGTGCTGGATTAGCAATTTTAACTACCAAAAATGCCTTGGGAGCCTCTGAAGTAATTGAAAACGGCAGGAATGGCTATATTTGCGATTCTCAAGCAGAATTATTAGAGAGACTAATAATGTTAACTAAAGACAAAGCTTTAATCTCAAGTATGAAGCAAAATAGTCGTAAGTTAATGGAAAATAAATTTTCTCAAGAACGAGTATTAAAAGAGTATCTTTTATATATTTTCGATTAACTATTTTAAAATTTTAATTAAAGTAGGTAAGTATAAAAAATAATAAAAGACTGTATCTCTTGCCTACTTATAATTACCTTCTATTTAATGTTACCCAGATACTTATGTTTATAAATAAAATAAGAGTCCTATTCTTTGGTCTTGGTATTTTTCTGAGTTTAGCTATGTCAGGATGTGATGACGAAGGTTATTTCATTTCTCCTCAAGGTTCAGACGATAATCCTGGTACTCTTAATCGCCCATTCAAAACCGTTCAAAAATGCGCTGAGATTGTTCAACCTGGCGAAATATGTTGGTTACGACAGGGAATTTATCGTGAAACCGTACAACCCGCAATTTCGGGAACGAGCAAAGAGCCAATAACCTTTGCAGCATATAAAGATGAAGAAGTAACGATCTCTGGAACTGAAATAATTGAAGGATGGACTGTAGATCGCGATTCAATTTTCCGTACTAATGCATCTCTACCTGTTAGTAATTACAGCGACACTGAATTTTTCGCCAATCAAGTTTTTGTGAACGGGGAAATGATGCCTGAAGCTCGTTTTCCCAATCTAGACGAAAACCGAGATTTTTTGCGTCCCACTTTAATCGGTGGAGGTTTAAAAAGCGAGGGAGGAACGGCAGCTACGATTGAAAATAGCGAAATTCCTGTTTTATCTGAGGGATGGGCAGGCGCAAAAGTGTGGAGTAATGAATGGTACACTACTCGTACAGGTACAATAACTGACAGTCAATCCAAAAAATTAACCGCTCAAATGACTGCTCCTTGGGAGAGGGGCGGATTTTGGTTGTATTTTTTTGGTAAATTAGAATTACTCGATAGTCCAGGTGAATGGTTTTATCAAGATCAAAATAAAACTTTATATCTCTGGTCACCTAATGGCAAGAAGCCTAGTCAAGTAGAAGTCAAACAGCGCAATTTTGCTTTTGATTTGAACGATCGCTCTTATATATCTATACGTGGTTTAAATCTATTTGCTAATACTATCACTACCAGCGATCGCAGTACTGGGATAGTCATTGATGATATTCGAGCTAAATATGTATCCCACCACATGACTCTACCGCCATTACCTGAGACAGAGCAAGCACCTGACTCTGATAATGCTTTATTCTTGGCTTCACACACACATGATACTGGAATTCAGCTAAGAGGTAGTGGCAATACCTTAAAAAACTCGATTATCGAATGGAGTTCTGGCAACGGTGTGCTGTTAGAAGGCAAAAACCATCTAGTAACCAATAATATTATTGCCAGTACTAATTATCAGGTATCTTATGCTGCTCCTGTCCGCATCAATGGCAACGGTCATCAAATTACTCATAACACGATTACTCGCGCTGGTCGAGATGCCATAAATATTGATTGGCATACCGCAGGTGTTGATGGGCGAAATATCGAAATTGCTTATAACGATATTTCTCAGTTTGGGATGCTCAGCACTGATTTAGGTGCTATCTATGTTTGCTGTCACGTTAATCTAGAAGGTGGGGCGATTCATCATAACTGGATTCGAGATACTAAAGCATTCAGTAATGCCTGGGGAACTCGCGGTATTTATTTAGACTTAGAAAGTTTTAATAGCACAATTCACCATAACGTAGTCTGGAACTTAATTTGGGGTCAAGATAACTATAATTTGCTGGCTGGTAGTCCCAGAGGACACGAGCGAGTCTTCAATAATACTTTTCTAGGAGAAGTGCTTACCAACGGAGGATCTGTTGACGCAAGGAATAATATTTTTGCAGGCTCTAAAAGTATAGTTGCCGAGCGACAATCTAATAATCTGTTGATGAATACGGATAGTAAATTTGCTAAACCTCCTACAGAAGAATCAAAATCTTTGCCCGATTTTAGCTTACAGCCAAACTCTCCAGCCGTAGATGCTGGAGTAAACATTCCTGGGATTACAGACGACTTTAAGGGCGATTCACCTGATATTGGTGCTTATGAGCGAGGTCAACCAGTCTGGAAAGCTGGCTCGACTTTGAAATATACTCGGGAAAAAAACAGGGCGAACGCATTTTAATCAATGTTTTTGCTTTCTTAATTATTTAAGTCCCGTAGTGGAATTAGTGCCTAACATCAGCGTCCAACGAATAAAATTCGTCATGTCAGAGAGAAACGATTTTTTTTCCCTTTTCACCAAACTAAGCGGTGCGACACGAAGTTAGTCCTTTAGGGCAAGCCCCTTTCCCTTTTCCCAGCCTCAGCAGATTAATTTGTTTCTTAGGAGTTATTTAGCTAATAATGGTGCCGCCGCCAACAGTTTTTGAGTATAGGGATGTTGTGCTTGAGTAAAAATCTTTTCCGTTGCGTCAATTTCGACGATTTGTCCTGAATTCATGACGGCAATGCGATCGCAAAAGAATCTTGCGACCCAAAGATCGTGAGTAATAAATAGGTAAGTTAGGTCAAATTCTGCTTTTAATGCCAACATTAGCTCTAATACTTGGGTTTGTACGGTAGCGTCGAGCATACTCACAGGTTCATCGCAGATTACTAGCTTAGGCTTGGTAATTAAGGCTCTGGCGATCGCCACTCGTTGTTGTTGTCCCCCTGATAGTTCTTTGGGATAGCGTCGGTAATATTCTGCCGTAGGGGTCAAGCCTACTTTTTCCAGCATGGTTACTACCTGTTGCTTTGCTTGGGATGAGGTAGCAAGCTGATGAATTAATAAAGGATCGGCAATACTTTCGCCCACAGTCATCCGAGGATTAAGGCAGGCATGAGGATCTTGAAACACCATCTGTAGCTGTCTTCTCTGACTCCGCATGGCTGAAGCTGAAAGAGTAGTTAAATCCTGTCCCAGAAATTCAACTTTGCCCGCAGTGGGTTTGAGCAACTGTAAGATTGTGCGAGACAGAGTACTTTTGCCACAGCCAGACTCACCGACTAAGCCTAATATTTCCCCTGGATATAGATCGAAGCTGATATCATCTACGGCTTTAATTTCTGTTGTCTTTGCTTGAGAAAATATTTGCTGAATTAAGTTTGCTTCTAAAGAAAAATACTGTTTTAAATGTTCTACCCGCAGAATCGGTTTTTCTTCTGTGCTGCTATTGTCAGTATCTTCGGCGACTGCTTGTAAATGAAGGGCGGCATTGAGCAACGACTTAGTATATTCATGCTGGGGATGATAGAGAATCGACTTAACGTCTCCCGTTTCCACCATTTTGCCTTCATACATCACCGCAATGCGATCGCAATATTCTCCAACCATGGCTAAATCGTGAGAAATCAAGAGCAACCCCATATCCCTCTCACTACATAGTCGAGTCAATTCCGTCAAAATCTCCGCCGAAACCGTTACGTCAAGGCTTGTGGTGGGTTCATCTGCCACAATTACTTTAGGGTTGAGCAAAAGAGCCAGAGCGATCGCCACCCGTTGACGCATTCCTCCACTAAATTCATGGGGATATTGTCCCCAGCGGGTTGCAGGTATTTTGACCGTCTCTAAAGTTTTCAGTGCTAGTTGCTTGGCTGCGGATTTAGTTAACTCAGGCTGATGAGCTTTAATCGTCTCTAAACAATGAGCGCCAATAGTCATTAAAGGATCTAAGCGCGTCATGGGATCTTGAAATACCAGAGCCACGACTTCTCCCCGAAATTGACGTAATTCAGCCTTATTTAGCTCAAAAACTGATTTATCTTGAAAAATAGCCTTACCCAACACCTGACTACCTTCGGGTAAAAGACGCATAATTGCCCGCCCCAAAGTTGATTTACCACAGCCAGACTCCCCTACTAACCCGATTTTTTCCCCTGGTTTAAGTTCAAAAGACACATCATCTACCGCCCAGATCGTATTCCCTTGTGGTTGACGGGGATATGCCACTTTAAGATGCTTGACTGACAATAGGGCTTGAGTCATAGTCTGAGTCATGGTATTTGGCAAGAGAAAAATTAGTCTATCGCATTGTAATCAGCTATTAAGCAAAATGGCTATGATAATTTAGATTAACCACCGACAATTTGGTTACAGTTAACAAAATGTCCACTTTCTCTGTAATTTTAAAAATCACTGAGTTATGATAGCAAGTCGAACATTGTCAGACTAGAGTTTAATCTTTACTCTAGCCTTATCAAGTATTATTTTGCTCTTTGATTATAGTTATGCAAAAATCTCAGCCAGTATTTGATCCAGGACAACAAACCAAGTTTCAACAACTACAACTTGAAATCAAAGCGTTAGAAGAACAAGTAGAAAATGCACTTAAACAGCAATTGGAACAAGCTGACTGCAATGCACATTCACCAATTCCTTTAATCGTAGTTAGCGATCGCTTTGCCAAATCGGGAATTAAATTAGCCCAGGAAAAAGCTTACCAAAATTGTTAGTTTGACTGTTCTTTACGCTGATTTATTTTTTGAGCAGTACGTAAAATTTGCCCCGCTAAAATAGCTGCTCCAAAACCATTATCAATGTTGACTACGCCAATCCCCGTGGCGCAAGAATTCAGCATCGTCAGTAAGGGAGCGACACCAGCAAAACTCGCTCCGTAGCCGATGCTAGTCGGTACAGCAATTACGGGGCAATCTGCCATTCCCGCCACTACGCTGGGTAACGCTCCTTCCATCCCCGCGACGACAATCAAGACATCAGCTTCATACACTACCTGGCTGTTGCTCAAAAGTCGATGAATCCCTGCTACTCCTACATCCCAGAGGCGAACCACGGCAAAACCAGATAGTTCGGCAGTAATAGCTGCTTCTTCTGCCACGGGAATATCGGCAGTACCAGCCGTCAAAATTGAGATTGTACCTATCTGAGTTGCTGCTTGAGGCTGAGATAGTGAGCAAATACGAGCCATAGGGTAATAAACTAGCTCAGGAATGGCAGTTTTTAACTGTTGGTAGACTTCAGCTTCGATCCGAGTTGCCATCACTACCGTCGCGTCTGACTGCATCGCCTTAATAATCTTAATCAGTTGTTCGGGAGTCTTGTCAGCACCCCAAATAACTTCGGGAAAGCCTGTTCTGAGCTGCCTGTGATGGTCAATCTTGGCAAATTGCTCCAAACTTTCAAAGGGTAAATGCTTGAGTTTTTCCAGGGCGGTTTCGGGGCTAATATCGTGCCTAGCGATCGCCTGGAGTAATTTTTGTAGTGCTTCTGGCTGGGTCATGTTTGAAAAATAACAACAAAAAAAGAGAGACATATCGCTGGGGATATGCCTCATGATTCAGATTAAATTATACCGTTAGTATTAATTAACCAGCTTACTTGGTTTCAGAGAATTCAGCATCAATGACATCATCTCCACTATCAGCACCACTGCTGCTTCCAGCATCCGCATTAGGAGGAGCTTCAGCGCCAGGTGCTTCTCCTGCTGCTTCGGCTGCACCTTCACTTTGCTGATACACGCTGCTGCCAATACTGTAAAGAGTTTGTTGCAGTTCAGGTAAGAGAGTTTTGATTTTCTCATTATCCTCTGAAGCGATCGCTTCTTTGAGGTCTTTAATTTGACCTTCTGCTTTCTCTTTATCCGCAGCAGGCACTTTGTCCCCAAGCTCGGTTAGCTGTTTCTCAGCTTGATAGACGAGGGAGTCAGCCTGGTTTTTGCGATCGATCGCTTCACGGCGTTCTTTGTCGCTAGCAGCATTGGATTCTGCTTCCTGTACCATCCGATCTACTTCATCATCAGGCAGAGTAGATGCTCCAGTGATACTAATCGACTGTTCTTTGCCAGTACCTTTATCTTTGGCAGTTACGCTCAAGATCCCGTTAGCGTCAATATCAAAGGTTACTTCGATTTGAGGTACGCCACGAGGTGCAGGAGGAATTCCATCGAGACGGAAAGTTCCTAAACTCTTGTTGTCCTTACCAAATTCTCGTTCACCCTGGAGAACATGGATTTCTACGTTGGTTTGACCATCTACGGCTGTAGAGAAGGTTTCCGACTTTTTAGTAGGAATAGTAGTGTTACGTGGAATAATCTTGGTCATTACCCCACCCAAGGTTTCAACACCAAGGGAAAGAGGAGTCACATCTAACAACAAGATGTCTTTAACTTCACCACCCAAAACACCAGCCTGAATTGCTGCACCAACTGCCACAACTTCATCAGGGTTTACGGTTTGGTTGGGCTGTTTGTTGAGAACTTTTTGGGTAATATCAATGATCGCAGGAATACGAGTTGAACCACCCACCATGACAACTTCGTCAATGGCTTCTTTCGCTAGTTTAGAATCCTTAAGAGCTTGCTCTACAGGAACACGACAGCGATCGATTAAATCAGAACAGAGTTCTTCAAATTTAGCCCTAGTTAGGGAAACATCTAGGTGCTTAGGCCCATCCTGAGTAGCAGTAATAAAGGGCAGGTTAATATCTGTCTGAGTTGCACTAGAAAGCTCGATTTTGGCTTTCTCTGCTGCTTCTGTTAGACGCTGCAACGCTTGATTATCTTTACGCAGGTCAATTCCTTCGTTTCTTTGAAATTCTCCTGCTAGATAGTCAACGATTTTCTTATCAAAGTCATCACCACCTAAGTGAGTATCACCCGCAGTAGCTAGTACTTCAAATACACCATCACCTACTTCCAGGATGGAAACGTCAAATGTACCACCACCTAAGTCAAAGACGAGGATAGTTTCGTTACTTTTTTTATCTAGACCATAAGCCAAAGACGCAGCAGTAGGCTCGTTAATAATCCGTAGAACTTCAACCCCTGCAATCTTACCAGCATCCTTAGTCGCCTGACGCTGGGAGTCGTTAAAGTAAGCAGGTACAGTAATTACCGCCTGTGTTACCTTTTCGCCTAGATATTTACTGGCATCTTCGACTAATTTACGTAAAACCTGAGCCGAAATTTCTTCTGGTGCAAACTGCTTGTTTTGTGCAGGACAGTTGAGCTTAACGTTACCATTGTTATCTTTGATGACCTCGTAAGCCACCTCTTTGGTTTCATTATTCACCTCATCGTGTCTACGTCCGATAAAGCGCTTGACCGAATAAAAAGTATTACCCGTATTCATTACCGCTTGACGTTTGGCAATCTGACCAACCAGAAGATCGCCATTCTTAGCATAAGCAACAACTGAGGGGGTAGTTCTAAAACCTTCCGCGTTAGCGATAACTGTGGGTTTTCCCCCTTCCATCACTGCTACACAAGAGTTAGTAGTTCCTAAGTCAATACCAACAACTTTTGCCATACCTTAAACAAATACTCCGATAACTACAAAAACTAAATTTATTTTTTTAGATAATCAATCTAAAATTGCACTTGAAGGCGCAATAGCGATGATTGTGCCGATGATTCTTGACTTTTTTTGGTTTGACTAGCTCCCCTCAGTCTCCACTTCATCTTTCTATATAGTGCAAGTTGATGCAGGATCTTAGGTAGTGTAGTTTTCCGAACCTTAAACAGGCGGTTGTAAAGAAGTTAGGGGACTCATCGTCCGATTGAGATTAATCTCGATAGAATATCTAGGCAGCTACCATCTATTTCGACTTAATAATTTTAATAATTGTTTTATGGAACCAATGACTTACGTGGGTCTTGTGGCAGGGGTTTTAACTACTATTTCCTTTTTACCTCAAGCAATTCAAACTTGGCAGACTAAATCTACCAAAGATATCTCTCTGGCAATGTTTCTGAGTTTTTGCGTGGGCGTAATTCTGTGGATAATTTATGGTTTCTATACCAACAATCTTCCTGTGCTAGTTGCTAACTCCGCTACTTTCCTGCTGGCTTTTTCCATTCTGGTCTGTAAGTTGAAATATGGCTAAATACAACATTTAAAAGTTGAGCAGAGGTAATGGGTAATGGGTAATGGGTAATGGGTAATGGGTAATGGGCATTGGTGACAAGTTAAGAAAAAGCAGTCTTAGTCAACTACTACATATAGTGTTTTTTATTTTACTTAACACCAAATATGGATTAAAGGAAATATATAAGGCGATCGCTTTTTCGGTAACTAAAGTTCTTCAAAAATATCTCAGAAGCTATCCTAAAGGATTAGCTTCGCGTCATAGCTGAGAGCTAAGAGCTAAGAGCTAAAAAGCGATTGACCCTAAACGTAGTGTCTTAACTTGTCACTAATGGGTAATGGGTAATAGAGTAATAGAGTTTCAGCGCAAAGTTATTTTTGAGAATCGGATTTAGTATGAGGCTACATTTGTGAATACACCTTCTGTGGTCGCAATCTTAGGCATGGGAGTCTGGGGTACAGCATTGGGCAAGATCGTGCAAAATAATCATCATAATGTCCATTTTTGGTCACATCGTGGTGACACGCCTCTGGTATCTGTAGTTCAAGATGCTCAAATTATCGTCTCGGCAGTATCTATGCAGGGAGTTGTTCCTACTGCTCAAAAATTGCGATCGCTCGATCTCCCAATAGATAAAATTATTGTTACTGCTACCAAAGGATTAGATACGGAAACTAAGCGTACTCCTTCTTCGATCTGGCAGTCTATATTTCCCCACAATCCTGTAGTGGTACTTTCAGGCCCTAATCTCTCCAAAGAAATAGACCAGGGTTTACCCGCAGCCACGGTGTTAGCCAGCAATAATTTACCTGCTGCGCAACAGGTGCAACAAGTTTTTGCCTCGGATACATTTCGTGTCTACGTTAACCAAGATCCCATCGGTACAGAATTAGGGGGAACTCTCAAAAATGTGATGGCGATCGCTGCTGGGGTATGCGACGGCATGAATTTAGGAACTAATGCTAAAGCTGCATTACTCACTCGCGCTTTACCTGAAATGATCCGTATTGGTACTCATTTAGGTGCATCAGGAGCAACTTTCTTTGGTTTATCTGGCTTGGGTGACTTAATTGCTACCTGCGATAGTCCTCTATCTCGTAACTATCAGGTGGGTTATCGATTAGCTCAGGGTCAATCCTTAAAAAAGATCTTAGCAGACTTAGAAGGGACAGCCGAAGGAGTTAACACGACTAAGGTGCTGGTAAAAATTGCCGATTTAGAAGCGATCGCCGTTCCCATTGCTCAACAGGTTAATAAATTGTTACAAGGTGAAATTACTCCAGAATCAGCAATTAAAGCTTTGATGGAGCGTAACTTAAAGTCTGAATTTGATGACTTAGATTTTTAAGCTAGCCTAAATTGACTTAACTAATTAAAGAATTTAAGGCTTCGAGCAACTGTGGGGGAATGCTTGCTGACCAATTTCCTTCACAACGGCGATCGCAATTCAAAATAACTCTTAAAGAATAATTATCAGGATATCCTTCTACTTCCATCCACAGCAGACTAGTCTCCGCTTCACAACTAATCCGCTCTTGTTCCATTAATTCAGCTTGCATTTGGTTCATGGTATCCACAAGCTGATTTAACAGGCGACGAAAATCGGCAAATTCGGCTTGTGTTAGCTCAATTGCCCAATGATCTGCACCAATTAAGCCTGGATATTTATCTGTGTGGGGATGCCAGCCAACACGCCAGCCAGCCCCACTTTTTAGCAAACGCTGCATTGAATCTACCAGGAGCTATTTCTATTTCGGTTCTAATCACCAATAATTTCTGGTTGAGTCAACTCATCAGACATTTCAATGATGGCACGGATTACAGGCTTCATTGTGGGGTCATCAAAGTTTTCTAATTCTTCGTAACGACGGCGTTTAGCCCGATTAGCCACCTGAACCGTAATGCGATAGCGATTAGAAGCCGCGCTTACTAGTTCTTCAGAACGATACATGATATGAGCAGAGTCAAAAGAACTTTTTCTTTGCATTGATGGCGATGCCTCTTAGCTAGATGTTTGAGATGTTTGATAAATGCAGTTATTACCACAGCTTACTAGTTTAACAAAAAGAGACTAGATCGCCGTAAAAAAAGCGATCGCTTGATGTAAGTTAGGCGATCGCTTTGTTCAAAATTTAATCAAACCCTGGGTTTACTTAATAACCACATTGGACTCAGAAGCACTTAAGCTTTTCTCCAATAACATGACTTTTCTAGCCTGTGCAGACAAAGCCGATTTGTCGAGCCAGTTGGTGATCAACGCATCGGTAGAAAACAATCCAGCACCGTTGATGGTGAAAAACAAGAAACAGGCTGCATAGATAGCAGATAGCTCTAGGTAAGGAATACTCAAACCAGCAACTAAGACGTGGTGATACATAGCTACGCACATGGTGAAAAATAGACCGAGTGCCGCAGGTCTAACCAAAAGACCAATGATTAATAGCTGTGCGCCAATAAGCTCGGTAAAGGCTGCAATATAGCTAAAAAATATGGGAAAAGGTAGACCGATATAAGCCACATAAGCTTCGGCAAAACTTTCGATATTGGCTAATTTGTCGATGCCATTATGGATCATCATAATCCCTACAACTGCTCTGAGGATTGCCCAGGAAGTTTGCTGCCAAAATTCAGGAGCGGTATTGGGGCGAAAAGCTTTAATGATTAGAGAATTAATCGACATATTACTTAAATTGGAAAAGTTGGAGAATAATAGCAGGTGTCAAATTTTGACCGAAGTTTAACTTAAATTAAAAAATGTCACTCTATCTTAAAATTTAACGCATTTTCCTAATAAAAATTAACTTTGCTTAATAAACATAGATTTTGTTTCTCATAAATTTTTGGTTCTGCGGAATTTGAGATTAGCTTTGAGGAGAATAACCTAGCCTTAACCACCACAAAGCCTTAAACTGAGATTTGCAGAGAATTTTAAAATATTTTTTAGATTGTGCGAAAAGTAATTATTGCTGGTAATTGGAAGATGCACAAAAATCAGGCCGAGTCACTGGCTTTTGTGCAGGAGTTTAAATCTAAAGTTGAGGATACGCAAGAAAACCAGGAGATAGTGCTGTGTACGTCCTTTACTTCTCTAACAGCTATGTCGAAGAATCTACATGGCAGCAGAATTATGTTGGGCGCTCAGAATATTCACTGGTCAGATGAGGGTGCTTACACTGGAGAAATTTCAGGTTCAATGCTGACAGAAATCGGCGTTGATTATGTCATTGTCGGTCATAGTGAAAGACGACAGTACTTTGGTGAAACAGATCAAACTGTTAATTTAAGGTTAAAGGCAGCTCAGCGATATAGATTAAAACCAATTCTTTGCGTTGGCGAAACCAAAGAACAAAGAGATGCGGGTGCAACTGAACAGGTTATCATCGACCAATTAAACAAGGATTTAGTCGAGATTGACCAAAGTAATTTAGTCATTGCCTATGAGCCTATTTGGGCAATTGGTACAGGTGATACTTGTGAATCTTCAGAAGCTAACCGAGTGATTGGAATTATTCGTCAGCAGCTAGACAATAAGAATGTCTCGATTCAATACGGTGGTTCAGTTAATCCTGGGAACGTTGATGAAATTATGGCGCAGCCAGAAATAGATGGTGCTTTAGTTGGCGGGGCTAGTTTATCAGCCAGTAGCTTTGCTCGGATTGCCAATTATCAGTAGCTAGCGTCTTGGTTAAATTAGGTTAGAAATAGGTAAGTCTAATCATCATTGGTCACATTCGACCTCACAAAAAAGCTGATTTACTCTTCGGAAAAACCCGAGGAGACAGCTACATATACATTTACTTGCACGTTGAACTTGCACGTTTAAAAATACTGTGTCTGATGACTCGGTAAATTTCCTGATTGATTGTTGGGCTAGCTGTTCGAGTTTTTTGCTAGTAAACGAAAACATGCTGATTATTTAAATTTACACAATATTTATATTTACCGCTATATTTACTGCCATAATGTTATTTAAACTAGTTTTATAAAACTTTTTTCATGCTAATTTAACATGCATTTAAATTAGGTTTATATAAACCTAGACCTGTTGTAGTAAAGCCTTTGGGCGATCAAAATAAATAAATGACAGCTTATTATGAGCGAGATTGTATCTAAATACAGTTCAGCGAAATTACTGAAAAATAAACTTTGATTTGGCTTTTATTATTTTACTAGTATTTTTTGTTTGAATATTTATCAGACTAAATATACTGATTTTTTAAAGAAAAAAGAATCAAAAATTCGGTAATTTCGCCAATAGTCTTATTTTGATAATTTGTTAGTATGGGACAAAATTGAGCGTACAAATAGAGCGTATAAGTCTCAAGTCCTAACTTATTTTTGCTTTGTGGCAAGATATTTTATATTGTTATGAGAACACATACCTAACCCATATTTATTGATTCATCAATTACTCTTAATTGTGTTTGTACAGCAATGACCAATATTTTTGCTACTCAATATTTATTACTTGCGCTATGGCAACTTAAATAATTATTGCTTAATGGCATTATGTTGACAATATATATTGATTTTTTATGCTAAATGTATAAAGCATGATTTTCGATCGATATAAGTAATTTTGCTGTCCAAAAAAATTCTATCCAGTATTCTAATTCTATTAGTCACGATAATTCAGAGAAAACCATGACAAGACCTAAAAAATCACAGCGTCAAGAAACAAATTCACCATTTAAAAGATTAAGATTAAATGTTAAGCTATCTCAAGAACAGTTAGCCAGAGAAATTGGGGTTGCAGTCTCGACAATTCGCCGTTGGGAAAAAGGACAGGCTGAACCAACTATGACCGTATCTCAAATGAAAGAATTTTGTAAAGCAGTCAAGAAAAGTTTTGATGAGTTACCGAATTCTTTGCTGCCTTCAGATATATCTGAAAATGGTAATAATAGCTAGACTTAATCTTAAGTTACTAACTTACAATTACACTAAATAATATTTAATCTTATTTTAGGCTACTCGTAGGTAAATAATTGTCAGATTAACAAACTGACTTTTTGAGGTTATTTGCTCATCAAAGCGTGGCTTAATGGTTTAAATTTAAGCCTGCTTTTTCGATATTTGAGCAATAAACAATAAAACTATTCTTCTACGAGATTGCCTGTTTTAAAGCATGACAGAATTGGGCGATCGCCTTAAGTTCAGATTCAGGAGTTTCTGACTCTAGACGTTTGACGATCGCACTACCGACAATGACTGCATCTGCACCCCAATCTTTAATTTGTTTTGCCTGTTGGGGGTCAGAAATACCAAAGCCTACGCCGATCGGTTTATCCGTAGCATGACGCAGGTTAGCAAGTAAATCTTGAACTTCTGCTGCCATCTGCGAACGTACTCCCGTAACGCCCGTGACCGAGACTAAGTAGATAAAGCCTTGAGACTTTTCGGCGATCGCTTTAATTCTTTCGGGGGAACTAGTGGGGGCGACTAAAAGAATTACTTCAATACCGATTTCAGCTGCTGATTTAAGTAGGGGTTCGGCTTCTTCTAGAGGCAGATCGGGAACAACTAAACCACTTACTCCAGCTTCTTTTATTTGCTTGAAGAACGATTCAACTCCGCGATAATAAATCGGGTTGTAGTAGGTAAATAGAATAATTGGCACATCGATCTTGCTGACTGCATCTTTAACTATTGCCAAGACATCTTCTAGTTGAACTCCCTTTTGTAAAGCCCTAGTAGCTGCTGCTTGAATCGTCGGCCCATCTGCCAGAGGATCGGAATAAGGAACACCAAGTTCAATCAAATCTGCGCCATTGTTAGCTAAAACCTCTAATGCCTTGGCCGTGGTTGCTAGATCTGGATCTCCTGCGGTGATAAAGGGAATGAAGGCACATTCAGAATTTTGTTTTAGCTGTTGAAAACGACGGGCAACATTCATGAGGCAAAATTTATTTGAGCTTAGATAATATTTGAGGCAGCAGGAAGATTAAGATTTTTTCTCCTGCTCAATTTCTTGCTGTAGTTGTGCTAACTCTTCAGGAGACATTTCTGCTAAACGTTTTTGCATCACAGCTTCTTCATAGTCTTTAAGCTGCTGATTGTAAGTCATGTTTTTATTGCCCACACGAAACAAATAAGTCAACGACCAGCCGACTAACAAGACAACTAGAGCAGCTTGAGTCCAGATTCCTGCATTAATGCTATCTAGACCAAATAACTGTAAAGCTAAATAAACGAGTCCAGCAGCGACAAATACCCCTAAACCAAGACCCAGAGCATCGATTCTACGCATACTGTGATCCTATGCGTTTAAATTACGACGTTTGGGACGGAAATTGAGCAAAGGACTTAATAACAGCATTCCAGGAAAGCTCAAGAACACAAACAGATACATAATCAATCGTTCAATTGAGCTGGCGTTATACCAACGTTTGCTGAGATAGAAATAGACAAATGCTGGCAACACCAAAAGATACGTGCCACTTAAAACTAGATACAATAAGGCAACTAAGTTGGTCTCTGTAAGTAGCATGACTGCTGTTTAAGATAAAGAATTGACACTGTTATTTTAGCAGGGCAAATACCCAGATTTTGCTCAATTAATTTACTTGGCAATTGGTTTAATCATTTAATTGTTTTCTCGCTCCATAACTGAGCAAGCGATCGAGAGTATTCAAACGATTTTGCCAGACTTGGGCTTGATAGGGGTCAATATTTTTAGTTTGTCTAACCCAAGCGGAAAACTTTTGACGTAGTGAACTTTGAGCAAGTTGAACTGATAATAAATTTTTGTTGGTAGGCCGATCGATAAAAGTTTGTAATTCCTCGCCAAAGCGATCTGCTTGTTGTCCCCATTCGAGCAAATTCTGGTCATCTGTTGCGCCAGGATAGGTTGTCAAAAAGAAATTCCATTCTTGCTGTAGGCTGCGATATCGAGATAAAGTCGCCTGGAAAGGTTCTCGGTGAGGCAATTGCTGAGATGCGCTTAATTTATCACCCTGAGTTTGATTAAAGATATTTGCCAGACTAGAGTTCAAATTTTCAGCAGCAAATAAAGAATAACCTTCTGTCGGTAAACCTCGTAATAACTGCATTTGATCTAGGGCTACCACCTCTGACATATTCAAGAGCCTGATGCCTGGCAACAGTAGTGCTTTTTTGGGCGTAAACTCTCTGAGTAAAGTAGTGGTTAGAGAATTTAACTGTTCTGCATCTTGAGCATAAGTCATCGGCACTAATAGATCGATCCAGTCTTCTTTGACCCAAGTTTCCCAACCTTGCTGAATTTTGTTCAGGCGATCGCGCTGAGGCATGGGAAACACCGCAGTTGATAAAATCAGTTTGGGATTAATTTGTTTGAGCTGCTGGTCAACTTGGGCGACAAAAGTATCTACCTGCTTAGTCCGAAAATCGACCCACTGGGGCCATAAAGGATCGCCAGGATTTAGCCTGAGAGGGTCGTAACCTGTTTCTCGCCGAAATTGTTCTCTAGCAACATTACTATAGCCATAGGTAATTTGACCTGAAGAACTGGGAAAAGGATAGCGGATATAGTCTAAATGAATCCCATCAACTTCATAATTGCTGGTGATTTCAGCGATTAAGGCTTGTAGATAGGCTCGAACTTCTAGATTAGCAGGATCGAAAAAAACCTTACCAGAGTTAACGTTAAAATAATTACCCTGTTGGTCGGTCATTGCCCATTGTGGTCGTTGGGATAAGACAGGCCCTAAGTAGTAGCGTGGTAAATTGAGAATCTCGTTATGACGTTCATTTGCCGCCGCAAATGTCCAAATCCAAGCGTGTAATTCCATATCCCTCTCGTGGGCTAGTTTTACAGCAGCTTTCAAGGGATCCCAGCCTTTCGTTAACGGGTTTTGTTGTGGCGCAATCTGGCTTGGGTAGATAGTATAGCTAGAGTTTAGGGTTTCAAAAAAGACTGTATTAATACCAGCGATCGCCATTTGATCGAAAATCTCGATCAGATCGTTTTCAGATTTGGCTTTTACAATCGTGCCACGATCAAACCACATTGCGCGGATTTCTGATTGAGCAACTAATTGACTTTGAGGGTAATTTGACCAGAGAATTTTTTGAGCGGCAGTCCATTCTTCTCTTGCTGCTTGATACTGCTGTTGTTCTACTAAGTAATTAAATTTTTGTCGTCCTTTAGTCGCTAACTGCAATGCAAGATGAGAATGTTGATATTTAGTGCTAGTTAACTTGATATTTGCCTTTTGCGTAATGGTGTCTGACTCCAGTAGTTTGCGAATTACAGATTCGGTGGAGATATCGACGTTACTTTGGGTCGCCTCAGCCATCAATAAAGTCGCTTTAAAGCGATTAATCAATCCGTTTAACTCCTGAGTCATTAAGCGGGCTTCGCCAGGAGTAATAGCCAACTCATCATTGGCTGGATGATTAAGCGTTGCTGATTTGACCTGCTCTTGGTTGAGGTTAGCCAGGGGAGTTGATGCCTCGACTATTTCAGAAAATAAGAGCATAGTAGTAACCAAAATTGGCATTAATTTAGTTACGACCCCAAGACTCTGTTTAATTCTAATTGTTATTAGAGAGCTATTAGGTGTTAAAACATCAGCATTTAATCGCACAAAAATCTCCTCAAGTATTCGCTATTTAATAGCAGTTTCAATCAAAAGTTATCTAATTTTAAGCTAGAGAATTTACTAAAGTATCAGTATTAGTAACGACTTAAAACTAATAGGGTTATTGAAACTACTAGATATTACGGGGAGAGTGATTGTGCTAATTCTTTTTGATACTATTTCTTCTTGAAGTTAGACTTGATATTTTAAGTTTAAATCTCGCGCAAAGACGCCAAGACACAAAGGGGTTAAATTTAATTTAGTGCATTGCTATAGAAAATTGGTATGAGTAATCAATTTATCAAATTACTAATTTTGATTAGTAAAATTAATTTTGCTGTTGATATCTTTCTAGAGAGCGATTTAATTCAGATTGTTGATATCTAATAATTGCTTCAACCTCTTGCGCTGTTCTTTTTAATTCCAAAACCTCTAATTCGGTAAGTCTCTTATTTCTTTCAAGCACTTGCAATTCCTGGTTTTTTTCAAACTTAACTCGTTCCTTGGCTAAAGCTGCACCATAAAAACTATCTTGCCATTCAACAACCCGCTCGAATTCTTCATTACGTAAATTAGCAGCTAAATTATTAAATAATTGTTCCGATAAAATCTCTCTTTTATCTTTAGCATTTTCGACAAATAGAGTCGCATATACTTCAGGTGAAACTATTCTTAAATAAGTTTGAGCGATCGCTAAATCTACTTGAGCTAATTGGAGATATTGTTGTAAAACTTCGGCGATATTTTTTTGTTTTGCACATTGTTGAATTGCGGTTAAACTCGGTTTAAAATCATCAGGAAGTTGTCCTTGATTATCACTAGAGTTAATTGAGGCAGCACCGATATGCGAAGCGGTATCTCCAACTATGCGAGACAAGTCCTTTAGGACACCAAGACTTAAACCTCCTGAACGAGAAAACGAAATCATTTGTTCTCCGCAGCTTAAAGAAGCATTTCCTTCAGGAACAACTAATTGAGTACGAGAACCATTCGTCCAAAAATTATCTTTGGCATCTTCATCAGTTACAGTAACGGACGATGTTCCACTATTAGCACTTTGTCCCTGTCCTTGTTGTTGTGAACCAGCTTCTTGTACATCAATATCAACATTTTCATTGTTATTGTTGTTATTGGTGACGCTTTCTGTATTTTGAGCCTTAACTTGATAACTTAGTACGTTAGAGACAAATGTAGCTATTAAGATAATTTTTAATAATTGGTAAGTCTTCATTTAAAATAAAGCTAGAAAAAAGCTAGAGTTAAAAATAAATAGATTTTAGTAAAATTATCTGGCCTAATTATTTATTTGCATATTAAGTTTTAAAGAAGAATTTATGTCAAATTTAAATACATTTAAAATGAAATATTTTGAGCATTTTATCGACATAAACTTTGCTCGTTTGGTTTGACATTAGGATTAGTAGCGAGATAATCAGTAAGGCGATTGCATCCTCGATTTAACAAATCATCTAAGTCTAATGATTTGACTGGTGTGTCCACGTATGGTTTTAATTAACTCCCCTGTTTTGGGGTTCCAGAGTTTAATAGTGCGATCGCTCTACAAAAACCTTCGATTTTATGAAGTGAGTTGATTGCTAAAGTTGAACTACTATTAGACAAACAATTAGAAAATACCAAAGAAAAAGTTTCCGAGTTTGAATATAGAAAAATGGATTTAAAGTATATAAAGAAATTCTTATTGCTTTGCTCATATTTTATCTTTTTAATAACTTTTGAAGCTGATATCTATAGTCATGATTATGATAATTTTTCTTACTAAGACTAATTTTCCAATCCAGTCATTGCGCTAAATAAACAAATTATATGATACTGTAGGGTAGGCTATCGCTGTTAATACTTTAACGACAAAGTTTTTGATCGCTGAATTTAACATTAGGATTAGTAGCAAGATAATCTGATAGACGATCGCATCCTCGATTTAATAAATCATCTAAGTCTAAATTCCACCAAAATAAACCCTGTTGTGATTCTCCACTAATGATCGATTGGTCGTCACTACTAAACGCCAAGCTATTAATTTGACTAGTATGTCCCCGCAGGTTTTTGATTAACTCTCCTGTTTTCGGGTTCCAGAGTTTAATAGTGCGATCGCCACTTCCAGTCGTCAATACTGTACCATTGGAATTGAAACTAACTGTAGTTACGCCGTCTTGATGCCCTGTTAAAGTATGTAATAATTCACTACTTTTACCTGCATCTTTAATCGACCAAATTTTAACTGTATTGTCCCAGCTTCCAGAGGCTAAAAATTTACTATCGGGGGTAAATGCCAAAGAAGTTATCGCCAGATTATGAGCTTTTATAGTTTGTAATAGATCGCCTTTAATCGTCCAGAGTTTAATTGTATTATCGTAACCAGCAGAAGCTATTAGTTCACTATCAGGACTAACTACAATGGTTTTAATACTATCAGTATGTCCAGTGACTGTTCTAATTATTTTTGCTTGACCTACTAGATTCCAAATCTTAATAGTTTTATCTTCACCAGCAGAAATTAAAGTCTGACTATCAGGACTAAAAACAAGACTATTAATACCATCTTGATAACCTTTAAGAGTATTAATTAATTCGCCTGTTTGAGCATTCCAAAGTTTAATTGTTTGATCCCAACTGGCAGAAGCAATTGTCTTTTCATCAGGACTATATTTGATTTGTGAAATAGTTGCTTGATGTCCTAGTAAAGTGTGAATTAAATTTTGTGTACCATCATTATTATTGCGCCAAATTTTAATTTTACTATCTCCATTGACATCTCCAATAGCAGCAGCAAAAGTATCAGGATTTTTCGGAGAAACTGCAACACTATAAATTTCTTCAACTTGATTGCGATCGCGAGGAAATATCTGCCAAATTTTCACAGTTTTATCTACACCAGTAGAAATTAATTTATAGCGATCGCTATTGGTTTTATGAGGGAGAAACTGAATATCTAATATTTCTC
The DNA here is from genome assembly GCA_019359095.1 of Pleurocapsa minor HA4230-MV1. Classification (NCBI taxonomy): domain Bacteria; kingdom Bacillati; phylum Cyanobacteriota; class Cyanophyceae; order Pleurocapsales; family Pleurocapsaceae; genus Pleurocapsa; species Pleurocapsa minor. The sequence continues at coordinate 169,503 of JAHHHZ010000020.1, read as the reverse complement.
CAGTATGTCCAGTTAAAGTCTGTTGCAAAATACCCTCTTTGTTCCAGATATAAATCTTGCCATCAATTGTTGTCGTGGCTAATAATTTTTGATCTGGACTAAGACTAAGATGATTAACTGATTCTGGATGGGAATATGAGCTAATTAATTGTTGATTATTTTTAGCCCTTAATTGTACTATGCTGTCGTCGTTAGTTGAAATCGTATAAATATTATTTCCAGTTGATTTTGAAGTTTTCTGAGTCAGATAAATCGGATTAATAATTTGTTGCTCACTACCATCTAAAGGAAAAGAAATAGACTGTATTTGAGCTTGTTCTAAAGTCAGAGTTTTGAGCAAATTACCGTTTGCTTGCCAAACTTTTACAGTTCCATCATCACTAGCAGTCGCATATATTTTGCCATTATCGCTAATACTAATAGCATTTACCTGTTGACTATGACCTTCAAGTCGATTTAATTCTTGTGTGCCGTAAATAGACTGTTGCAAAGTTGCAGTAGTTTTATATTTAGTTTCTTGCCAATTTTCTTGACCAACTAAAGCTTTACCCAAGTTATTAATTTGTTGAAATTGCTTGCCTGCTTTGACACTGGTGGTTAAAGATTCTAACTGTTGATTGGAGAGTAATTGTGCTTCGGCGACAGCAGTTAAACTATCAATATTTTCAACTTGAGTAATTAGTTTCTGGCGATATGTACCCACTCCCAAAGCAGTAGCAGCAAGTGCTAACACTCCTAACACAACGGCAGTGAATTGTGCCTGGCGTAAGCGTTTTTTTGCTTCCTGTTGTTCGGCTAATCTCGCATCAATACAAATGGCAACATATTCTTTAGCCGTATCGGATAACTCATCGGTGTATTTAATATAAATCTCTTCCGCTTCAGCCAAACGAACACCCTTAAGTAAAAAATCATCCTGTCGATCCTTGTGCAACCATAAAACTGCTGCCTGTTCGATTTGACGTTGCGATCGCAATCTCGACCGATTTTCTTCTAGCCACCAGCGTAAACTTGACCAATGACGAATCAAAATTTCGTGGACAACTTCTACTGTTGCCTCCTGACGCATGGTTTCCAGAAATAGTTCGTCATCTTCTGGCGGGTTAGCTGCGCTACGGCTTTGTCCAATATTATTACCGCTATCTAGATTCACTACTAACAGTTTGGCATCGGTTAGAGTACGCAAGGTTTGATTAACTAAATCGGCGGGATATTTAGCCACGATTAAATCAGATTTAGTCAGGCGACGACGAGTATCTTCTGTCCCTTCTCCCAACTGGGTTAGGTTGAGAAAAATCCAACGCGCACAATCTTGAGATGCAGCATCGAGGCAATCGTATACTGCCTGTGCTTGTCTTTCTAATGCACCTTTGACCCCCTCTAACTCTTGATAGGCTTTGAGGGTTAATTGACCATTCTCTCTTTTTGACCATAGCTGCTGTAAGACAAACTGCAACAGAGGCAAATCACCAGAGGAACGATCTAAATCTTGTAACAACACCTCGACTAAACCAGACTCCACCTGTAAACCTACCTGTTGTGCTGGTTTAATAATCGCCTGGCGATAATCGGCTTCTGTCAAATACGGTGGCACTAAAATACTGTTTTTCTGCAATATTTGGGCTAATTCTGGGCTTTCAAGGCAAGCTGCCACAAAATCGGCTCTAATAGTTAGTACTAGTTTAAAGCGATCGCCTGCATATTCAACTGCACCTAAAATTAATGCCAGAAATTCTTGACGTTCACTCTCTCCCGCGAGGGTAAATAATTCCTCAAACTGATCGATTACCAATACCACCATTGCTTCGGTGCGAGTTCGCAACCAGCGGACAAACCCCTCTACTCCCTGATAGAGTAAGCCTTCAATTTGTAACTGTTGCTGCGCTTGAGATTGCCGATCTGAAGAGTCGGTCAACAACCTCGCTAAAGCCTGTACTGGCTCACTTCCAGGACGAAAACAACCTAACCACCAGCGATCGCTTCCAGGAATTTGCTTACCCTGTCTGAGTTGCGCCATTAATCCCGCCTGTACTACAGAGGATTTACCACTTCCAGAAGCACCCACTACCGCAATACTAGTCCTGTGGCTAATCTGATTAACTAACTTCTGGACTAAGGTTTCTCGACCATAAAAATATTCGCTACTGGCTTGATCGAAAGCCTTTAATCCCATATAGGGACAGATTCCTAAGTCAAATACTGGCTGATCACCATTACCATTTTTGATCAGTAGTTCAATTACTCCCTGTGTACCCGACAACCAAACTTGAGGTGTAATTCCTGTCCCCGCTAAAGCGATCTGTAGCTGGCTAATCCAAGCTGCAATCGGCAATCCTTGTTCAACATCAGCACTCTGTAGGGTTGCTAAGACGATATCAGCAAACTGTTGAGAATTATCTAAACTGGCATTGGCTGCAATTAAACACTGTCCGCGATCTGTTTCGAGTCGCAAATCTTCAACCCATTCTGCTAGAGAATCTTCTCCAGGACAATCTAAAATGACAATCTGCTGAGTAGCGTGGGAATTTTGCAGCATTTTTCTGAGCCAGAAACGCGATAAGCTAATCCCATCCTGTAAAATCAACCAAGATCCTGTCTCATTCGTCGATACTTCTCCTCGCAAGTATAGTAAAGCGGTGCTGATTTCGTTAGTTTCATTTTGAGTATTAAGACAAGTTGCGATCGCATTTTTCACCTCCGACCAAGATTCGTTGGTTTGGGGAAAATATCTCAGGTTAAAATCTCCCCCACTCTGCAATATCTGACTCAAGGCTAGAGTCTTGCTGTTCGCCTTAAACCCGCCATCAACTACCAAAGCCTGTCGGGGATTAACATCTAACTTACAAAATGACTGTTTACCTAAAATCACCTTGCCAAACCCTTCCACAATCCGCTTGGGAGTTTGTAAGGGGAACTCCGATTGCAGTTTGCTTTCTCCGCGACTACTTTTTTGCTGATTAATTAAGCGGATCTGCTGATTGGTTTTATCGATATAGCGTAATGTCTGATGATAAACATATTGATATAAAGCGTCGGCTTCAATTATCCCTTGAGCATCAGCAGCTTCTCCCCGCAAACCCCGCATCAAGTAATAAGTAAATACTCCATGTCCTAATTCGGGAAACTCCCAAGACTGTTGCGTCTGATCGCAAGAGAGTAAAGCATAAAAACCTTGGCTAGCTGCTGCTTTATGACGTAATGTCTTCACTAATTGCGAACTAGGATCGCCTAAAGATGCTGTCCCCCTAAGAGTCATCCCACCACTATGACAAGCATCCAACCACACAAGCTGTTGACTAGCTGCACAGTTACTTAACTGTTTAAGTAAGTTGTTTAAAGGTAAACCCGTAACCAGAAGATCTTGAGTATTAGTATCAGCTAAACATAAAACGACCTGTTGAGTTTCGGTCTCTAAAACACCGTGTCCTGAAAAGTAAAACAGAACCGTATCATCTTTCTCAGCGGATTTAATAATATGCTGGATACTTTGCTGAACTTCGATTAACTGAGGTAACTCACTAACAAAATCATGATGAATAATAACTTCTTTATTAGTCAAACTAGCAGTTGCTTCTTTTAGCGCTTCTCCCAACCCTTGACAATCTAAAGCAGAATACTGTAGCGCAGATAAATTTTGGCGATCGCGATAATCATTAACTCCTACCAACAAAATCCAAAGTTTAGCGGGTCGTAGATCGGGTTTTGCTTTAGTAGTTTTAGCGCGAGGACACATCGCTTGTTTAAGAAGTTATTTTAACTGTTCAGTATATATCCATAGGTTTAAGGTGATGTATTTATGCAATAGTTTTTAGCTAATTAAAAAATATCCCAGCTAGTTACTGAACTTTCTACAAGTTTAAGTACCAACTAAAACCCATAACTTTCACTGAAATCGAGCATACAAGATTCAATCTCTTCTAACTTAGATTGCAGCTTCTTATACTTAGCCGCCAAGGCGAGAAAGTCTTCGTAATGCTGTAGTGCTAATTCAACTGCTTCTTGAGGATGGCGATCGAGATACATTTTGAGACGAACAACTTGTAACTCGGATTCTAAAGGAAGAGAAATCATGATTTATTGGCGAAAAAAGTGAACAGTTTTTAATATTTTTGCAAGACTAGAATCTGAATTGTCAAACTATCTTGAAAGTTAAATCTTAGTTAAATACTTTGATTTCTCCATTTTTATTAACTACAAGACAGCTGCGATCGTTAAATTACTCATTACTTAGTGAATGACATACATCATAGTAATTAAACTATGGTAATAATTCTGTTTAAACTGATACTTCTCGTAGTTAAATAAACGTTTTATATACGATATGAAATTATATTAATCAAGACTGCAAATATATAAAATAGTGAATATACGTAAACCAGAAACATTTAATATTTTCTTAATAAAAAACTAAATACCGATTTTATTAATTAAATATTAAGTAAATTTAACTAAACGTCTAATGTGAATTAGCTTCGTTCATTTGCTTGCGCAGCTAACCCTTTAGCTAATTCCATACACTGTATCTATGGCTAAGATTAATCACGACCAACTATTTAAAGAGCTTTTAACTACTTTCTTCGTTGAATTTCTGGAACTTTTCTTTCCCTCTGTTCTTGAATATCTGGACACTGATTCAATTCAGTTTGTAGATAAGCGGTGCGACCCCGCGTCGGCGTAAGACGCAAGGGAACGCGCACCAAGAAGGAAATTTTTACTGATGTAGTTGGCGGTGAAAAGAAAATCATGGATATTGTTGCTCTAGCTAAGTTTCAAGAACAGGATTACTCGTTTCTAATTCATGTTGAGAATGAATCCAGCAGCAAAACTGATTTCAATCAAAGGTTATTCCGTTATTTCTGTAGTCTTTTCCTGAGATATAACCGCCCTATTTATCCCATTGTCGTCTTTTCCTACGATTCTCCGCAAAGGCTAGATAAAGGTAACTTTGTGATTGACTTTCCCGATAAGCAGGTTTTGAAGTTTGACTATGAAATAGTGCAGCTTAATCGTCTGGATTGGCGCGATTTTTTACAGCAGAAGAACCCTATCCTAAAGGATACCGCTTCGCATATAGCTGCTGCGCTGATGGCGAAGATGAAAATTGATAAACAAGATCGCCCGACGGTCAAGGCGCAATGTCTTGGTCTCTTGGTTACTCTCAAGCTAGACCCTGCCAAGATGCAGTTGATTTCAGGCTTTGTCGATAGTTATCTTCGTCTTAACTCTAATGAGGAGGCGTTATTTCAATCTGAGTTAAGTACAATGGAAATAAGGGAACAAGAACAGATTATGCAGATTACTACATCTTGGAAAAAACAAGGAATAGTTGAAGGTCGTGAACAAGGCATAGTTGAAGGGCAAAGCAGTACTATCCTACGTCTACTCAACCGTAAACTGGGAAATCTCCCAGAGTCAATCACCGATCGCATCAAGTCTTTAGAACCAATCCAGTTAGATTCTCTGACAGAGGATTTACTTGATTTTCAGTCTCTTGACGATCTTCAGAATTGGCTCAGTAACTCCTAGAGTAGGTTTTTCAACATTTTGTGAAGATCGCTATCTGGATATGGCACTAGCAGAAATCTTCTTTAAACAATACAATCGCTTTCGATCTCTAAAATTGTACTGGTGCTTTCTCCGCTTTTAATTCTTCATAGACAGCTTGAGGAATTGCGATCTCACCAAATAGATGGGGCAATAGCTCAACTTGTTCGATGAGTATCAAATAGCACAGCACAAATGTATCTGCTACAACAATCATTCAGACAAAAGATTATTCAGAGTTTGCCTGTCTTGTTCTAAATCTAACTCCGTATAATTTAAGTAAGCTTGCGACTTTTTAAAAAACTCCTCAACTTCCCAAAGAGAAGATAGATTAAGTAAACTTTGAACTTGTGCTGAGGTAAGAGAGCCAGTACGGTAAGCTTCTACAGCTAAAGCTTCCTTAGCTCGTTGAGATACATTTCCCCACTGGGCTGTTAATTGTTGTCCTATTGCTTCAGGAATATCTATTGTTATTTGCATTTGTTTTTTGACAAGATTATAACGGATGCAGATAGCATTACTATTTTAACTTTACGTCAGCGACAAAAAACTTATCTCATGTATTCCTTAATTTAGATAAATCATCGGGGCGATCGCTTTTACATTATTTTCCTCAACTCCAGCAGGTATAGCTCTAAGTAGAAACATTAGGACTTTTCCTATTTCCTATTTCCTATTTCTTATTTCTTACTTCCTATTTACGAGCCGATCACCCTAATTGTCCTAATCTAACTTTGTACGACTATCAATTCAGCATTCATCCTGACTCTTGTTGAGGTGATGATTAATCGCGAATTCTGGGACTAAACTAGGAGTAATCCCCGACTCGATTAAGCCACCTGAATTATGGATGGGTGCTTCTCCTGGGGCAAAATCATGGCTAGATTGTTCTGTTTGGGGATCTCCTGAAGGTAGCCAGCCTAAAAAGGGCAGAGGAAGCAGAGTAGAAAGATTAGTGATAATCACTAACAGCCAGAGGTTGTCGAAATTGCTTTCTGTGACTCCTAACCAAGAAGTCAGCAAGGCTCCTAATTCGTGAGACAGTAGCCCAGATAAATTCCAAATCGACATCAACAGAGCAAATAGAGTAGCTTCAACTCCTGGAGGGCAAAGACGTGCTGATAGTACCAGTACAGGCATCCAAGTAATCTGTCCTACAACGGTTAAGATCAGACTATCTCCTAAACTAAACCAATGATCGTCAATTCCTAAAGCTCGGTTAGTGTGGGTAACTAGAAGTAGAGTTGTCATCCCTAAAATGGCAGCAATTACGGTACTCCAGCCGAGAATCTTACGAAACGGTACGGTTTTAAGGTAACGCTGAAATAAGAAAATTCCTACCAAGGAAGCGAAGCTAGTCACTAGACGCACTCTACCCAGAAATTCAGGTTTAAATCCTAACTCGTTGGTACTAAAGAAAAAGAAGGCTGAATCGGCGGTGGGAGTGGCTTGCCAAGCAAACAAAAAAGCGATCGGCAACCAGACTTGTTTTTGCTTAACTGCCCCCCATAATTGCTGAATTTGACCTTTGACGGGAGATATTTGGGTTTCTGGATTATCTTGATTAACTTTTTCTTCGGTAATTAACCAAGCTACTGCTGAAACAATCAGGGGAAAAGAGGCAGTAATTTCAAATACCTGATTGCTGCTGAAGTGTTGTAGGAGTAAGCCACTAAAGTAGGCTGTTAATAGTCCTCCTAGGGCGGAAGCACCCCAGGATAGAGATTGCAATGAGCCAGATTGGGACAAAGACTCTTCCCTAGCTCGTTCAACAATTAGAGAATCGACAATTACATCGCTAATTGCTACAGCAAGAGAGGTAAAGAGAATAACTACGGTTGCGGTAAAAGCATTATTAACTAGGGTTGCTAAAGCTAGCCAAGATGCACAGCCGAGTAATCCTGATAAGATTAGATATGGTCGGCGACGATAGCCAAAGATAGGTAAACCATCAGAGATAAAGCCAAATAATGGTTTGATGATCCAAGGGAAAGCAGCGATACCTGTTAGAGCAGCTACTTCAGCAGGACTCAAACCCAGATCATCTTTTAAAAAAAAGCTAACTGCTAACCGCGATAATCCGAGTATTCCTTGAACGAAATAAACGGTCAGAATGCCGAATAGCTCTGCACTTGGCTGATTGCCAAAGAGAATTTTATCCTGAATTAGTTTTTTAATACCTTCGGACTCAAAGGGGTTAGCAATCATGTATATTATTAAAGTTTTATTACTATAACTTAATCATAAGCAATCTTAACCTTAAAAACCGTCCGCTCTAAGAATGAGTTTTAATCAAATATGAAATTTAGTGCAAAAATTAGTGCCAAATACTTTGTGCGGTTAATTAGCATAGTTGCGATCGCTTTTCTCTTAAGTAACTTTATCTACACTCCGATTGCTCAGGCTCAAGCTAGTTATCCTACCTATTACCGCGAGAAAAAGATTCATCATCCTGACGGCATCGGCAAATACTATATGAAGCGTGAAATCGCCCAAGTAATGGGGCATCAGGCAATAATGTGGTTGGAAAGAGAAAGTAGAGTAGAGTCAGAAAAACCTGATTTAACAGTCCAGAATTTAAACCTTAAGCCCGATGATGTGGTGGCGGATATTGGGGCAGGATCGGGTTATTTTAGTTTTCGTATGGCACAGCAAGTTCCAGAAGGCAAGGTATATGCGGTAGATATTCAGCCTGAAATGTTAGAAGCGATCGCCCTACTTAAGGAAGATCGGCAGATTACTAATGTTGAGACGGTTTTAGGACAAGAAAACAATCCTAACTTGCCGACTGAAAGCATTGATTTAGCCTTGATGGTAGATGCCTATCATGAATTTGCCTATCCCAGAGAAATGATGGAGGGGATTGTTCAAGCTTTAAAGCCAGGAGGCAGAGTAGTTTTATTAGAGTACCGTAAGGAAAACCCGATGATTATGATTAAGTCGTTGCATAAAATGACTCAAAAGCAGGTCAAGAAAGAACTTCAGGCAGTTGGCTTAAAATGGCAGGAAACCAAAGAACTTCTACCAGAACAGCATTTTTTAGTGTTTAGCAAAAGGCTTCGCCCTAGCTCTTAGCTATCAGCTCTTAGCTATTTACTTAAGTAATCTTCTGAAGCTAAAAGCTTAAAACTACGAAGTTCTATGCGTAGCGGTATCCTTTAGGACAAGCAGTATTATTATATATCTCATATTTTCAATTAACAACGCCGAACATTGATTACTATTCGTAGAAAAGGGATAATACCAGTATTAAGTATCAAAAATGACTAGAGAATCTGCTCGAGAAAAATAAATGACGATTAAACGAGTAATTTTAGCTTTACTAACTATCTTGGCGATCGTCCAAATTGGATCTTCTTTAAAAAATAGTTTTGATCAACCTCAAATTCAAAGCCGTTTAGAGCTATATCAAACTAATTTAGTACTCCAGGTGGCAGAGTTTAAAACTAGCCCAGAAAATGATTTCGATCTTAACGGTGCGGTTAGCTCTTTAGTCGGGCAAGATCCTTATGACGCAGCCAGCAAGAAGTATCAGCAAGTTCGTCAAGAATCGGTTACTAGTCGCGATAAATTTCAATCTCAGCTACAACAACTTAGCCAAGCTGAATCAAGTGCGATCGAGGTTGCCGATCCCACAATTAATAATAATCTGGCGCTGAAAACTCAGTTAAAACAGGAAATCGTTGAGTTAAATCAATTTGTCAACGAACTCGATCTCAAACAAGGAATTTTATTTGGAGTACAAAATAAATCAGCAGAGGCGATCGCTCTTTGGCAACAGGTAATCGATCGTCTCGATAACTCTAATCGTTATGCTCAAACGGCAACGGTACTAAAACAGCTATGGCAGGATAAAACTCAATTGGGTGCTGATGAAGTGGCAATAATTAACCGTAATCTAGATGGTTGGTTTCGCTATCAAGCTTTAGCTAAATACAATGAAGTTAATCACCTCAAAGAAGATTTAGCCTTGCTACAGGCACAAGAGTCGAACATTGCTCTCAACTCTATATTTAAACTCGCGCTAATTAGTGGGATTCCCGTTTTTGGTGGTATTGGTGGGGTAATTCTGCTGGTTTTTCTAATTATTCAGCGTTTTGTTAAGCCTGAAGCAGCAATTATTACAACTAATGGTCAAACTGGCTGGAAAACACCTTGGGATTGGGAAATCATTTGGCAAGTCTTAATTGTGGGCTTTTTCTTTGTCGGTCAATTTTTGTTACCGATTATTATTAGTCTGGCGGGCATCAATCCTAGTGGTTCGTCTTTGAGAATCAAGGCTTTATATGTCTTGGGAACTTATATTTTGATGGCTGTAGGCGGAATTTCCGTTTTATATTTATCGCTTAAATCATACTTTCCTCTCCCTGAAGAATGGTTTAGATTTAAGTTCAAAAGCAACTGGTTTGTCTGGGGATTTGGCGGTTATTTGGTAGCCATACCTTTAGTCTTATTAGTGTCGGCGCTCAATCAGCAAATCTGGCATGGGCAAGGAGGCAGCAACCCACTGCTATTTCTTGCTTTACAGGCTCAGGATCGAGTGGCGCTAGCGATCTTTTTTAGTACCGCTTCCATCGCTGCACCGATCTTTGAAGAAATCATGTTTCGCGGTTTTTTGTTACCGTCTTTGACACGATACACTTCCGTTAACGGTGCGATTGTGATTAGCGGTTTTATCTTTGCTGTGGCTCACTTAAGTTTATCCGAAGTTTTACCCCTAGCTACTTTGGGCATCGTCTTAGGATTTGTCTATACGCGATCGCGCAATCTTCTTGCTCCCATGTTGCTCCATTGTCTCTGGAATAGTGGCACTCTAGTTAGTCTGTTTGTCTTGGGTAGTGGAGTTTAATATGAAGTCCGTTTAGACAATTTCAATTAAAACTCGCGCAAAGACGCAAAAGCGCAAAGATTTTATAAGAAGTAATTAAGCGGACTTGATATAATATTGGGTTCGGCAAAGTCTTCCACACCTAAGACCTGCGATCGCTTTTCAAAAATATAGTAAGCTTTATTCAAGCTGAGTAAAGTTGCGGATATTTCTTTAAATCATTAATGGTTGACCCTCAAGCTATTTGGCAGTCAATTAGCAAGTCTCTTGTCGATAATCAGGATTTAACCAGAATCTTATTGACTATTACTGGTTCAAGCGTAACTGTAACTGGCTTGATTACTTTGATTTGGTGGTATCGCAATCAAAAGCGAAAGCGAAAATTTCCTGTTGCTATTGCTTCTCCTTTTGAAATTATTCGTCCTCATAGTGATGTACTATCTATAGTTTTTCCTGGGGATAAACAAGATCCTTTAGCTGATGCCTCAATTCGGTATCAAAATCGTTGTCCAACCAGGCAAATAAGTGTCCGCCAGGAATTAATTCGGCAGCTTGAGGAATCAAATTGGCTTTTAATTGAAGGTAGAACAGGATTAGGCAAAACTAGAGAAGCAGCAGAACTCGCGCAGCATTTTAATCGGGAAGGCTGGACGGTTCTATGGCTCAAGTTAGGAGCATGGATAGACGAACCCACAACAGAACACTTGAGGGAACTTAACAGCGATCGCAAATTGCTTTTTCTGCTCGATGACCTCAACCAAAAAATGTCTTATGGTTTAAAACAAAAATCTCCCCGTGCTGAAACATTGCCCCTTGAGCCTTTAAACGAACCGTTACAAACCAGACTGCTAAAGACCTTAAAAATATACGAGGAATTTTGCCATGATGGAGAAATAAAAGTAATCGCCACTGCTCGGAATGAAAGACAGCCTGACACTTTTGGTAAACCTAGTGCTTGGAATAAATTAGAAAAAAACAAATATCCTCAATTTTGGAATCGTTTTACTGTTTACGAATTGCCCGAACCAGAAGATGAAGCAATTTCTCAGCTATTGAGAGTAACTATTCCTGATACAGAAATTTATGCTACAGAAGAAAACTATTTACCCATCGCCAGACAAAATGACCGTACCTTTAGAAACGTGGTAGAAAATCTAGTCAGGCTAAGAAACCGAGAATTACCCTTAACACCTAATAATTATCGCGACACTCTTAAAGATAACTGGAGTAGACGTTATCAAGATGCAGTCAAGAGATATCCTATAGCTGTCTGTATTTATGGTGCAGTGGATTTATTAAAACAATTAAACATTACTTTAACAAGAGAAATTATTAAACAGACCGCTTTACTAATCTTGGATAATCAACCTTGGCAACTATGGCATCCTTATTCCATTACCAAAGTCTTAAATTATCTAATTGATGCCGAACAAATTCTTACTCCTCGTGACGGACAAATTGAAGCTCGCGAACGAACTATTGAACCTCAACAATATATTAAACAGCTAACTAAATTAGTTTTAAAACTTAAGGAGAAACAACTTGATCCTACCTCATTGTATAATTTCGGGGTGAATCTCACCAACTTAAACTTTTACCAAGAAGCTCTCCAAGTCTATAATAAGTCTCTAAAAATTAATCCTGATGATAGCCAAGCTTGGAATAACCAAGGTAGTGTGTTAGTTAGCTTAAACCTTTATCCAGAAGCCCTCCAATCTTTTAATAAAGCTTTGGAAATCAAACCTGATAAAAATGAAGCTTTGTATAACAAAGGCAATGTGTTGGTTAATTTAAACCGTCACCAAGAAGCACTCGATTTCTACGATCAAGCTCTGAAAATTAAAGGCGATTTTTATCAAGCCTGTCATAACAAAGGCATTGTATTAGCTGACTTAAACCGTCATGAAGAAGCCCTCCAATTTTTTAAAAAGGCTCTGGAATTGAAACCTGATTTTGACCAAGCCTTATATAGTCAGGGTAATGTGTTAACTAACTTAAAGTGTTACGAAGAAGCTCTCGATTCCTACGCTCAAGCTCTGGAATTAAAACCTGATAATGATCAAACCTGGTACAACAGAGGCATTGTGCTGAAAGATTTAAACTGTCATCAAGAAGCTCTCGATTCCTTTAATAAGGCTCTAGAATTAAAACCTGATTTTTACCAAGCTAGGTATAATCAAGGTAATATGCTGGTTAGCCTAAACCGTTACCAAGAAGCTCTCGATTCCTTTAATAAAGCTCTAGAATTAAAACCTGATTTTTACCAAGCCTGGAACAACAAAGGCAGCGTGTTGGTTAGATTAAACCGTCACCAAGAAGCCCTCCAAGCCTTTGAAAAAGCTCTAGAATTAAAACCTGATTTTCACCTAGCCTTGTATAATTTTGGTACTGCACTATTTGACTTAAACTGTTATCAAAAAGCTCTCCAATCCTTCAACAATATTCTGGAATTAAAACCTGATTTTCACCTAGCCTGGTATAACAAAGCTTGTATATTTTCTTTACAGAACAATGTTGACTTGGCAATTGAGCATTTGGCAGAGGCAATTAAGCTAAATCCTGAATATCAAGAGATGGCAAAAACTGACTCGGATTTTGACAAAATTCGCGATGACTCTAAATTTAAAGCTTTGATTGATGATTAGCTCTTAAAATTTGTACAATATTTTGCAATTAATATTTAAGTTTAATTGTGTGTGTAATTAATAAGCTTTTATAGGCTTTAATTTTTTTGATCTGGAATTAAATTATGCCGACTCAGCCAAATCTGTTGCTGAGGGAGAGGTAAGGGAATACCCGCTGCTTCAAAGGCATTTTTGAGACGACGACGAAATTCGCGGGAGATTTCCCACTGTCTTAGGGGTTCGGTTTTAAACCAGAGGCGAATAATAAAACCGCGTTCGGCAAATTCTTCTACACCTAATACCTGTGGTGGTTCCAGAATTTTAGCGCGACATTCACAGTCTTGATACATTTGCTCGGCTATTTCTGTAATTAAGGCGATCGCTTCATCGACATTGGCGTAATATGCCACAGGAATTTTTAAATCCGATCTCGACCAACCGTTAGAATGATTAGCCACCACGCTGATCGAGCTATTGGGAATAGTAATTAAACGCCCTTCTCCATCTCGCAGTTGAGTAATACGCAAATTTAAGTTTTCGACTAAACCCCCTACCTCGCCGATAGTTATCACATCGCCAACGGCATATTGATCTTCAAAAATAATTAGTAAGCCGTTAATCGTATCTTTAATTAAGTTTTGAGAAGCAAAAGAAAAAGCTAAACCTAAAACTCCCGCGCCAGCCAGTAAAGGGGTAACATTAAAACCAATCATGCTGAGGGAGATAAATAAGGCAATTCCCGCCCAAATAAAGGTCATAATCCCTCTAAATAATCGAGAGAAAGTATTAACTCTTACCTGAAGTCGTTGATTGATATTGTTATTTAAAACATAGTTCTGGGTAAAAGCATCATTAGTAATAGCTGCATTAATTCTAGCGATCGCCGCATAGCTTAAGCGGATTAAAACATAGCAAACCCAGATCACAACCATTAACTGTAGGGGAATTCTGAGGATAGTAATGCTCCATAATTGGATCGGGCGAGTTTGGGGAAACAAACCTAAAATGATTAATGTGCCACCAATCCAAATAGTTAACTGAATCAGTTGCAAGAGGCGGTATTTTACTTCCTTAAGGTTAAGTGTTCTTCTTTGTTCTAGTTGAGATGGTAGATCGGCATCTTGGCTGAAGGTAACTTTTGTCTGGGTTAAACGTTTGATCCAGCGCCACAACATAAAGTTACTCAATACCATCAGCAACAATCCTGTCCCTGCTAACTTAGCTTGCTGGAGTAAATAAGCAGGCTGTCTTTGCAACTTAGCTTGTTCTAAGCCTCTTTTAATGCGATCGCCAATTTGCTTTGCTTGAGTTTCTAAGTCAATACCATCAACATTGATATCTTTGGGTTTGAGAGTTAAAACAGGAATTTTTTTGCTGCCAACTAATGCCTTCAGGCTTTGCCGATTTTGATCTCCTTGTGCAACAATACTTAGTTGAACAGAATCAGCATTCAGATAGGTATTTTTAATCTCAGCTAACTGTTCTTCCACATAGTTAATGCGTTGAGCCAAATCAGATTTTTGGTCAGATAATTTAAACAAGCAACTGCCATCTAAATAGACGCAAACTGACAAGATCTTATTAGCTGAATCACTTTCTATCAAAGTTGACAAATTTAGTTTGGGTGATAATGGCAACTGCGCCCAAGTAGGAATAGCCAACAAATTCAGCAAAAGAACCGTGCCGATCAATACCTCAAAAAAATTTCTTTTAATCTTGCTACCCATAAAACATTTTGAGTTTATCCCACCTTGGGTTTCTTGCATCCTAAATATTAACTCAGTAACCCAAAGATGCAATGAATTTAGGTATTTTTACGCTCAAAAAAAACTAATAATTATTACTCAAAAAAACAAATTTAATTACATTTATTCAAGTAAATAAATTTCAATTCAAATATAATCTGCCAATTATTATTGGTCGAGGCAAAATTATTGTAGATAAAGTTAAAGTAAATTTTTTACAGATGAAGCGATAAGTGCGATGATTGACTACTATGTTAATACAATAAAATTGTCAACTCTCAATAATTATTAATTATTTCAATGTACTCCAAAAAAATTTACGGTTTAATGATGGCGATCGCGATCGCCATAACGTTAGTTCTTCAGTCAAACAACAGTGTGGCAGATGCTTCAGAGCGTACAACCATCAGCAATCAAATGCTATCTTCCCAAACTACTTTGGTTGCTCAAGCCCCAACGACGGATGAATTTACCCTACCGCCTTTACCCTATGCCTATGATGCTTTAAATCCCTATATCGATAGCGAAACCATGACCATACATCATGATAAACATCATGCTAAATATGTCACGAATCTCAATGAAGCGATCGCTCTCCATCCTGATTTAAAAGGGCAATCCGTTGAGGATCTGTTGCTTAATCTGGATACTCTTCCTGAAGATATTATGACTACTGTACGCAACAATGGCGGTGGTCATGCCAATCACACTATGTTTTGGTCAATTATGACTCCTAATAGCCAGGGAGAACCCACTGGTGAAATTGCCGAAGCAATTACAACAACTTTTGGTGACTTTGCCACTTTTCAAGAAGAATTTAATACTGCGGGAACAAAACGCTTTGGTAGTGGTTGGGCTTGGCTAGTAATGAACGATCAAAAAGAATTAGCCGTTACTAGCACTGCTAATCAAGATAGTCCCCTAATGGAAGGTCAATACCCCATTATGGGCAACGATGTTTGGGAACATGCTTATTATCTTAAATACCAAAACAAGAGAGAGGATTATTTAAACGCCTGGTGGAATGTGGTTAATTGGGATGAGGTAAATAAGCGATTTCAAGCAGCCAACAGTTTCTTTGAATAGGCGATCCTCAAGCCGATTAGTAGATTAATTAACTAATGTTACGCACCTGCTAATTTACTCTATAGCTTTTACGTGGGGGTTTTGGGAATTAGGGGTTTTGGGAATTAGTGATACGTTAACTTCTATCTCCCTATCTCCCCATCTCCCTATCTCCCTATCTCCCTATCTCCCTATCTCCCAGTCTCCCTATCTCCCTATCTCCCTATCTCCCTACATAATTGTAATTACTAACTCTTCTGTGGGTAACGTGAGTTACCTAAGTCCCTTGAATTTTTCAATTCCACCTAAGAATTCATCGGTCATCAAATTCCAAACAGTGCGATGTTCATTAATTCTCACATTGGCTTGCACTTCCATCCCTGGTCGGATATATTTCTTTTCACCATCAACCATAAGATAATCCTGATCCAAATTTACTTTGACGGCGTAACGGAAGAAATCGTAGGGTGGTTCTGGTTCTAAGGAACTGGCGCTAATAAATTGAACTTTGCCATCAATGCCACCATACCTGCCAAAGTCGAAAGCACTAATTCGCACGTCAACAGGCATACCTTTTTCCACAAAGCCAATTTTGTCAGTCGTCACAAACACTTCTGCCACTAAATCTTCGGTTGGGACAATTTGCAATATAGGTTTAGCTGCTTGACCAGCAGGAGGAACATAGCCAGGATAAGCAGTTAGATCGAATACATCTCCCGTAATAGGAGCAACAATAGTTTGATATCTCAAGTTTTGCTCTGCCCCCGCAACTTGACTATTGATTTCTGCAATCTGTTTATCGTTTTCGACTATGGTTTTATTTAGCTGACTATCAATTTCTGAGAGTCTGATGCGGTTGCTTGCCCTTTGGTCATAGAAATCTTTTTTCGATACCGAAGTAGTGTTGCTTAACTGTTGTTTTGCCTGAGAGATGTCTAAAGATAATCTTTCTCCTTCCTGGAGCAAACGATTAATTTCTGCCTGTAAAGTGGTTATATCCTGTTCCTGGCGATCGCGTTCTAAATTTCCTTGCTTCATCGCATTGACCATTGAGGCATTGCGATCGTTGATTTTTTGTCTTTGTTGAGAAACCTGATATTTGGCGATGCCACCTGCTTTATAAACAGGCATCATTGAGGCTAAAGTTTCCCGTTCAATCTTGATACTATCTTCCGCCTGTTTCCTCGACTCTAGATTACGGTTAATAATTTCTTGTAAATTCTGTTTGCCTGTTTCCAACTGCGCCCGAGTGTCTTGAAGCTGAATGTCATTTTGCTCCGACTGTCTTTCTAGCTGTTCAACCTCCAATCTGGCTGATGCGGTGCGTTCAGTTAAGTCGGCTCTAGAAGCTTGTAGTCGCTGAAGTTGATCGGGATCAAAATTACCTCCAGAACCGTTTAAAAGATTATTTAACAATGCGTTCTCATCTCTTAATTCGGCTCGGTTGCGTGACAAAGAAGCTACTTCTGGGGGAATTTTCAAAGCAGCCACTGTGCTATTAAAATTATTAGCATTAACTTTGCCAGCTAATAAAGCTCGATAAAACCTATTTTCCTGTTTTAAAGTTTTGCGTACCTGAGTTAAAGAATTTACCTGCGCTTTAGAAGTGGTGGTGTCTAAAACCATCAAAACATCGCCTTCCTCGACGCGATCGCCCTCTTCAACTCGAACTTCTTTGACTACACCGTTGGTAGGAACCTGAATTTCCTGGGTTTTGCCTATGGGTTGAATCATTCCTTGAGTAGGAATTACCTGCTCAATCTTGGCAAATTTTGCCCAAATAAGCGTAAATGCAGTGACTCCCATAATACAGGCCATCGTCAATCTCGACCATCTGGGCGAAGGGCGGAGCATTACCGTCTGCTCAAATTTGCGCGTTTCTATCGACGCTGGTTTACGCTTTACCAAGGCAGCATCGTCGTTACTAGCTTTACTACTTATTAGTTGTCCAGGGGGATAAGATTTTTCAGTCGCTGTTGTATCTGCAATGCGAGCAGCCAGAGGAGACATGATCGGTAGCTTATCTACCTCTTCTGCCTGCGGTAAAGATAAATTACGATAAATTCCTGGCCCAATTTGCGCATAGCCACGATGAATCGATCTAATTGCATCAATTAATTCTTTCGCGGGCGTACCCTTAAGCAAATAACCCATTGCTCCAGAATTGAGGGAGTTAGCTACATATTCCTGGTTGTCAAAAGTACTCAGTACTAGTACCTTAACGTCAGGAAACTTTTGACAAATTATTTTAGTGGCATCTATCCCATCCATCCCTGGCATTTCCATGTCCATCAGAACTACTTCTGGATTTAAGGATTCCACCTGATTAATGGCGTGTTCGCCATTTTCAGCAACACCAACTATTTCAAGATCGCTTTCTGTTTTGATTAGAGCTTTTAATCCTTCCCGAATCATTTTTTGATCGTCGACGATTAAAATGCGAATTTGACGATTTAAAGAATTAGTCAGATCATTATTTACCGAACTTACCGAACTGTTAGTTCCGATATCAAAGGACAAATTACTAATCGATGAGTAATTTCTATTGCCACTGCTGGATGAATTCATGATTTAAATATTTAGTAACTGCTTCAAATATTGGATTGTGAGCTAGCTTCTCAAAGAAACATTAGAATTATGGTTAATTAGGTTTTACAGAATAGTCATAAGCATTTTGAATTATTTTTAATGAAACCATAACCAAGGTTAGCTGAACACAAGAACGATTGTGTACCTAATTGAACATTAATAACCGATCTATTTTAGGTAAAGATTGGCGATCGCCAAAATATTAGACAACATAAATTTTCAATTATTCAGTATTACTACTGTTAGATCCTAGATTTTCGAGTCTTCTCCTTTAATAAGTTACTACTATAATGCTGAAACAGCTCAATATATTATTCCCACCAATCTGGAATTATTGTGCAGCAACCTATAATAAGATAAATTTTTTTCATTTTGATCATTTATGACTACATCAAAACCAACTACAGGTCAAAGTCCTGACAAAACTCTCGAATCAATGAGGAAATTTGCTGAAAAGTATGCTCAACGCACAGATACTTACTTTTGTAGCAATTTATCCGTTACTGCTGCCGTAATTAAAGGATTAGCAGAACATAAGCAGGAACTAGGTTCTCCTCTTTGCCCCTGTCGCCACTATCAAGACAAGGCAGCAGAAGTTAAAAAAGCTTACTGGAACTGTCCTTGTGTGCCGATGCGAGAAGAAAAGAAATGTCACTGTATGCTGTTTTTGACCCCAGACAATCCCTTCGCTAGCAATACTCAATCTATCACGACTGAACAAATTAATCAGCTTTGTAGTGAAATGGACTGAGGAATTACAAGCTGACAAGTCCCTAGATTTTAACCAATAGCCAGAAAAAAAACTTTATGGTTACTTCCCCTGAATTTGAACGAGGAATTGCTGAATTTAATCAGCAGCAGTTTTATGCCTGTCACGATACTTTAGAAGCAATTTGGGTTGATGCTCCTGAAGCAGATAAGCGTTTTTATCAGGGAATTTTACAGGTGGCTGTAGGTTGCTATCATCTCAGTAATGATAATCTGCGGGGGGCAATTATTCTTCTGGGGGAGGCGGTTAGAAGATTATGTGACTACCAGCCAGACTATGAAGAAATTAATGTTGAACAGCTATTAGAACAGGCTATGGCTTTACTTCAGGCACTTCAGCAACTCCAGCCAGAGCAAACCAGCGATTTCTGGCAACAGCTCTTGCAAAAGCAGTCGGGAGCTACAAAGAAAGAGTATGATGCTAATTCCATTGCCGATTTAGTTGCTAGTTGCCAACTGCCCTATATCAATAGAGTATTGAATTAATTGAATTAATCGCCTTATTTTGAGAGATAGCTATGACAGATACTATTTTTGGCAAGATTATCCGTCGCGAGATTCCTGCTGATATTGTCTATGAAGATGATTTGACTCTCGCCTTTAGAGATGTTAATCCTCAAGCACCAACCCATATTTTAGTTATTCCCAAAAAGCCGATTCCTCGCCTGTCTGAATCAGCTCAAGAGGATACTGCACTGATGGGACACCTACTGATGACAGTCAAAAAGATTGCTCAACAGGAAAATCTGAGCAACGGATATCGAGTCGTGATTAACAATGGTGCAGATGGCGGACAGACTGTAGATCATCTGCATTTACATCTGCTTGGCGATCGCTCTATGGGTTGGCCACCAGGGTAAGAAACTATTAAATGTAATTAAATGTAATTAGCTGCCAGGGTCTAAAAGCTGTACTGTAGTCGCTTGAGGCCCCATTTCACCCATGGTTTCTTTATATCTAACTCCACTTCCTACTTTTATGCGCTCAAAATCATCGTTGGTTACGCTATTACGATGAAAGTAGATTTCTTTTCCTGTACTAATTTCCTGGATAAAACCATATCCCTGTTCGGCGAATAGCTTTGTCACCATTGCACTTACTTGCTGTTCGGGGTGTATTTTTCTTTCTCCTTTTTGCTCAGTAGTAATACTAATCAATTGACGACGTGCTGCTTCAAAAGCATCACGAATTACTGTTTTTAAGGGAGGATATTGTTTTCCCACAGCAGGACTTTCTACTACCGCTAATTCACGACCATGAGGAATGGTAATATCAATACTTACTCGATAAGGTGAGCCACTGCTTGGATGATCGTTGTCTTTCTCAATTACTACACGACAGCTATTCATGTAGTCACAAAACTTTTCTAGTTTGGCAATTTTTTCTTCAACCAAACTTTGAATTGCAGCGGTTTTTTCTAGGTGACGATAAGTGATCTCTGGCTTAATTTTCATTAATTATTCTGGATATATCAACTATTTTTCTTCAACCTGTAATTTGATTAACTAGCGATACAGCTACACAAAAATATCGGCGATCGCAATAATTAATCTTGTTTCCTAGCAAAATCGAATATCTAGTAGATAGAAAGATATAGTTCAGTTCCTTCGAGACTAAATTTTTGCACCATTGTAAACCTGACATCAATTTTGATACATCTACCTCTAGAAATAGTTTTATCTTCAGCTTAGTAATTTAATTAGATATATTGCTCAATAATTCAAATATATTTACTTAGATAGATGTTTAATTAGCAGTAATTTAAGAAGATTTGAAGCATATTTATAATTAATTAATAGTAATGGAAAAGTTAGCAAGATTTGGCTATGCTGCCAAGGGTTTTGTCTATGGAGCGATCGCGATCTTGGCTTTACTAGCAGCATTTAGCGTAGGTGGCGAAACAACTGATACTACTGGAGCTTTACAGGCGATCGCTCAACAATCTTTTGGCAAAATATTATTAATTTTAATCGCTATTGGTTTGGTAGGATATGTGCTGTGGCTTTTAATTCAGGCTATCAAAGATCCTGAACACAAAGGAAAAGATGCCAAAGGGTTATTCTCTCGCTTAGGCTATGCAATAACTGCCTTAGTATATATGGGAGTAGCTAGCAACGCTGCATTACTAGCTTTTGGTTCTAGTAGTAGCGGAGGAGGAAATTCTCAACAAGATTGGACAGCGAGGGTGATGCAGCAGCCTCTTGGTAGATGGGTAGTGGGATTGGGGGGAGCGCTAATTATTGGTATTGGCTTTTATCGAATTTATCAAGCTTACAAAACTAAATTTCGTCAGGAATTAAATCTTGCCCAACTTGACTCACAACATAAAAACTGGCTAGTAAATATCAGTCGCTTTGGTATAGCTGCAAGAGGCGTAGTATTTATTATGATTGGCTTTTTTATTTTGCAAGCTGCTCATCAATATAACCCCCAGAAAGTTCAAGGATTAGACGGCGTGCTATACACTTTAACCCAACAACCTTTTGGGAAAGCTTTATTGGCTTTAATGGCTTTTGGACTATTATCCTATGCTATATATCTAGTGGTTCAAGCTCGTTTTCGTCGTATTCAAATTAACTAGGGCGTGTCATCAATTAGAAAAATGCGCTCGCTTCGGAAGAGATAGAATAATCCACAGAAGAGCTAAAAGGAAGAGTAAATTGTGACCAAACGTTATGCTTTGAGAGATGATCAGTGGTCAAGAATTAAGAATCTACTTCCAGGAAGAGAAGGAACGGTGGGAGTGACAGCCAAGGACAATAGATTGTTTATAGAAGCAGTACTATATCGTTACAGAGCAGTTAATTTCTTGGGTTCTATCTATCTTGCTTCTTCTGTCGTTTGGCTTAATTGATGACACGCCCTAATGTTCCTTGTTTACTCATCCTGCGAAGTCTAGGTTATAGACTAAAGTTGGGAATAGGTACAATACTGCCCCGATCTAATAGCACGACAGACGATCGCGCTGCTACTAGATAGCGGTTATCGTATATTTTCTTGGCCGTTGCTGGATCGGCAATATCATCTGGTGCAGGTAAGGCAGTATCAACTATGCGATGCCAAGAGTTACCCAACTTGAGAGATGGTAATTCAAATTGTAATGGTTTCCAATAGGCATTAAATATTACATGCAATCGTTCACCGCTGGGAGGATGACAAAGAGAAAAAGCTAAACAGTGAGAATCGTCACTCCAGTCAGGCTGTCTTAACTTCTGTCCATGCCAAATGATGTGAGGTTTGTCGCTAATCTGGTCTATTTGTAAAAACTTTTCTTCGCGGAAGATCTCCAGTCCTTTAGCAAACCGAATCAATATTTTGACAAAGCGTAATAAGTCCTGATGTTGTTCGACCAAATCCCAGTCAAACCAGCTCAGTTCGTTATCTTGACAGTAAGCGTTATTGTTGCCCTGCTGAGTATGGCGAATTTCGTCACCCATGAGTAACATCGGTGTTCCCTGGGACATAAATAGCACCGTTAAGAAATTCTTAATTTGCTGCCAACGTAGCTGTTGAATTTCAGGATCTTCGGTAACTCCTTCTGCGCCACAGTTCCAGCTAAAGTTATGATTGCTGCCATCACGACTCTCTTCTTGATTTGCCTCATTGTGTTTTTCGTTATAAGAAACCAGATCGTTGAGGGTAAAACCATCGTGACAGGTGACAAAATTCACACAGCGATTGATATCTGTATCTTGACGGAAGTAAATATCAGGACTGGCTAAGATTCTGGCAGCCAAATTCTTGAGCGCACCGCGATCGCTTTTGACAAAACTGCGCACATCATCGCGAAAAGGGCCATTCCACTCAGAAAACCAATCTGCCTGATCGACAAACTTACCTACGTCATATAATCCCGCAGCATCCCAAGCCTCAGCAATCAGTTTACTTCCTGCTAAGACAGGATCGGACTCAATAATGGAAAGAATTTTTAATGCTCCCGCATCTTCAATCGGTTCACCGTAAACGTCTCTAGACAAAACAGAAGCTAAATCAAACCGAAAACCATCAACGTGCATTTCCGAAACCCAGTAGCGCAGGGAATCGACAATTAACCGAGCAACTACAGGATGATTACCCTTAAAGGTATTGCCACAGCCACTGTAGTTTTTATATTCTGCCTGATTGTCTTCCAGAATATAGTAGATCTGATTATCCAACCCTCTAAAAGAAAGAGTTGGCCCATTTTCATTGCCTTCGGCGGTATGATTGAATACCACGTCTAGAATCACTTCGATCCCTGCTTTGTGGAGAGCTTTAACCATGTCGCGAAACTCGTCTACAGCCCCCAAAGGATCTCGCTGAGAACTATAGCCTCGGTGGGGAGCGAAAAAACCAATGGTACTATAGCCCCAGTAGTTTTTTAATCCAGGACGAACATCTTGGGGATCGAACTGATGAACTGGTAATAATTCTACAGCAGTAATGCCTAACTCTTGGAGATAGGGAATCTTGTCAATTAAGCCTGCATAGGTGCCTCTTTTTTCAGGCGTAACACCAGAATTAGGATTACGAGTAAAACCGCCAACATGCATTTCGTAGATCACGCTGGAAGCATAGGGAATCCGAGGATGGCGATCGCGTTCCCAATCATAGGTACTGGGGTCTACTACTACCCCTTTAAGTGCCTGGGCGCAATTATTACCTCGACTTTCAGCAGCCTGGCGATCGTAAAATTCTTCGCCCACAATTGCTTTAGCGTAGGGATCTAGCAACACTTTGGTTTTATCAAAGCGATTTCCTTGTTCGGGGGCATACTCGCCATAAACTCGATAGGCATAGATTTGTCCAGCTTTTAGATCGGGAACAAAAACATGCCAATAATGATAAGTCTGGTGGCGAATTGGATCGAGTTCAATGACGTGATCTGGTTTTGCAGACTGAGCCGTATTAAACAGCAGTAGATCGATTGCTGTCGCATTTTGTGAAAAGACGCTGAAATTCACTCCATTGGGATAGACAGTTGCTCCTAAAGGAAAACTCGATCCAGGCAATACCATTGGTTTCCTCACCATATTTTTGATTTAACTATCAGCCTCTAGCTCTTAACTCCAGGATTTACCATAGCATCATCAATCCAATGTTGCAGTATTTAACTGAGCATAACCTTTGGGAGTCATGAGTTGATGACTATTTAAGAAATTCCCAGATATAGGAATTAACTAAGGCAGGTTGTTCTTGCTGTACCCAGTGGCTACAGTTAGGAATGTATTTAATTTGCCAATCTCTAACATAAGCTTCTGTACCGTAGGTTAATTCTTTCCCCAAGGCTGTGTCTGCTTCACCCCAAATGGTTAAAGTTGGGATCTCTAAAATTGGCCATTCGGGTTCGCTATTGAATAATAAGGGAAAAATACCACGATAATAGTTAATCATTGCCGTGAGCGCCCCTGGTTTGGCTGCTGCATCGCGATAAGCATTCAAGTCTTCCTCGCTAAAAGCAGTTTTATCGATCGCCATTCCTGAGAAAGCCTCTTTAATTGCCTGATAGTCATTCAACTGGAAGAGTAACTCTGGCAAAAAAGGAATCTGAAAAGCCAGGATATACCAACTTTTTAATAATTGTTGTGGTGTGCGTAAGCCTTGAGCAAACTTAGCTGGGTGGGGAATATTTAAGACAATCAGTTTTTCCACCATTTCAGGATAAGCATAGGCAAAATTCCAGGCGATCGCGCCACCCCAATCATGAGCGACTAAGATACAATCTTCATAGCCTAAACCTGTAATCACACCTTTGAGATCTTGAATAAATTCTGACATTTGATAAGCTGAGGGTGATGCTGGCTTGTCACTATCGTTATATCCGCGTAAGTCTAATGCCACCGTGTGATAATCCGAGGCAAATTCTTGAATCTGGTGTCGCCAAGAATACCAAAACTCAGGAAACCCGTGAAGCATCAACATTAACTTGCCCGATCCCTGGCTGACGTAATGCAGATTAATGCCGTTGGTAGAAATAAAATTGTGTTGCCAATTATCCATCACAAACTGCTCTAAGTTTAGAAAATTGAACTATAGCAATACTAGACAATGTTAGGACGTTTTTTTACTACTCCCTACTCCCTATTTGCGAAGCTTATCCTTTAGGACTACCTACTACTCAATAGCCTGCACTATATTCATCACATCGACACTATCAAGAGGATGAGCAAAAAGATATCCCTGCCCATATTCGCAACCTAAACTTTTCAATATTTTTAATTGGGCTTGGGTTTCAATTCCCTCGGCAATAACGTCTAAGCCCAAGCTATGAGCTAAGTTAATAATCGCTTTAACGATATCATAATTAGTATTATTGATCTCAGGGCCGATAAAGGAACGGTCTATTTTTACCGTATCAACAGGTAAATAACGTAAATAGTTCAAGGAAGAATAGCCTGTGCCAAAGTCATCGAGACATAGTTTAATTTCTCGTTCCTTCAGTTGTTCGAGAACTCTGGTGACAGCCGAGGTGTTTTCCATCAGAGTACTTTCAGTAATCTCTAATTTAAGGTCTCTTCCTGCCATATTTAAAGATTCCAGCAGATTATCTATTTGAGGAATTAATTCGGGATGATAAATCTGAATTCGGGAGAGATTAACACTCATGGTTAAGGGTGAGTCACCCGCAAAAGACTCCTGCCAGGTTACTAGCTGACCACAAGCCTCTGACATTACCCATTGCCCAAGAGCAATAATCTGTCCAGTTTCTTCGCAAATTGGAATAAATTTATCTGGGGAAATTATGCCTAAAGAATCATGTTGCCACCTGACGAGGGCTTCTAAACAATTAATCTTGCCTGTGTCGAGAGAAACAATTGGCTGATAGTTTAAATATAACTGGTGATTATCGATCGCCCGTTGTAAATCGTTTTCTAACCGTAATCTTTCTACTGCTGTACTCTCCATTTTCTCGTTAAACAGCACCGAAGTTCTGGCAAAGTTCGCTTTAGCATACTGCATGGCAGTATCTGCCCAACGCAACATTTTTTCTGGTTCGCGATTATGAGCTTGATTTAAGGAAATGCCAATACTTACCGTCGAGCAAACAGTTGCACCATTAATTTCAAAAGGTTTAATTAGTTCGCGATATAAACGCTCGGCTCGATTAATGACATCATGCTGATTTTTGAGTTCGGTAATTAGTAGAGCAAATTCATCTTCCCCAATTCTGGCGACTACGTTTGTATCGAGATCGATGATGCACTTTTCTAAACGTCGAGCGATCGCCATTAACAGTTTGTCACTAATTTCATAACCGAGACTACGCTTAATATTGTGAAAGCGATCGATGCTCAGTAGCAATACAGCAAAAAGATTTTGGGCTGATTCACCGACTGTATTGTGGTCAGCATAAACATTAAATTCTTGATTGTGAACGATTTCACTATTAAGATGGTCTAAAAATGAGATTCTGTTGGGTAAGTCGGTTAGCTTATCGTAATAAGCAAGATATCTTAACCTTTTTTGGGCTGATCGATACTCTTCCCTAAAAATAGCTTCCCTTAACTCTCGCTCCACCGCAGGGAGTAGGCGGGACAGTTGTCCCTTGATTAAATAATCGTGCGCTCCTGCCTTCATTGCTGCCACGGCAGTGTCTTCGCCGATTTTGCCCGACACAATCACAAAAGGTAAATCCAACTGCTGTTCTTTTAAGATCTCCAGAGCAGCGATCGCACTAAACTGAGGCATGGAATAATCAGCCAAGACAATATCCCAAGGTTTATTGGACAAAGCAGTTTCGAGATCCGCTCTGGTGTCAACTCGCTGATGAATTACCTGATAACCACCATTTTCTAGGGCGATCGCTAATAGTTCGGCATCGTCTTCTGAATCTTCAATAATTAAGACTCGCAGAAGTTTACTCATTTGGGACTCCAAAAACAGGGGGAAGCTGATTGACAGTCAGCCAATATGTACTTATCTCTCTCACAAAAGTTTGGAGCTGTGTAAAGTTAATTGGCTTCCTAATATAACTGTTGCAACCATTAATATAACTGTCAACGAGATCCTGTGGCTCATTTGAAGAGCTTATTATGACTACAGGAATAATTTGAGTATAAGAATTAGCGCGGATGCGCCTTAAAACTTCAATGCCGTTAATCCTTGGGAGATTTAAATCTAGCATTACCAAAGCGGGCATGGTTGCTACGGATAAATCCCCTAATTCTCCTATTTCACTTTGATTATCTACTTGTCTTTGAAGATAGTTTAAAGCTTCAATTCCATCGGCTACTATGATTAAATTATGCGGAATTTCTCCCTGAGCAAAAGCTAGCTTCATCAACTCGCGATCGTCAGGATTATCTTCCACTAACAAGATATTTTTAGTTGGCATTATTATATATTTTCAAGTTTGACAAAATTAGTCGACAAGTGAGACTAATTATTATTAATATTTATCTGATTAATCAGTTATTTTTTTGACTTTTGAAATAAAATATGATTTAGATATTTTAATTTTAGATACTTCATGTTTTTGGTCTTTTTGTATCTTTTATCATATTAAATACTTAATAAGCAAGAATCAAAGCTTATTTTTAATAAAGAGAATTTTGCCAGAAGGTTAACTCTTAAAAAAAGTATTATTTCACTAAAGATAAACTTTAAAAATTAAGAAATTAACTTTTGTTAGTTTAAAATTTATCTTTTATCTGTTTGCTTTTAAGACTTAAGCTGCAAGCTTATAATAAACAAAAGTCATCTGGGTTTGCTTAGTCCTTAATTTAAAGTTATCAATAGTAAATTAGCATTAATATAAAAGTTTAAAATGAGCGAATATTTGGATTTAACTAGCTATGGATATCAAATTAAAGCAGAATTAGGTCGTAATCGCGAGGGGGGAAGAATTACCTGGAAAGCCATTGAAATTAAGACCCAAAAAACTGTAGTTATTAAACAGTTTTGTTTTGCTCAAGTGAACTCCAGTTGGTCAGGATACAAAGCTTATAGCCAAGAAATCGCAGTGTTACAAAAATTAAGCCATCCTAACATTCCTCAATATCTCAACAGTATTGAAACTGATAATGGTTTTTGTCTAGTTCAAGAATACATCAACGCTACTTCTTGGCACAACTTTCGCCAATTAACCACAACCGAAGTTAAGCAAATTGCGGAAAAAATACTCGATATCTTAATTTATTTACAGCAGCAAACTCCGCCGATCCTGCATCGGGATCTTTCGACTGAAAATATCTTGCTGGATGAATCTCTAAATGTTTACTTGATCGATTTTGGCTTTTCCAGCCTGGGAAGTCAGGAAGTTGCTGCTAGCAGCGTTTTTCGGGGGACACCAGGATTTATTGCTCCAGAACAAATCATCAAACCCACCACAGCATCGGATATTTACAGTTTAGGGGTTAGCTTAGTTTGTTTACTAGCCCACAAAGACATCACAGAAGTCCGTGAGTTCGCTTCGGCTGATGATCCCTATCAACTAAACCTCAAAAAGCTTTTACCCGACATAGATCGTCAGTTTTTAAGTTGGCTGGAAAAAATGACCAATGCTAAAGTTAGCCAACGCTTCTCTGATGCTCAAGCTGCCAAAAATGCTTTGCTCAAACTAGAACTACCCATCGTCAGATCTCAAGACATAAGTACTCTAGCGCCGAGCAGCACATATATCAAGCCAAAAATCATTGGTGTTGTCGCAATTTCTGTAGTTACAACATTTGCCACTTGGGGAGTAAACTTTGCTACTAGTCGGGTTGAATTAAGCGTCACAACCGTAGCGATCGCCATTTTAGCCACAATCGCGATCGCCGTTACTCAATTAGGTGCAGCAACAATAGTTAATTCCGATCCCCAGACAAAAACTCAGGGAATAGCCTTGGGTGTGATTATACCCGCCATCTTAGTGGGCGTTAGTAGCTTGATTGGGGGGATTGAATTAGCAGTAACGATCTCAGCAGCGATCGCCATAGCCGAAATTTTGCTACTTTCTTACTTCTGGAGACAATTACCCAGCAAAATAGGAAATTTAGCTCAAGCAGGTTTTTGGCTAAGTGCGATCTCGATCGGCATTGTTCTGGGTTTAAACTTAACCAACTAGCACGATCGATCAGTAATACCACAAGGATACAATGTCAGTAGTCAGTAATCAGTAATCAGTAATCAGTAATCAGTAATTAATTATTCATCACATCTAAAACTGTTCGCTATAATTCAAGATGGAATAATCGAGGGTATTCTAGATCACATAGGCAGTGTTGTGGAGGAGACGGCATTGGATGAACTCAGGGCAGGATTAGCTTTAGCCACAGAAGAAGAATTACAGCAGATCACACAGATATTATTTAACCGTCGTTTTAATCCCCTAGATTATTGGCAGACACCTGAACCAATTGAGATCCAGAGCCAGGATTTAGACTTATGGCTCGATTCTTTAGACCAAAGATTTCGCTATTTAGCAGCCGATGGGATGACTGTATTGCGAGGGCGGACTCAGGAAGTATCTTATCGAGATATCCTCATTAAAGTTTGTCACTATCTTAAAATTCCCTATTCTCATCAGATGAAAACGACGGATATTGAAGCCGAAATTTTTCTCCATCTAGTTAGCAAAGCTTGGGACAAATTGCCTCCTCAAGAACAGAAAACCCTTCAGGCGCAGGTGGGCAATTCCCTAACTACAGCCCATCCTCCAGAACCTTTACCAATACATTTGCAACACAATCCTCTAACAATTCTGCTGAAAGGAACAGGAATTGTAACGGTTAATACTGTGCTTAAATCATGGTTACTTAAGCATATTGCTCGACAGTTTGCCCTTCATTTTGCGACTTATCAAGCAGCCAAAACAGCTCTCATCAAAGGTAGCACCACGGCAGTAGCAGGATTAAGCAATCAGCTAGCATTACAGGCAGCCAAGAAAGGGATGGTGACAAATGCTGCTCGTTATGGGGCAGCCAGAGGTATTTTTAGTATTTTAGGGCCAGTAGTGTGGGGCTATTTTGTCGCCGATTTAGGTTGGAAGGCGATCGCTACTAATTACGGTCGAGTTATTCCCATCGTCTTCACTCTGGCTCAAATTAGGTTAATTCGTGGAGAATATTTAGGATTAGGTTAAGTATTGTAGAGTAACAAAGCGATCCCCTAAGAAAAATACCTCAACCTATAAACAATTTGTTAAGAATGCTAGGGGTAGGCTGAAATACCTCAGAACATATAAACAAGAAAGGAAGTTTATAAGTAAAACGACCTAGTAAAATTTCTGGTAAAATTTTCGCTTTTTTCTCTATGACCCACTTTCCTTGGTTAACTACCTGTATTCTATTTCCCATCGTTGCTTCTTTGTTTTTGCCGATTATTCCTGACAAGGAAGGTAAAACCGTTCGTTGGTATGCTTTAGTGATCGGCTTAATTGATTTTGCCATTATAGTTTATGGTTTCTATCAAGACTATGACTTTAGCAATCCTGACCTACAGTTAGTCGAAAGTTATGCTTGGATACCTCAGCTAGACCTCAACTGGTCAGTTGGTGCTGATGGTCTTTCCATGCCCTTAATCTTGCTTACGGGCTTTATTACGACCCTGGCAATGATGGCAGCTTGGCCTGTTACCTACAAGCCTAAGCTCTTTTATTTTTTAATGTTGGCAATGTACGGCGGACAAATTGCTGTCTTTGCTGTTCAGGATATGCTGCTATTTTTCCTCGTTTGGGAATTAGAACTAGTTCCTGTATATCTAATCTTGTCCATCTGGGGTGGGAAAAAACGTCTTTACGCTGCGACCAAGTTTATCCTCTACACCGCAGGGGGTTCACTGTTCATCTTAATTGCCGGCTTGACGATGGCATTTTACGGCGACACAGTGACCTTTGACATGAGTGCGATCGCCGCTAAAGATTATGCCTTTAATCTGCAATTATTTCTCTATGCGGGCTTTCTCATTGCCTATGGGGTTAAACTACCGATCTTTCCCCTCCATACCTGGCTACCAGATGCCCACGGAGAGGCGACAGCCCCTGCTCATATGCTACTTGCAGGGATTTTGCTAAAAATGGGTGGTTATGCTCTGTTACGGATGAATGCGGGAATGCTGCCTGATGCTCATGCGTTTTTTGCCCCTGCTCTCGTAATTTTGGGGGTGGTAAATATTGTTTATGCAGCCTTAACTTCTTTTGCCCAGCGTAACCTCAAGCGTAAAATTGCCTATTCATCAATCTCTCATATGGGGTTTGTCCTAATTGGCATTGCTTCCTTTACCGATTTAGGAACTAGCGGTGCAATGCTGCAAATGATTTCTCATGGTCTGATTGGGGCTAGTCTTTTCTTTATGGTGGGTGCTACCTATGACCGCAGCCATACTTTAATGCTGGATGAGATGGGTGGCGTTGGTCAAAAGATGAAAAAAATCTTTGCTATGTGGACGACTTGTTCCTTCGCTTCATTAGCCCTCCCAGGCATGAGTGGCTTTGTCGCCGAACTAATGGTCTTTGTTGGCTTTGCTACCAGTGATGCTTACAACTCCACTTTTAAAGTGTGTATTATTTTCTTAGCAGCGATCGGCGTGATCCTAACGCCAATTTATCTCCTTTCAATGCTGCGGGAGATGCTCTATGGCCCTGAAAACAAAGAATTAGTAGACCACACTAACCTAGTCGATGCTGAACCCAGAGAAGTATTTATTATCGCTTGTTTACTGATTCCGATTATTGGTATCGGTTTGTATCCTAAACTGGTTACCCAAATCTATGATTCCAGTATCAGTCAGCTGACAGCCAGATTGCGTGCTTCTGTACCCAGCTTGGCTCAACAAATGCCAGCAGCTTCTAATAGTTACTCGATGATGTCTTTAACTGCACCCAAAATTGAATCAGTTGAAAGTAAGTAACTTAATATCCATTCGTGACAAGTTAAAGGACTACGCTTAGGATCAATGGGTTTTTAGCTATTAGCTTTTAGCTATTAGCTTTTAGCCTTTGATTTTATAGCCCTACGTAAAAACGTTAGGACATCTTTGAAATACTACTTCCTATTTCCTATGTCCTATTTCCTACCTCGCGCATTCCCTTGCGTCTTACGCCGACGCGGGGTCGCTCGTCTACTTATGAGCCGATTACTATTAATGTCCTAATCTAATTTTGTACGACTATAATGGTTCGTTAATTGGTTGATTCCACATCTTTACCTGGAATGATGTTGTTAGGATTGATTAGAGAGTCCCCTGACTTGACCACAGACAGTAAGACATATCCTGAAAACAATGTGGCTAATAGAGCAAATACTCCGCAGGCTCTCAGCCAACCCTGAGTGGTCTTAAGCTTTCGATCTACATCATATAATGAAGTTCGCATTGGATTGAGTACAGATATTAATTCCTGGCGATTTTTTAACTCATAATCTTCCAAGTCAGGACGCATCTCATCACGCTGTACAGCCCATTCCTGTAGTGCTGCTCGCTGACGTGACCAATCATCTAAAGCCTCAGATAGTTTGCGATCGAGATCTTGTCGCAAACTAACAATTTGCTGACTAAATTGGCTGCTTAAACTACGATTTGCTTGATTAAATTGGTTGTTAACGTTGATTAATTCTTGACGTATCGATCTCCAACTTGATTGATTTTTATGTTCCAGCTGACTAAACTTATTCCCTTGGTTAGCATCTATTTTGCCTTCTAATTCATCAAGGCGTTGTTCTAGTTTTTGCTCGATTTGTGTCAAATTATTTGATGAGTAGTGAGCATTTTGTTGAGCAACCAGATCTTCTAATTTAAGACGATAGGTTTCAATTAATTCTTCTACTTGAATTTGTAAGGGTATTAAAGAATCATCGTTTTGCACCGACTCTAACAAGTTAATGTTTTTGTGAACAGAACGGATTTTCTTCACCAGTTCCTCGGCTGTGGTATTTTTGAGTAGATATCCTTTAGCTCCAGCCCGCAGTGATTTGCCTAGATAAATATCATCATCATGACCACTCAGAAAAATTACTTTTACTTTGGGAAACCGCTGGGAAATAATCTTAGTTGCCTGTAAACCGTCCATCTGGGGCATATCAATGTCCATCAGCACCATATCAGGCTGAAGCTGTTCTACCTTAGCGATCGCTTCCTGTCCATCATGAGCAACCCCCACAACATTAATATCTTTTTCCACATCAAGCCAAGTTTTCAACATTTCACAGAGCAGAGCTTGATCGTCTACTAATAAAATAGTAATCATTCAATATACCTAAATAATCTTAAATTTCTATATTCTTGATTCTTGCCCAAGCAAATTTCCAATTTATATTTCAGATTATCTTAATAGATCGACAGAAAAAAAAATGATTACACATCAACTCTTAAACTGTTTGTAAAGAAGGTTTATGCAACTATAAAAATAAGAAATTAAATATTAAACAATCTACAATTTATTTACTTAATTATCTACCATCAATATTTTAAAAAGTACGCTGATTTAAAGCGGTTATTTTAGAATTTACTTGAATATTTATGTATATATTATGTCTTTAAAATAAGTTCTCAATAGTAAACAAGCCTCTGACTGAGTAAAGTTGGTCATTAAGGTAATTATTCTAAGTATATGTATATATACGGTTAGATAATTTTAAAGTAATTGAAATAGTTACTCTGATCTACCTTATCTTAGTAAGCATGATCAAAATCTACGACACAATTAACTATACTGTGCAACCTGCCTCAAACCGTATTTCTCAAGTGACTTTATGGAAACAATCTTTTTAGCAATAGAACCCAGCCTAACGGAGGTATCTATCGAGGACAATCTAGAACAATTTTTGATCGTCTTGTCCGTGTCTTTAAGCGTGGCAACTATTTCACGCATCTTTAGTTGGTTTCGGCAAATTCCCTATACCCTATTGTTAGTAATCGTCGGACTTGGTTTAGCCTTCGTGGATATTCGGCTAGTCAGTCTTTCTCCTGAACTAATTTTAGAAATTTTTCTCCCGCCTTTACTATTTGAAGCCGCTTGGAATACACGTTGGCGCAGTCTCCAGAATAGTTTAATCCCTGTAAGTCTATTTGCAATTTTTGGCGTAGTTATTTCTGTAGTTGGAGTAGCCTTTCCCCTCAGCTATTTTACTAATATGTCTTTGGCTACAGCTCTTTTAGTTGCTGCTAGTTTATCTTCCACCGATCCTGTATCTGTAGTAGCTTTGCTGCGGGAATTGGGAGCAAGTAAACGTTTAACAATTTTGATGGAAGGAGAAAGTCTGTTTAATGATGGGGTAGCGGTAGTCGCA
Source organism: Pleurocapsa minor HA4230-MV1 (assembly GCA_019359095.1). NCBI lineage: Bacteria > Bacillati > Cyanobacteriota > Cyanophyceae > Pleurocapsales > Pleurocapsaceae > Pleurocapsa > Pleurocapsa minor. The sequence goes on along the minus strand of JAHHHZ010000020.1, from coordinate 135,155 downwards.
TTTTTGCTGCTGGTTAACATTCCTCTAGGTATTGGCGAATTTGATATCTCCACCATCATAATTCGGTTTATAACCTTTGTGGGTATAGGTTTTAGCGTTGGTGGCTTAATTGGATTTGCGATTTCTTATCTAACTCAAAGATTTGATTTACCTTTGGTAGAGCAATCCTTGACTTTGGTGTCGGCTTATGGAACATATCTAATTACTGAAGAATTAGGCGGTTCAGGGGTAATTGGCGTTGTTATCGCTGGCATTATTTTAGGTAATTTTGGTTCTCGGGTTGGTATGAATCCCCGTACTAGACTATTAGTTTCTGAATTTTGGGATTTTCTGGCATTTTTTGTCAATTCTATTGTTTTTTTGTTGATTGGTGACCAAATAAACTTTAGTAGTCTTAAAAGTAACTTCGGTCTAATTGTTATGGCGATCGCTTTTGTCTCATTTACCAGAGCAATAATGATCTTTGGCTTGGGCAATATTAGTAATTTATTTAGTCAAACCAAAACTAACCTCAGAGAACAAACTGTACTTTGGTGGGGTGGCTTAAGAGGTTCTGTCTCGATCGCTCTTGCATTAAGTGTTCCTGAAGTGTTAGCAAGTAGACAAGAAATTATTGATACAGTTTTTGGAGTAGTGCTATTTAGCCTTTTGGTTCAAGGATTGAGTATGAAATGGCTATTAAGTACTCTCGATCTAGTTGGCGATCAGCCTTTACGTCAAGAATATTCAGAGTTATTAGCCAGGAAAGTAGCCATGAAGCGTGTTTTAAAGTATTTGATTAATAATGAATTAGCTTCAGAAATCGATCCTGAATATTATCGCTATCAACAAGAATTGGTTAAGGGAGAACTAGAAAGTATTAAAGACAAAATGGTTTCTATGCAGAAAAAGTATGAAAATTTGCGATCGCTAACTATAGAACAGTTAAATGAGCAAATGTTAGATATTGAAGCTGATACTTATGCCGAATTTATCCGAGCTGGTAAACTAAATGAAAATCTTTCTTCTGTATTACAAAATATTATTGCTAAAGCAGGGGATACAGAATCTATAGGTGAAAACTGACAATTTTGAGGCGTTCGTGATTGAGCATCTTTTTATGACTTAATTTCGCTAAAATTTATTTATATTCACAATCCCTATCGATCGAATAATTTAGCTATGAATGCCAAGAATGTTTTAGGTGGAGAATTAAAAATATGCTGCACCTCTCCCATGACAGGATTTTATCGTAATGGGAAATGTGATACTGGGGCAGAAGATCGAGGTGTACATATAGTTTGTGCTGAAGTTACCGCTAAGTTTTTAACTTTTAGCCAGGAACAAGGGAATGACCTCAGTACACCGATGCCGATGTATAATTTTCCAGGTTTAAAACCAGGAGACTGTTGGTGTTTGTGTGCCTTACGCTGGAAAGAAGCATTAGATGCAGGTTTTGCACCACCCATTAATCTTGAAGCTACCCATGAATCCATGCTGAACTTTCTTCCCCTAGAGGTGCTGAAAGAACACTCAATGGAGTTGAATAAGTAGCAAGTTGCGATCGCTATTAGAGCAGTTTTCAATATTTCAATATTGTTGCTGGCAAAAAAATATATTAACGACTTACTTTCAAAACATATTCACCAGTACCGTTTTCATCATAGGTATTGACAATTACGTTATAAACCCCGTCTTCTGGAAGAGTTACGCTCAGTTGCGAGTTACTATCTTCTGGACTAATATCATCATTCTCCCCAACAGTTTTCCCGTTACTGTCTACTAACGCGACAAAGGCATCAAACATATCGCTTTCGAGGTTAATAGTCACAGATTCCCCCGCTTTACCCTGTATTGGATAGAAGTCGTATAGGCTGCCATCATCCTCAATCACGCGATCGCCTTTTTCTAAGCTGCCTTTCTCAACTTTTTCAGACAAGCCAGCAGTTTCACTATTAATCGCCACTTCTTCAGACTGATCTGAGTTGGCTATTTCCGTATCTGACTCTCCCTCGTTCTCTGCTAATTTTTTTTGTTCTTGTGCTATTTCTGATTCAGCTTGAGCAATCTGCGAATTTTCTGCTGGATCTGTTGCCGTTTTAGCTTCTTGACTAGGTGGATCATCATTCACAGCAGGGGCTGGAGGTGCTTGGGGTTGAGGGGGAGTAGGTAAATTAGCAGCAGTATCATTTGTTGCTACTGATGATTCTTCTACTTCTACTTCTGTTTCTTTCGTTTCTTCTGCTACAGATTCATCACTAGGCTGCTGAGACTCGACGTTGGGATTAGTCACTGGTATACCAGGAAGAGTGACTTCTGGTTGAGTGGTGACTGTCTCTTCGGGGGTTGCAGAGGTTTCTGCTGGGGCTGTGGTGACTGTTTCTTCGGGTGTTGCAGAGGTTTCTGCTGGGGGTGTGGTGACTATCTCTTCGGGTGTTACGGGAGTTTCTGGTTGAGCTGTGGTGACTGTCTCTTCGGGTGTTGCTGGGGTTTCTGCTGGGGCTGTAGTGACTATCTCTTCGGGTGTTACGGGAGTTTCTGCTGAGGCTGTGGCAACATCCGCCTGAATAGGAGAATCAGAATAGGCGATCGCACATACCTTAGCGTATCTGGGGTCTGGTTTACAAGCAACTCCTGTATCTTCAGCTTCAGGACTTAACAGACTTTGACGACGACGGCGATCGGGAAATAGTTCATCCACCACTAAGTCCATGACAATTCCTGAAGCGGTTTTTTTGCCGTAACTAAAGTACTGAATGTTATTGGAGTTAGCAAAATTTTCTAGCTCAGATATAGCAGCCGCAGCAGTTTGGGAGGATTTTTCTAAAGGAGGTAAAGGCTGTTGCTGTTTCAAAAAGGCGATCGCTTCTTCCAATGCGTCTCTTCCTCTATTAGTTCTGACTGGTTTTTCTCCAGGTAATCTCACCCAAATACCATCATAGTATTGTCGCTGCTGCTCCAACCACTGAGCATAGTCTTGAGGGCTAGTCCTCACTCGATTAATTTCTGACAAGATTTCAGGCTCTAAATCTGCGATCGCTGTATTAGATGCCGTCTGAGGATTGGCTGGATTGGTCTTAGTTTGGGCGAGAGTCAATCGTGGTTGAATTGCTAAAACTAAAAGGTTGATCGTGATGCTAAAAATCCCCAGTTGCCAACCAGGAAAAGAAATTTTAATCATCTTAGTTTTACCCATTGTATAATTCCTTCCTCGCAATTAGAAGCCTATTAATACCTACTAGGTCGTCAAATTTGTTTTGAGTAATGAGTAATGAGTTTTTAACCTACTACCTACTACCTACTACCTACTACCTACTACCTAATCTCAACCCATCAATTCAAACTTGACGATCTACTACGACACGCCTATGTTAGCTCAAGTTTCCTCAGCATCAAGTAGGAAACTAAAAAACAAAGTAATAAATAGTTAGATGCAGGCAATTAAGGTTAAGTTCCTGTTTTCTCCAAGTTTTAATTGGCTCAATAAAATTGCGCTTTAAGGCAAAAATCGGTTCAAAGCATTTTTTAACTCTTTAATCTCCGCCTCCAAATTTCCCTGATCTACCGCCCGAATCAAGCATTCCTCCAAATGCTCTTCCAAAATAATTTTGGCCACACTAGAAATTGCCCCTTTCACCGCAGCAATTTGGTTGAGTACTTCTGGGCAAGGACGATGCTCATTTACCATTGTTTTGATGCCACGAACATGACCTTCAATCCGAGACAGACGATTAATTATTTGCCTCAAAGATTCCTCATTATGAACATGAGGCGAAATATCTGAATTACTCAATGTATTCTTTTTAGCAGGACTCGATTGATCGATCATCTGGTTTTAAAATTTCTAAACAGTAAACAGCAGAAATTACTAATAATTCAAGGTTAAGAAATACAAAATTAAATAACTTAAAAAGTTATAAACATAAACAATATGTGACATTTTTTAAGCGAGATTTAGATCAAATAATTTAGTTTTAATTATGACTAATGTGAGTGGCGATCGCTGAATATAATTGCCAAAATTATCCTGTTGTTGCTAACTCTTAAACTAGAATAATTAGCTCTTTCGCCTGCTGAAATAAAACAGCTATAACTACATTGTAAATAAGTTAGGCTAAAAAAAGAACGATGCAATGATGTCTTAAAGATTGCTCCTGATTCATCATCACATCGTCTAGAATACTTGATTAGCTAGCTAATTAAGCTATAGATAATTGAATATTTGTTAACTAAATATCATCATCATCATCATCTATAGTAGAACCATCAAAGCCTGTCGCTAAATCTCTGGCGGTTTGATCATCTAGAATCATGTTTTCGTCGTCACTAATATTTTGATATGAGCGACGTAGGTTAGCTTCTGAATTGCTGCCAATGTCTTCTGGCAAACGATATGATTCAAAATCATCACCGTAACCATATACCGCATTACTCCGCATTCCGACCTCTAAATCGCCACGACCCATCGGTTCATCAAGAGTATTAAATCCAGTTCCCGCAGGAATTAGACGGCCAATAATGACGTTTTCTTTTAAACCTCTAAGCCAATCAGACTTGCCTTCAATAGCTGCCTCAGTTAAGACTCTAGTAGTTTCTTGGAAAGAAGCAGCGGAAATGAAGCTATCAGTATTGAGAGAAGCTTTGGTAATACCCAATAATACAGGAGTATATTGAGCAGGTGCGCCTCCAGTAATCGACATTGCCTCATTTACCTGTTCAATTTGACGTAACTCTAGCAACTCACCAGGAAGAATAATCGTGTCTCCACCATCGTCAACTCTGACTTTAGCAGTCATTTGCTTCACAATCACCTCAATGTGCTTATCGGAAATATCAATTCCTTGACTTTGGTACACAGACTGCACTTGGCGCACTAAAAATAGCTGGGCTTTTTGTAATCCAATCAAAGAAGCTTCGTAACAGCCTTTATCTGGCAGGTGATAGTTAAAGTAAGTTTCTAGAATTTCATGAGGGTTAGCAGGGCCATCGGTCAAAGGTTCTCCCGCCTCGACCACCTGACCATCACTAACGATCGCATTTTGTCCAGGTTTGATGGGATAGTCACTAACTACACCATCTTCTTCAATAATCTTGATATCGACGGTTTCGTTTTCTTCGTAGACTACCTGACAAACCCCAGAACTACGACTCAAAATACAGCCTTCTTTGGGCTTGCGGGCTTCGAGTAACTCTTCAATCCGTGGTAGACCTTGAATAATATCACCAGTTTTAGAACGCTCAAACACCAGCAGTACTAAGTTATCACCACGCTGTACTAAGTCACCATGATCGATGTGCAGGACAGCACCTTGGGACACACGGTAAGGACGTGTATGACGCAAGACTACAGTAGTTTTTCCTGTCTGCTCGCTAATATTTATGACTTGACCTGAATTCTCCAGACTCACTCCTTCAGCCAGTTTAGTACCAGAAACCAGAAGATCACCTTTTTTGTAACTAAAGCTTTGAGGAAGATCCAATTCATGAGTGACTACATCGCTATCGCGCACAATCAAGATACGGCGAATTGCCTCTGAACCTTCACGAATCCCCTGAACTTCTCCCGCCGATTTACACAGAATTTCTGTCCGTGCAATAGTTGCACCCTTGACAATTTCTTCGCCGTCTTCGACTAAAACTCTAGTTTGAATTTCACCGCTATGGGGATCGACATCAGTGTCTCTTCTGAGAACTAATGATTCTAAGATCACCATTTGTAGTCTTTGAGTATCAGGATTATCCTCGTCAGGCTGTAGCTCAATATCAGCACTTAGGTTGGCAACAAGATCGCTAACTTCAGTGGTGTCAATTTCTAAGACTAACTGAGTACTCAACAGCGATAAACTGTTTACCGACTTAACTCGTTCACCATCTTTATAAAAGAGTCTTTGTACAGAGCGCAATTCAATTTGACGACCATCATCTTGATTAATTGACGCTTGAGAAGGAATAGAAGGTCTATCGGCTACAGGAAATTCTTTGACAGGACGTAAAATCAAGGCAATGCCTTCAGTAGTCTCGATCACTTCACCATATCGAAGCTCTTTGGTCACAACTCCTGGTAATACTTCAGTTCCAGGCTGAATTAGCTGTTCGTGCCATTCATTTTTAGGATCATCTATTTGATGAATTTCGCCTGGCTTAATGATGATTTCCCGCAGAATATCGTTTTTCTGTACCACCTCGGCAATACCTGAAGATTGACAGAAAACATCTTTAACAACTTCTGCTCCCGCTTCAACAAACTCGCCATCCTCGACGATTAAGAGGGAAATATCTTTGTTGACTTCATGGCTCTCTTCAGGAATCCAAAGTAAAGTTCCACCCTGCTCGATCTCATAACCCTGCTTGCGATTGCCTTTACCAACGGTGATCCCACCATACTTGATGATCCCGCCTGTCTCAGTCTTGTAAAAATCATCAATTAATTCGGCAACGACTTGCTTATTCTGTACTTTCGTGCCAGGAGCAGTTTTGAGTAAGAACTTGAGATCGTCAGCAGTGGTAATAATATATTGCTCACGACCACCATCACTTTCAACCCTAACTTTTGCTTGGTCGAGAGATACCGAGGCGGTTACAATTTCAATCTCACGGCTATCAGGAATCATTCTAACTACCCCACCATTAGCAGCAGTCAGTCTAGTCTGCGCTAAAAGATCCCCTGGTTTAACTTTGTCGCCGTTTTTAACTAAAGCTTCAGCACCAGGAAGCAAGTTATATACCTCTCCTGATAAAACCCAGAGTAGACCACCTCTTTGAGCAATTCGGGTAGTATTGCCCTGACGATCTTTCTTGTCTTCAGGAATTAAATCGGCAAAAAGAATTTCTCCTGCTAAGTCAGAACTTACATCCTTGGCAGCTTTTTCGGTTGATTTTTGTACTTTAGCCATTGCTACTTCAACTAGCAACTGACCTTTGGTGACTTCTTCTCCATCCTTAACATAGATTAAAGAGCCAGCAGTCAAGGCGGTATTAACTGTTTTTCCTTTGTGAGGAATTAGCTTGATATCACCAATAGTTTCGACCTGATTTCTTTCGTCACCGTGACGGGTGCGAATTGCACGAGTGCTTAAACCCTGCCCAAACTCGACTTTACCATCGGCTTTGGCTCTAATCTGACGAGCGACTTCCCCTGTAAATACCCCTCCAGTGTGGAAGGTACGCATGGTTAGCTGAGTACCTGGTTCACCAATGGATTGCGCGGCAATGATTCCCACCGCTTCTCCCATGTCAACCATATGCCCATGTGCCAGACTCCAGCCGTAGCATTTTTGACAAACGGAACGTGCAGCTTCGCAAGTAAGAGGAGAACGCACCATAACTTCTTCTACGCGATCGCCAATTTCGATGGCTAAATCTTGATCCATCGCCTGATTGCGAGTAGCTATCACTTCTCCTGTCTTGTCATCGATCGCATCACTAGCCAGAACTCGACCCAAAAGACGATCGGAAAGATTGATTAAAGTGCGATCGCCATCTTTCATGGCTTTCAAACTAATACTCCGTTGAGTTCCACAATCTACTTCCCGTACAATTACGTCCTGGGAAACGTCAACTAAACGACGAGTCAAATAACCAGAGTCAGCTGTTCGTAAGGCTGTATCAACCAAACCTTTGCGCGCACCGTAAGAAGAAATAATATATTCCGTTACGGTTAATCCTTCACGAAAGTTAGTCTTAATTGGTAAGTCAATGATTTCCCCTTGAGGATCGGCCATCAGACCACGCATTCCTACAAGTTGACGTACCTGAGATAAATTACCCCGCGCTCCACTAAAGGCCATCATATAGACAGAATTTAAAGGGTCAGTCTCGCGGAAGTTGGTGACCACCTCATCCTTCAGATTTTCCGAAGTACTGTTCCAAGTATCAATTACTTTTTGGAAACGTTCTACCTCAGTAATTTCTCCTCTGGCATAGCGTTCCTCTGTTTCTCTAATTTCCCCCTCGGCTGCTTCTAATAGTTCAGCTTTAATGGGCGGTACTTTTAAATCATCAACACTAATAGACACACCTGCTACTGTTGCATAACGAAATCCTAATTCTTTTAAAGAATCCGCTACCGTCGCACTATGAGCCGATCCATATTCAGTGAAGGCAAGAGCCATCAGTTTTTTAAGACGACCCTTATCAACGATGTGGTTATAAAATTTCATTTCTGGTTATTTTTGTTCCTAGCTACTAAAACTTTTTAATTCGAGGCTGACAAGCTTTTTTTACACTGCTGCCGACAGAGCTTCTTGCACAGTCTTGTTATAAATAATTCGACCAACAGTAGTGTGTATGTACTGAGAAATTTGCTCTCCTTCGGCAGATCTCTTGACAAATCTTTCGCGATAGTATTCGATTTTGCCACCATCACCCAAGTCTTCTGAGTCGATAACTTCTGTATCAGGCTTCTCTGTAACCACTTCTCCTTCGTAACGCAGCCAAACACGAGCATGAAGATCGATCTGTCCCTGTTCATAAGCTTTGATTGCATCATCTAAATTGCCAAAGCGACGACCTTCTCCTCTAACTGCTTTAGGATCATCGGCTGTTAGGTAATAGCAGCCCAAAACCATATCTTGCGATGGAGCTACGATGGGTCTACCTGTGGCGGGAGACAAGATATTATGACAAGCCAACATCAACAATCTAGCTTCAGCCTGGGCCTCTAAAGATAGAGGAACATGAACGGCCATTTGATCGCCGTCAAAGTCAGCGTTGAAGGCAGGACATACCAGGGGATGAAGCTGAATTGCTCTTCCCTCTACCAAAATTGGTTCAAATGCTTGAATACCTAAGCGGTGGAGAGTTGGTGCGCGGTTAAGCATTACAGGGTGTCCCGCAATCACTTCTTTTAAGACTTCATAGACGCTGGAATCGTTGCGCTGGATCAGTTTTTTCGCTGCCTTGATATTGTTCACCATCCCACTGTTGATTAGACGATGGATTACAAATGGCTGGAACAATTCGATCGCCATTTCTCTGGGCAAGCCACACTGATAAATCTTGAGTTTGGGGCCGACGACAATTACCGAACGACCAGAGTAGTCTACTCGTTTTCCTAGGAGGTTCTGACGAAAACGACCTTGTTTTCCTTCAATAATGTCAGATAAAGATTTTAGCGGACGATTATTTGCCCCCACAACAGTACGACCACGACGACCATTATCGATCAGCGCATCGACTGCTTCTTGCAGCATCCGTTTTTCATTACGGACAATAATTTCAGGCGCGAGGATCTCTTGCAATCTGGCTAGACGATTATTACGGTTAATTACTCGACGATAAAGATCGTTCAAGTCAGAAGTAGCAAAGCGACCACCATCTAGCTGCACCATCGGACGCAAATCAGGCGGAATTACAGGAATAGCATTTAGCACCATCCACTCTGGGCGAGAACCTGTGGCGACAAAGTTATCAATTACCCGCAGACGTTTGATTAGCTTGGCTCTTTTCTGTCCTTTGGCATCGGCAATTTGCTCTCGCAGTTTCTCGGCTTCTTCTTCTAGCGCCACTTCTTCCAAAAGCCGCTGTACCGCTTCTGCACCAATCCCAACTTCTACCCCTACTAGTTCAGAATCTTCACTGTATAGCTGATCTTCAATTTCAATCCACTGATCTTCGGTTAGTAGTTGTTTAGCAGACAGATTCCCCGCATTACCAGGATCGAGAACGACATAAGCATTGAAGTAGACTACCTGTTCTACATCTCGCAGAGGCATATCCAACAGGATGCTCAAGTAACTAGGAATACCCTTAAGATACCAAACGTGGGTTACGGGGGCAGCTAATTTGATATAGCCCATCCGATGACGACGCACCCGTGATTCAGTCACTTCGACACCACAACGTTCGCAAACAATACCACGATGACGCACCCGCTTATACTTACCACAGTGGCATTCCCAATCCTTAGCGGGGCCAAAAATCCGCTCACAAAATAACCCGTCCATTTCTGGTTTAAGAGTACGGTAGTTAATTGTTTCAGGCTTGGTCACTTCTCCTACCAACTGACCATTAGGTAAAGTTCTTTCTCCCCACTGGCGAATTCGCTCAGGAGATGCAATACCAATTTTGACGTAATCGAATCTTTGTTCTATTTGATTTCTCATTATTAATTAGGAATTTAAGAATTAGGGTTGAGGAATTAGCTATTACTTGACCAGAAATGAAGGTATAAGAAGCAACGTCCTCATCCTTCATCCCTCGATCATTCATTCTTTTTGGTTAGACTTCTTCAGTTGATTCCTCTCTTTGCAAAGATTCGTAAGTAGGTCGGTTCGGAGTACGGCGAGGAGTATCTGCCATCAAATCTACTTCTACGTCTCGGCTACTACCATCTTCCTGCGCCTCCAGTTTGTGGACTGCTATATCCAGACCTAAAGACTGTAGTTCTCGCATCAATACTTTGAAGGATTCTGGAGTTCCAGGGCGAGGAATTGGTTTACCTTTAACAATTGAGTTTAGGGCTTCGTTACGTCCTTGCATATCATCAGACTTAACCGTCAATAACTCTTGTAGAGTATAGGCTGCGCCATAAGCTTCCAATGCCCAAACCTCCATTTCACCAAAGCGTTGTCCACCCTGTTGTGCTTTACCACCCAAAGGCTGTTGAGTTACTAAAGAGTAAGGGCCAGTAGAACGAGCGTGAATCTTATCATCTACGAGGTGAACCAGTTTGAGCATATAGGCTTTACCCACCGTCACAGGACGAGCAAACTTTTCTCCCGTACGTCCATCAAAGACTTGAATTTTCCCTGGATTTTCTTCATCGTAAACCCAAGATTTGCCTGGCTTGCGAGCTGCATCCTGAATCTTGCCGTGAACGGTTTCTCTTGACGCTTCTTTGCCATACATTTCATCGAAAGGCATCATTTTAAAGCGTGTTGCCAGATTTTCACCAGCCCAGCCTAAAAGGCACTCAAATACTTGTCCGACGTTCATCCGCGAAGGCACACCTAGAGGATTGAGGGCAATATCAATCGGTGTACCGTCGGGTAGATAGGGCATATCTTCAATGGGTAAAATGCGAGAAATAATCCCTTTGTTACCGTGGCGACCAGCCATTTTATCTCCCACCTGAATCTTACGTTTCTGAGCCACATAGATTCGCACGACCATATTAGCGCCAGGAGGCAATTCATCACCTTGCTCTCTAGTGAAGACGCGCACATCAACTACCCGTCCTTTTTCACCGTTAGGTACTCTCAAGGAGTTGTCCCGCACGTCTCTAGCTTTTTCGCCAAAAATCGCTCTGAGTAGCTTTTCTTCAGGAGGCTGATCTGATTCTCCTTTGGGAGTTACTTTCCCAACTAGAATCTCCCCTGCTTCTACCCAAGCCCCAATATGAATAATGCCTCGTTCGTCTAGATTACGTAGAGCATCTTCACCAACATTAGGAATTTCACGGGTAATTTCTTCTGGCCCTAATTTTGTTTGCCGAGCTTCAATTTCAAATTTCTCAACGTGAATACTAGTGTAAACATCGTCATACACCAGACGCTCACTAATGAGAATCGCATCTTCGTAGTTGTAGCCTTCCCAAGGCATATAAGCAATTAAAACATTTTGTCCTAATGCTAGCTCGCCTCCTTCTGTGGATGAGCCATCTGCTAGTACCTGACCTGGAACTACATCTTCCCCTGCATAAACTAAAGGACGCTGATTTAAACAGGTATCTTGGTTAGAACGCTGATACTTTTGCAGCTTGTAGACAATTTCTTCTCCAGGTTGGGGAGCATATAAACCGTTATTGCCTTCCTCTACTCTGACTCGCACAACTTCTGCATCAACGTAGGTCACAATACCGTGAGTACGCGAAACTACTACCATTCCTGAGTCACGAGCTGCTTGAGCCTCTAACCCAGTTCCCACTAAAGGACGTTCAGGACGTAACAACGGCACAGCTTGACGCTGCATGTTAGAACCCATGAGGGCGCGGTTAGCATCATCATGTTCGAGAAAAGGAATTAAGCTGGTTGCTACCGAAACAATCTGTACGGGAGAAATTGCTACATAATCTACTTCTCCAGGATCGCAAGTAGAAAATTCTTGGCGATAACGAATAGCGATCGTTTCACCTAGAATATAGCCATCATCATCGGTAGCTACGTCTCCAGGAGCAACTCTCATATCGTCTTCTTCATCAGCAGTTAGATAGACGGCCTCTTCATTTTTTAACACTCGACCGTTATCGACACGGTAATAAGGAGTAGCAATAAAGCCATAGGGATTGACACGGGCATAGGTTGCAAGAGAACCAATCAGCCCAGCGTTTGGACCTTCAGGTGTCTCTACAGGACAAATTCGACCATACTGGGTAGGGTGAATATCTCGCACTGCAAAACCTGCTCTTTCTCTGGTCAAACCACCAGGCCCTAAAGCTGAAAGACGACGTTTATGAGTCAACTCGGCTAAAGGATTGGTTTGATCCATAAACTGAGATAGTTGAGAGGAACCAAAGAACTCTTTGATCGCTGCGACTAAAGGTTTAGGGTTTACTAGGGCTGCGGGAGTTAAGCTATTGGCTTCGCTAACCGTCATCCGTTCGCGAATAATTCTTTCTAAACGGTTCAAGCCGACACGAACTTGGTTTTGTAGTAGTTCCCCAACCGATCGCACTCGACGATTTCCTAGGTGGTCAATATCATCGGTGCTACCGCCATCAAATTCGAGGTTAATTAGATAAGCTACTGCTGCTAAAATATCCGTAGTAGTTAATACTCTTGTAGTATCAGGCACAGTCAAACGGAGCTTTTTATTTAGCTTGTAACGACCAACCCTACCCAAGTCATAACGCTTAGAATCGAAAAAGCGAGACTCTAATAGTTGCTGTCCACCACTTACTGTGGGAGGTTCACCAGGACGTAATTTACGATACAGTTCTAGTAACGCTTCTTCTTCACTAGGATTACCTTCTTTATCTAAAGTTTTTTGATAAAAATCGGGGTGACGAATACCGTCGAGAATCTCGTTATCGCTTAAACCGATCGCCTTGAGCAATACTTGAGCTGAAAGTTTACGAGTCTTATCAATTCTGACCCAAACTAAACCATTTTTATCCGTCTCAAACTTCAACCAGGCACCACGGTTAGGAATCAAAGAAGCAGAATAGGTACGACGACCATTTTTATCAGTTTCTGCTTTGTAATAGACCCCAGGCGATCGCACAATTTGATTAACAATTACCCGTTCTGCACCGTTAATGATAAAGGTACCGCGATCTGTCATTAACGGTAAATCGCCGACAAATACCTCCATTTCCTTGATCTCACCACTTTCTTTGTCAATCAGGCGAGTGGGTACATATACTTGTACGTTATAGGTACTATCACGACGTTTTGCTTCTTCCATCGAGTACTTTGGCTCTTTAAGCCTATAGTTCTCCCCCATAAAGTGCAGTTCAAACTTACCCGTATAATCAGTAATTGGGGAAAAGCTATTCAGTTCCTCAATTAACCCTTCTTCCAAAAACCAACGAAAGCTAGAACGTTGAATCTCAATCAAGTCTGGTAGCAGATTGTAAGTCAAATTAGTCATGAAGATGATGGTTGTACGATGTTTTACTGGTTCGGCTAATCAACGAAGATAGCGTTAGAGAAAAATTTGTTTTATTGCTTTATTATTTAGTTTTTAATTGGATTCCAAATAACCGACAGGCGTTAGCAGTAGTTTGTTCGGCAATAGTTTCTAATGAAGTTTCTCGTAGTTGGGCAATGTACTCTGCCACATACAGGACATAGGAAGGCTCGTTAGTTTTGCCTCTTTTGGGAACAGGAGCTAGAAAAGGACAGTCTGTTTCAATCAATAAGCGATCGCTAGGCACAATTTTTGCTGCTGCTTGAACCTGTTTGGCACTTTTAAAAGTAACAATCCCGCTATAGCTGATATAAAACCCTAAATCGAGAAACCATTGAGTTTCCGTTTCATTCCCCCCCCAACAGTGCATTACTCCTTTTACTGGGCCTTCCGTCTGGCAAAAATCAGTTAATACTTCTTTCAGTTTAGCTGCTGCATCACGACAATGGATAATCACTGGTAGATTAAGCTTTTGAGCTATTTTTAATTGTTCTTTTAAAGCTAAAATCTGCTGTTGTTGATTGTCGGCTTTATAGAAGTCCAACCCTGTTTCGCCAATTGCTACCACCCGATTATCAGAAGCAGCTAAGGTTTCAATCTCATTGGCAGTATCGCTTTGCCACTTATGAACATCCAACGGGTGCAAACCAACCGCAAACGACAATTCAGGGAAACGATCCGCAATGGACTGTATTCCCTGAAATTCTTTTGGTTCGACACATGAATGTACGAGATGAGCTACACCTACTGACTGCCAGCGCTGCCTTAACGAGGTTAAATCCCCTTGAAAAACATCAAAGTTGATGTGAACATGGGTATCTATTAACTGCATTTATACCTGGTGTATTGCTTGGTTATTTTGCTTATTTCCGTCTGTCTTGAGGATTAATTTCTCTTAAGACCAAAGTGTATTTCTACTACTTTTTTTTAGTTATTGTTATTTATCAGACAGCAGTAGCCTGCTTGAGAACTTTAGCGATGCGAGATTTTTTTCTCGCGCCATTGTTTTTATGCAGCACTTTACGTTTTACAGCTTTATCAATTTTGCTGTAGGCTTCAGACATAGCCTGATTAACCACTTCCATATTTTCTGAAGTTGGGTCGGCTGAATAGGTTTCTACCGCACTAAAATATTTTTTAGTTAGGGTCTTGAGCGAAGACTTGTATGTCTTATTACGTAAGCGGTTGCGCTCTGCTGTTCTGATACGTTTGATTGCCGATTTGGAGTTAGCCACAGTTTTTTAAACAGAAATTGCTTTGGTAAGTAATTAATTTGAGAATTACACATAGAATTGGATTTTACAGTGTAGCAAGTATTTTCACTGACTGTCAAGCTGCTCAGATAATTTGCTTTGGTTAGGAGGTAGCTAGTCATTGACAGTGAAATTAAGGTTAAGGTTGGACAAGAGTGGCTTTCTTACTGTAAAGATTCATATAATAAGTTAGAAGTAAAAGCTCACTTCTGTGTACAAGCTCAAATGGATATGGGGATCTCGATGCTGCGAATAATTGATGATCGGCAAACTGAGGCACAAACAGAATTAAAACGGATCAGCGATCGCAACAATGGTGATGACGTTCAGCCCAAAGAAGCGATGGTCAGGGAAATCGTCACTAATGTTAAGCAAAATGGCGATCGCGCTCTGTTGGAATACACTGAAAAGTTTGACCAACAACTTCTTCAGGCTGACCAACTCAGGGTTAGAGGTTCAGAGTTGGACGCTGCTTATCAGCAAATATCTAAAGATCTGCTTAGTGCAATTCAAATCGCCTGCCAAAAAATTGAAGCTTTTCATCGTCAGCGGGTTCCTAAATCTTGGGTGCAGTTTGAAGAAGACGACGTAGTTTTGGGTAAACGCTACACCCCTGTAGATCGAGCAGGACTATACGTTCCTGGAGGAAGAGCCTCATATCCGAGTACTGTCTTGATGAATGCTATCCCTGCCAAGGTAGCCCAAGTTCCGCGCATTATTATGGTTACGCCCCCAGGTCAGGATGGAAAAATTAATCCAGCGGTATTAGTAGCTGCACAAGAAGCGGGAATAGAAGAAATTTATCGCGTTGGTGGAGCGCAGGCAATTAGCGCTCTGGCTTATGGAACCCAAACTATTCCTAAAGTCGATGTTATTACAGGGCCAGGTAACATTTACGTTACCCTAGCCAAGAAGATGGTTTATGGGACGGTAGGGATAGACTCTTTGGCTGGGCCTTCGGAAGTACTCGTGATTGCTGATGAGCAGGCAAATCCAGTCTATGTAGCTGCGGATTTATTAGCTCAAGCAGAACACGATCCGATGGCTGCTGCTATTTTAATTACCACTAGTCGAGAATTGGCTCAAAAAGTACAGCACGAAGTTACTTATCAGCTAGCAGATCATCCCCGTAAGATTTTGACGGAAAAAGCGATCGCTCATTATGGTCTAATTGTTGTGGTCGATTCATTGGCCCAAGCAGCAGAATTATCCAACCTATTTGCTCCAGAACATCTAGAACTTGAAGTTGCAGAGCCGTGGGACTTAATTGAGCAAATTCGTCACGCGGGGGCAATTTTTATCGGTAACTCGACTCCCGAAGCAACTGGAGATTATTTAGCTGGGCCAAATCATACTTTGCCAACATCTGGTGCAGCTCGTTATGCTTCAGCATTGGGAGTAGAAACTTTTATGAAGCACTCTAGCTTAATTCAATATTCGGCAACTGCTTTGAAAAAGATGTCCAGCACAATTCAGATTCTAGCTCAAGCCGAAGGTTTACCTTCTCATGCTAATTCAGTGAAGTTTAGGACTGAATAAAGATTTGCTGTTAAATTGACGATGTTACATTGACTAGCTCTCGATCTCGCGCTGGCGTAGACGTTTGGGCGCAATAGCTCAGACAAATTAACTGCGAAGATCTTTAATAAAGGTTAAGTTACGCCATAATTTGCTTATTTTTGTCATCAGTCCAAATAAATCTGTTATAATTCAAAATCGATGAGTAGCGACCTGGAGAGGTGGCTGAGCGGTTGAAAGCGGCTCCCTGCTAAGGAGTTATGGGGTGTAAACTTCATCGGGGGTTCGAATCCCCCCCTCTCCGTATTAAATCAAAACCTGTAGAGCTTATCTATAGGGCAGTCTCTCCAGAATTTTACTTAGCTGGGCTGAATATGCTGAATATATTTTATTTTTCGAGTACAATTCCAAGCTATTAATCATTGACTGGAATTAGAGAAGATTTAGAATATGAAAAATTTTAGCTGGAAATTCGGCAAAAGCGATCGCTCTCACTCGACAATGATGCTAGCTTTAATCTCATTGAGCGCTGGCGTATTACTTACCTCTTGCCAAGGAGGAAATGCTCCAGAAGCAAATGCTCCAGCAGGAGATGCTCCAGGAGGAAATACTACAGCAGAAAGTGACGGTCTTAAGCTAGGAAGTTTAGCCCCTGCCACAGGAGATCTTTCCTCTATTGGCCAAAACTGGCCCGCAGCAGTACAGCTTGCCGTAGATACGATTAATGAATGCGGTGGTGTAAATGAAGCCCAGGTTAGTCTAATTTCCGAAGACGACCAGACAGATCCCAGCGCAGGTAGTAGCGCCATGACCAAGCTTGCCGAAGTAGACAAAGTTGCAGGAGTAGTCGGGTCTTTTGCCAGTAGCGTATCTGGAGCAGCAGTTGATGTAGCAGTACGAAATAAGGTAATGATGGTGTCTCCTGGTAGTACCAGCCCAGTATTTACTGAACGGGCGCAAAACGGCGAATTTAGCGGCTATTGGGCGCGTACTGCTCCACCTGATACCTATCAATCTCAAGCGCTAGCAACATTGGCAAAAAAGCAGGGATTTAAAAATGTAGCGACTGTTGCGATTAACAATGATTACGGCGTAGGCTTTGAAGAACAGTTTGTCAAAGCATTTAAAAATCAAGGGGGTAATATTGTTGGCAAACCCGTACGCTACGACCCCAAAGCGGCAACTCTCGATAGTGAAGCAAAATCAGCTTTTAGTACTAAACCAGATGCTGTAGCAGCGGTTTTATATGCCGAAACTGGTAGTGTCCTGCTCAAGTCTGCCTTTGAACAAGGATTAAGCGATGGCGTGACTGTTTTATTGACCGATGGGGTTTACTCTGACGATTTTATTACACAGGTAGGCAAAACGTCTGATGGTAAATCAATTATTGCAGGTGCATTAGGAACTGTCCCTGGGGCAAATGGCCCAGCGCTCAAAGAGTTTACCGCCCTTTGGAATGAAAAAGTGGGCAAAGAATTAACTGCTTATGTTCCTCACAACTGGGATGCAGCCGTTTTGATGATGTTGGCAGCCGAAGCCAGCGACGCTAATACAGGAGAGGGAATTAAAGGTAAAATTCTGGAAGTTGCTAATGCCCCTGGAACTGAAGTTACCGATGCTTGTAAAGCTATGGAGTTAATCCGCAGTGGCGAAGATATTAATTTTCAGGGTGCTAGCGGTAATGTCGATATTGACGCCAACGGAGATGTTGTTGGCAGCTATGACGTTTGGCAAGTCGGTGAAGAGGGTACCTTGAAAGTGATTGATAAAGTAGATCCTGTAGCTCCCAAGGCTGCTAAGGCTGCTAATTAACTCAATTCCTAGCTCAATGGCTGTCTTGGTTAAGAGGGACAGCTATTGAGGTCTTGACTAACAGTTAATGGCAAAAGCTAACCTACTCATTTAAATTTAGAATCGGCAACATCAGCCAAAGTTTAACAAGCATTAAGATTAAGCATCTTGCAAATGACCCCTAAATCAAACTAAGCTAAAGGTCGATAGGGGAGAGATAAATCGCCAGATCTATGTGATTGTATCCATAGAGAAACTGCCCCATAGTTCAAATCATTGCCGTTCTGATTAAATTCGTTCGCAGAAGCACATTTTAGAAACATTTTAGAAACCGAACACCACAAATTATGATGTTGAAACAAGTCATTTACCAAATTAAAAATTTCTTTCCTGCACCTGAAGTTCACGCCCATTGCGATGGCCCTTGCGGTGTCTATGATCCATCTTCCGCACGTGTTACAGCAGAAGCTGTTGTTTCCATGACTAAAAAAATCATGGATCTTGAAGCTCCTACTTCTGGAGATAAAGCAGCAAATATTGCCTATCAAAATACTCTTTCTCGCTATATTGCCATTAAAGAAGAACAGGCTCAAAAAACTAAAGAAGATTTATTAATTCTTTGGACAGACTATTTTAAGCCAGTGCATCTGGAGAAATATCCCGATCTCCACGATACCTTCTGGAAAGCCGCTAAACTTTGTTCTGCTTGTAAAGTAGAAGTTAGTGCTGAACATGCTAATGAGCTTATGGATGCAGTTCAGAAAATTCATAATATTTTCTGGGAAACTAAAGGACGTGACGTTAGCTTCGTCAAAGCGAGCTAATTTTCATAATTAAAGCTGTAAACAAACTTTTGTAAAAGTGAGTTGGTTGTATCTGACTCACTTTTTTAGCTAGTAATTTTTGCCAAATGAAAGTTAACTCACTAATTGGCTTTGATTACAACTTAATTTTTTAGCTTAAATCTCCAAACTCATGTATAATTATATATTTGGAGATATTTCATCAACTGTAAACTAGAGAGGAAATAATATATGTCTCGCTATAGAGGTCCGCGTCTGCGGGTCGTTCGTCGTTTAGGGGATTTACCTGGGCTAACTAGAAAAAGCGCTCGTAAAGCTTATCCACCTGGACAACATGGTCAAAGCCGTCGCAAACGCTCTGAATATGCGATTCGTTTGGAAGAAAAGCAAAAATTACGCTTCAATTATGGCGTTACCGAAAAACAGCTAGTGCGTTATGTCCGTAAAGCTCGTCGAGTAGCTGGTTCGACAGGACAAACCCTCCTAGAGTTATTAGAAATGCGCTTGGATAACACCATTTTTCGTTTAGGAATGGCTGGTACTATTCCCGCAGCACGTCAGTTAGTGAACCACGGACACATTACAGTAAACGATCGCGTAGTAGATGTTGCTAGCTATCAGTGTCGTCCTGGAGATTCGATCAAAGTGAGAAATCGCGATCGCTCTCGTAAGCTAATTGAAACCAATATGGAATATCCTGGGTTAGCTAATTTGCCTAGTCACTTAGAATTCGATAAGGCTGCTTTATCTGGCAAGGTAAACGGTGTCATTGAACGAGAATGGGTAGCTCTACAAGTAAATGAACTACTCGTAGTTGAGTACTATTCAAGAATGGCTTAGAACACCATACATTGAACAATTGTTAGTTAAATAACTGGCGCTACGCAAAGAAGAGTTAGCAATTACGATTATGTAGGGAAATAGGGCAATAAGGAGCATGAAATTAACGTATCACTGATTCCCCAAACCCCTAATTCCCCGACGCGAAGGACGCGAGCTTGCGAGCTAATCCTTGTATCTTGAAATTAGGATCTAAAATCCTGATAGTTTAGAGAAAGTAGTAGATCGTCTAATCCTTGGTCGTTCAAAATCGTCCTAAAGCTTGGTCGCTACTAATTCTCTCTCCAAAGCGTAAACTCAACAGCTTCAATAGCCTCAACGGGGGAAACCCCCGCGACGTGAAGGACGCGAGCTTGCGAGCTAATCCTTTAGGGCTAGTCCTTTAGGGCAACGGCTTTTCGCTCAAACAATCGCCTGGGTAAACCAAACCCGTATTTTAGCAAGGAAGAGTCAAAGATTGAGGAGAAAAAATAGCTCAAATTATAATTATTTTGATTCAAGAAAAGTAATGAGCAAGCAACAATGGGTAGGAATAGATGTTTGTCAGAAATATCTTGACGTTTATGTCCGTCCAGCAGGAAAGCTATCTCAAGTCACTAATAATGAAGTAGGCATCATCAAACTAGTCCAGACTCTAAACAAGAGATTGTCATTGTGATGACTGATTAACTTGACTGAATTGTTAAAGCAACGCGATCGCCTTTAAAAACAAATTAAACTTGACATTCAAGACAATCGCTTTAGGGCCAGTCGTTTAGGGCGCGAGACTTACAATTAAAATATTGAGTGCAACCTCATGAAGAAATGGTATAAGACAGCGCTTTAAGAAGTAGCTATGGGCGAAACCTGTATTCGCCCCTACGATTCATTGAAAGATCTAGTGGAAACAATACTCTTTTCCTCTGAACTATGAGAAAACAAACCCAATATAGGGCCTAATACAGCTCCTGCAATAAATCCACCTGCGTGCGCCCAATAGGCAACTCCACCGCTTTCCATCCCTACACTGGCGGTAACTTCAAAAGAGGCAATCCCGTTTAAAGCTTGTTCGACAAACCAGAAGCCTAAAAAATACACCGCAGGTATTCTAAATAAAGGAAAAAAGAATCCCAAAGGAATAACTGTAACAATTTTGGCTTGCGGGAACTTAAGAATATATGCTCCCATCACACCAGCGATCGCTCCACTAGCACCTAAAGAAGGTACGCTAGACATAGAGGAAAAAAACCATTGAGCCATTACTGCCAAGATCCCACAAGACAAGTAAAAGAACAAAAATTTAGCTCTACCTAACTGCTCTTCGACATTGTTACCAAAGATATACAGAAAAAGCATGTTGAAGCCAACGTGAGTAAATCCTGCGTGCAAAAATTGCGAAGTGATCGGCGTAACTGCTTCAGGAATACCCTGATGAAGATCGACGCCACTTAAACTCGCGGTTAACTCCTGGGGAACAACGGCGAATAAATGAAAGAAAAGCTCTAATTGATTGGAGTTAAGGGTAAGTTCATAAACAAAAACCAGGATATTAGCTGCAATTAAAATATAGGTAACATAAGGAGTTATTTTAACTGGGTTTTCGTCTCTTAAAGGAACCATGTTTAGAGGAAAAAAGAGTGATGGATCGACAGCGCAACTGGAACACCTAAAGATTTGCTTCTTTAGATTGTTTAGATTACTTTATGAGAACATTATTACTTGAAAGTTCATCAAATCAATCTGCCTTTAGAGCCTTTTTAAAATACAAATCAAGGTATACAATCATCACCGCTAATGTCAGGAACTATAGTTTACTATCTGACTTCAGTATGTATAACAAAAAGATGTCTGTTTAATTTATTACGGGTAAGACTGTTGCTAGAATCATAAAAGTAATAATGCCTAGAGCTAAATTGCGATAGATTCGCTTTTCTGGTCTACATCTTTGGTATTTGATTAAATACTTCATGGCGATAGATAGGATTAAATATAATTTTCTCCTTTATAACAAATTAAACTTACTCAAAAGCGTATAATCTTCACATGCTGCTCACAATAATCGGCGAGCAATTGCCTTAACAAGCTGTAATAATCGGTTGTTTTACTATTGCTGAGTAGATTGAAAGTCAAAGGATTTTGAGAATCAAAAAACCAATGCTAGATAACTATAAATCAATACCTTTCCTAGCTGGCATCTGCATTTTATTCATAACTCCCTTGAGTCTTGGCGCATTTGTCTATTCCTCTTTTCGTGCTGATTCAACTGACCAATCAACCAATTCAGCAGAGGACTCTACGGCAAAAAAGGACTCTTTGGGAGGATTGTCCACAGAGAGTAATATTAAGGCTGCACCATTACCCTTATCTGAATCTGGTAGTGGAGGAAGTAACAGTGATTCCACCACAGGTATTCCGACAGGAAAGTATTCTAATCCACCTACTACAATCGAAACTGGTAGAGAAGGACTAATCCCCCAGACAAGTCAGAATCCAATCGATAATTTTGAATCAAGCGTCGATCGCAATCGCGCAATCCAGCAGACAATGAACGATTCAATCAATGACTCAATGGATCCTTCAATTCCCGACTATAACGCTCCTGCTTCGAGCAATAATTATAATGACACTCAAGAAAACAGCTTGATCGAACCTTTAGAAGATGACAGTTTGCTCGAAGCACCTACAAGTACTTCTGAAACCGATCCTCTTGCTCCTGTTACTGAACCTTTGTCTCCGTCGTCTCCATCCTCTTTATCTTCGCCATCGTCTTCGTCTTCCCTAT
Organism: Pleurocapsa minor HA4230-MV1; assembly: GCA_019359095.1. Classification (NCBI taxonomy): domain Bacteria; kingdom Bacillati; phylum Cyanobacteriota; class Cyanophyceae; order Pleurocapsales; family Pleurocapsaceae; genus Pleurocapsa; species Pleurocapsa minor. The sequence continues at coordinate 112,641 of JAHHHZ010000020.1, read as the reverse complement.
CTCAACCATAAAACTTGTCTGGTTTTCATGTCACCGTATTGAAATAAATTGCCTAAAGATTAAGAGATTGCCACGTATATCATTAAACTAAAGAACAACTGGTGAAAATCTCGTCTCATGAAACTTTCTCAGATTAGATCATTTGTCGCCGTGGCAAGGTGCGGTAAGTTTAGTCAGGCAGCAATTGAATTAGATCTTACCCAGCCTACTGTAAGTCATGCGATCGCTACTTTAGAAGCTGATTTAGGGGTGCAATTATTGTTTCGAGGCAAAAAAGGGGTAAATTTAACACCTGCTGGGGAGAGCGTCTTAGTCCACTGCGATCGCGTATTACAATCGATTGAAAATATTCAGCAGGAAGCTAACCGCTGTAAAAGCTTAGCTGGGGGAAAAGTGAGAATTTCTGCTTTTCGTGGCGCAGCAGCGCAGTTACTACCCAAAATTAAAGCCGAATTTCAATTTAAACATCCTCAAATTGAAATCAAGATTATCGAAGAAAAAGACTGTCCTCAAGTCGAGCAAATGGTTTATGAAGGGCAAGCCGATCTTGGCTTGACGATTTTACCCACTTCTAAGGATTTAGCCACAATTGAAGTGCTGCGGGATAACTATATTGTTCTGTTACCACCTAATTTCAAATTAGATGCACAGTCAGACGGACAGCAAATTAGCTGGACACAACTAGTTTCAATACCGATTATTTCCTATCCTCATCAAAATAGTTGTTTTAAACAGATCAAACATTATTTTGAATCGGCAGGGTATCAATTTAATCCTGCTGAACAAGTTCGCGAAAGTGATACGATTGTTAGCCTAGTTGCCACAGGTTCGGGTGCAGCTATTCTGCCCCAACTGTCGGTATTTTATCTTCCCGCAGGAGTTACTATCTGCCAGTTGCCCATACCTCTACAGCGTATTGTGGTGGCAGCAACTCCCAAAGATGTCGATCTTTCTCATGCCGTTTGGGCATTTACCGATTTTCTCCAGCAGCAATCAGCACGGTTAAATCAATGATCAGTAATTACTAATCAGCAATCAAATGTTTTTCTACCATCTTGGCTACCTGCTTGGGTTTAACTTGGTTGTAACGAGCTTTATCAGGCATCATTACTAACGCTGGAGCTTTCTTGCACTGCTTAAGACAGCCTGTTTTCTGAATGGGAATTTCTTTAGTTAAACCGCGATCGCTTAATATAGATTCTATTTCGGCACAAACTTTTTGACCGCCTTTTTTCCAGCAGTTAGATTTTTGACAAATCAGCACTTTTGCCTTGGACTTAATTTTGCTATCAAATAAAGGCAATAGGGATACTGTTTTGGTCTTAACTTTGGGCAGTGTGGCCAATGCCTCTGGCGCAACAATCGCTATTCTTTTAGCTTTATATTTGGTTTTGCCCGTTTCAGGATCTTGTTTTACTTTCCCTTCGACTTCCAATTGACATTCAGCAGATAAACCAGCAAGTTGTTTGCTTAACTGCTTAGAAACTTTGATCCAGTATTTACCCTGCTCTGTTTCTAGTTTGAGATATTTGATTTTCTTTTGCTTATAAGCAATTTTACTCAGCTTGCCCTTAAAATTAAAGCTGGTGACCATACTGTTAATGTTACTCATTTGTATTCTTGAGAGTAATCTTTATTATTAGCTAAAATTGCGCATATTTCTCTAGATAATGCTCAAAGTTTCAAAGAAGTTGGTAATTCATCTACCAAGCTACAATTTTAGTGATTTAAATTTATTGATTAGTGAGCAACTTACACTCTGCTTTAACGTTGATTTGCTCTAATTACTTTTTGTCTATCTTGCAAGGCGATCGCACTACATGTAATGATCGTAGTTCATACTCCAGCAATCATTTAACCAATCCACTAACTGATGACGCTGCGCAGTGGATTGTCTCATTACGCTCCATACTTGTGCCAAAGTTGTCGGGCTATCCAAGTTTACCAGTAGAGGTTCATTAGTCGAACATTGACAATCTATTTCTAATGCTTGCAATCGCCTAAACACCTCCCAACGATGAGCCCATTTTACGGCTATTACTTTTCTTGTTTGCTGACTTGTTAAAGAATTGGGTTTTTCTGAATTGCGATCGCTCATCTTGGATTTTGCTAAATATTTGAGGGTTAAATTAACTTGCTTATTGAAAATAAAAATCAATAATTGTCTTTGAAAAGATTATACACGCTAATTGATAATAAGTCTCAATAAAATTTGATCGATTTGCTACATATCCCAAGATCTCAACTACCGCATTTTTGTTGCTGTTGCTCAAGCTTGCTGTTGAGCTTGGTCGATAATCCCAGAAAAGCTGAAGTGTAGAGCCGTTGCAACTCTTGAACAAAATGCTGAGCTAGTTTGGAGTTGGTAATGATAATTACTGCCTCATCATTTTGATAGTTAGCCGCCTCTGACCAATTTTGTGAGCCAGAAATTATAGTTTTGTCATCTATAACTGCAACTTTATGATGGAGTTTGTCTCCAGAACTGACTAGTGCAGTTCCAACTGTATCCAAGTGATTGAGCCAAGGATTATTATTTGCTTCAGGTTGACAATTTAAATAGAGACTAACTCCTAACATATCTAACATTTCGCTGTAATAACGATAGGCAAAACCAGGATCGAATATTCCTTTAATTTCCACCCCTTGCTCGTGTTTCTCTTGTAGAATATCGGCCAATTCTTGTTCACTAAAGACAAATAGAGCCAAGTCAATTGATTTTGTGGCGCTGTCAATTGTTTCACCAATTAAACCATTAGTACTAAAACTCCAGTTTTGCTGTTGAGAAGTGGGAGAAAACTGGATGGTAATTTGAGTATTTTGCCAGTTAAAAGATTGTGGCGATCGCCAAGATTTAGCTACACCAAACCTACTCTCAATTCCCGCATTAGAATTACCCCACATATAGTTAAATTCTTCACTAAATAAATTAGCTACTTGAGTATTATTAATCCGTAAAAGATGATTAACATTACCTTGAGTTTCTGGATTATTAAAATCGCCATGTATATCACTAAGAGTATAGTTAGTCGAGCCAGCAATTACTTTTTTCTGGTCAATCACCATAAACTTATGATGCATTAAACCACTCCCTTTTGACCCATCAGCAGTATCATCAATTACCTTGACTCCTGCCTGTTTAAGAATGGTTAAAGCATCTTGTTGAGCCACTTCAGCAGAACTTAATTCATGGTCTTGATTAAGATCGACTAATTGTAAAAGCTGTTCGTATTTTTGCCGATTATGCTGATTTAATTGGCTAATTTCAGTAGAACTCAATTCCGTAAAAGACTGACTATTATCATTATCTAAAACTACTCTCACTTCAACTCCATCACGGTGCTTTTCAGCTAAAGCTTGAGCAATTAAAGGCAAGTTTAACTCATAAACAGCAAGCTCAATTGAAGACTGTGCGGTGGCAATTTCCTCAATAATTATTGCTTCTAAATTATCTCCTGAACGCTCAATTTGGCGATAGGGATCGATATATGTTTGTGACTGGGTTGCTCGATGGTTAAAGTAAGCTTGAATAAATTCATCTTGAGGTAGATTATTTGCTCTGTCAGTATCTTTTGCGCAAGAGGCAAGCAACAAACAGCAATAAAATAGCCTAGTTAGGCGATGCATATACAATTATCAGCGTACTGCCATTAAATAAACTGCTCCAGCATAAGGCAAGTAACTCAGAATCAACTACTCTTTTACCAAGAAAACCATCTCTTTTAATAGGTCTGACACTAAGCTGTTGGGGTGATAAGATACCTGAAGTCTAAATTCAAATCTAATTTCGCTTTCTCGCATAGTGAAACAGAGTCAAAGTAGATAACTGATATCAAAACTAATATGTCAAAGCAGAATATTATCCGCCACAGTACGCATTATTTATTATTTTTGCTCCTGTTAATCGGATTACCTGGAAAGCTACAGGCGCAGTCAGCAGTGGATTCTTCAAAAACCGAAGCGCAAAGCAAACCAGATACTCCCTCCAGTCAGCCAGCCAGTATCTTGAGTATCGAAGGTGGAAAAAAACTCATGATGGAGGCAGATCAGGCAATTGAGGCTCAACAATATGATCTAGCCGTCGAAAAGCTACAGAATGCGCGACAGGTCTATAACCAGCTATCTAACTTCTATCTCCAGCTATTCAATAGCTTTACAGGATTAGATAATGCTGCGGCTGAAGCTCACCGTAAAAAAGCCTTAGACACTAGCCTAGAAAGAGATCGAGCGACCTACCAATTAGCTTTAGTCCATCGCTCACAAAATAAACCAGAGCTTTCTGTTCCCCTACTGATTCAAATCATTACTTCTCAAAGTCCTGGTGTCGGCTTGGGTAGAAAGGCATATGAACAATTACTAGAAATTGGTTTTGTTGATACTCCCTATACTGCTCCCCAACCAGGTGCAGTTACCTCTCCTCCACCCCAAACACCGCCAAGTCCTGATAGTCCACCAGAAGGTCAAGCTCCATCTCCCGAAGCTGCACCCATAGCTCCTACTCCTTAATTTGTTTCATAACCAATCGGGATTCTACCTACAAGACTTAGGTGTTTTTGCTTAGAATAAATGTAAAATAGTTAGTCTAATTACTTAACTACTCTGAGCAAAAGTCATAACTTCACATCGATTAACTCCATCAAACCAACCACAAAATTATGATTAGTCCAGAACAAGTACAAATTATGATTCAAGAGAGGCTAAGCAATGCCGAAGTCAAAGTTGTTGGCGATGGACAGCATTTTGAAGCCATTATTATTTCTCCAGATTTTGCGGGTAAAACCAGAGTTAAACAGCATCAAATCGTATATGGAGCATTGCAATCAGAGCTGGCATCAGAGACTATCCATGCTTTATCGCTGAAAACTTACACTCCTGAAGCTTGGCAAGCTAATGGTCAAACCGTATAGGGTATTCATGGGACTAATCCCGACGAATCTTGGTTAGCGTAAACAATCAAAAAATAGATAATTAAAGATTATGACACCAGAAGTAAAAGCAAAAATAGAACAGTTGCTCAATCAAAACAAAATTATGGTCTTCATGAAGGGATCAAAATTAATGCCTCAGTGTGGTTTTTCCAACAATGTCGTGCAGATCCTCAATACCCTAGGTGTTCCTTATGAAACCGTAGATATTTTAGCCGATCCTGAAATCAGACAAGGAATTAAGGAATATTCCAACTGGCCCACAATTCCCCAAATATATATTAATGGAGAATTTGTTGGTGGTTCAGATATTGCGATCGAACTATATCAAAATGGAGAATTACAGCAAATGGTAGAAGTTGCTTTAGCTTCTTAAACAGCTTTTTGATTGAACTTAAAATTAACCACAGACGACTAACTAGATCTAGATTTAGTCGTCTTTTTTGCTCAAAGCTAAAATTTCCTGATTAATTTAATTTGACGTAATCTATTAATTAATAATAGTCAGTGTCAACTTCCATTTGAGTTTGGGGATTAGCTAATTCAAAATTTGAAGGGTCACGCAAAAAACTGAGTGCCTGCTCTTCAAGACGATGAATAAGATATTGTTCGACAAAATTACTGTTACGCAAACAGGAAATATAGCCGTCTAAATACAGCCTAATCTCTTCAAAGCTGTAGCGTCTACGCCATAGATCGACCATGCCGTCAGTAATTTTTTGATAGTGTCTAATTGTTTGTGCATCTTGGAGAATCATAAATCTAATTAGGCTATCCTGCCCAGAATGTCAGTCGAAATTGAACTGTTGTTAAGTTTTTTGTCTTTTTATATTTTACCGTGTTGGGTTTTAACAATCACACTTTTGGGAAAAATCAGTCTTTTGAATTAAGCCAAATCTATTAGCAGGTTCAATAATTAACTGACGTTACGCATTCCTCACGGCTACATATTACTAAGTACGTAAAAAATTCTTGGAAATGCAAAAGCAAACTGTCAGTGTTACTGCATCGTAACCTTTGCTACAAAATATCGTCAAAGCCTCTGTTAGCCTTATCTTTATAAGAATTTTCCTAAGCTTAAATGAGGCAAAAGTGGTTTCAGGACATATTTTGATAGTTGAAAGTAATCCTCACTTGCGCTCACTACTAGGTTGGCATCTGCAACAAGCAGGTTATACAGTTAGCCAATCTGCTAGTCTGCAACAAGGTCGGGATGCTTGTAATCGACATCAACCAACATTAGTTATTCTCGACTCAGATTTACCCGATGGGGATGGATTAGAGTTGTCTCATTGGCTTTATCAACAGCAAGATTCTTTAATTCTGTTGCTTTCGGCTCGCAGTGGAGAACAAGATGTTGTTAAAGGCTTAAAAACTGGCGCTGATGATTATTTGACCAAGCCATTTGGGATGCAAGAATTTTTGGCACGAGTTGAGGCTTTGATTCGCAGAAGACGCTCTGCTGGGATCGCTCCTTTGTCGATGGAATGTAAAGATCTTAAGATCGATCTAGCACAGCGGCGAGTGCAGTTAAAAGGCAGCTTTATTGAATTAACCCCACAGGAGTTTAGCCTCTTGTATGTTTTAGCTCAGGCGGAAGGAAACCCTTTAAGTCGCTCAGAGTTGTTGCAGCGAGCTTGGCCAGAAGCGATCGATAATCCCCGCACAGTAGACACTCATGTTTTATCTTTACGTAAAAAAATTGAGCTGAATCCAAGGGAGCCTAAAATAATTCAAACAGTACGTAATATTGGTTATCGTTTTAATCCTGAATTAGTGGAAGCAGATAATAGTTTTTTAGCCGCCGTTAATTTACCAGTAGGTCATCAATCTCATTTAAGCTCTGTATCCCATCTTGTTTAGAATCTTACCCAATCTTAAAGCCAATCTTGTGTTTCTTCTGACCGTAGCTGAAATATCTTTTGACTGACTTTTTGCCAGTTAGCTGTTGTTGCAGGTAGATCTGCTAACAGATTTCCCTGATTAAGCAGCAAAAGTCGATCGCCAAAATTTTGAATTAGCTCTAGTTGATGGTTAACCATGATAATGGTGAGGTTTTGCTCTCGATTTAACTTTTCTAATACTTTCAATAAGTAGGTTGCTGTTTCTACATCTAAAGCTGATGTTGGTTCATCTAATAAAATTACTTGAGGCTTCATGATTAAAGCGCGAGCGATCGCCACTAGCTGTCTTTGCCCTAAAGATAGCTGTAATTCGGTTTTCATCAGCCATTCTGCGGGAATACGCAGTAAATCAAGCCAAGTATCGATTTGAGCGCGGATTTCTGACTCTGATAACTGTTGTAACTGGAGAGGATAAGCTAAAGCATCGATTACCTTCATCCCTAATAACTTTGGTTCTTGAGGTGCTAGAATTAATCGGCGACGCAATTCTACTGGGGTGTATTCCTCAACTGCCAGTTCGGCAAAATAAATTTTTCCCTGGCTAGGAGAAACCAAACCGTTTAATAGTCTGAGTAGGGACGTTTTACCCGATCCTGATGCCCCAACAATATCGACAATTTCTCCAGGTTGAACCTCAAAAGAAATGTCTCGCAACAGCAAATCAGCACCTATAGTAGCTTGAAGAGTAACTTGCTCTAGACGCAATACAGGAATTGAATTGCGATCGCTCATACATTATTTAAATTAAATAGGGAGTGCATTACAATCCAGCATAGTCTAAATCTTAAGTTAGAATTTAGCTGAGTAATCCTAATTTTAGGTTGTTTTATGCTGTAATGTAAGTTCCTTGCCAAGCTGGCAACCTCTCTGGTTGGGATGTATAAACAAGGAAGATTAACTTGTGTTCCCCCATTCCCTGTAACTTAAACATCATTGCTAGAGGAGTAATATTTTGAAGCTGAAAAAACTGGCAAATTGGTTTTCCGACGAAGATCCTGACAAAAATAAGCTCGAACAGCCACCCCAGCAGACAGATGTTAAATCAGATGCTAAATGGGCAAAAATGCAGTCAACAATCGAGAAACTAAATCAGGAGCTACAAAAATCTCACAAAGAACTAGCTCAAACTAAAGCGCAGCTACAAATTAACCAGGGTTTTCAAATTGAGTTGGGAGAAACTCAGCTTAAACTGCAAAAAACGGTAGCTGAATTACAACGCTACAAACAAGAGCTTTTTGAACAACAAAAGCAGTTGAGCAACCTTCAGGCGCAGTATCAAAAAACTCAGCAAACTTTGGCACAAATAGCAGAACAACACAATTGGCTGAGTTTGCTCAAAACTCCAGTTCAAGTTATCGAGATCAAAAAGACTTTACCAAAACAAGAGTTTGAAACTTTGTGGGGTTTTGGGATTATGAGTCCTACTGTTGAAGAGATCGTTACCACAGGAGCAATTCTGGTTCGGGGTTGGGTATTGGGCAAAAAAGCTCAGGCTAAAACTGTAAAAGTTCTTTATCAAGGAGAAACCTTACTAGAAACGATCGTTGACCTGCGTCGTCCTATAATTGCACAGCAGTATCCTGATATTCTCACGGCTGGGCAAAGTGGTTTTGAGTTTTCTTTAGCTGTCACAGGAATAACCACCGAAACTGAATTAAATCTTGAAGCCTGCTTAAAAGATGAAACTATTGTCTCTTTGTGTAATTTTGTTTTAAAACCTCAAACAATTGAATCAAAAGACACACAAAGTTCTATTCTAGATTAGTTAAACTAGTCTAGAGAAGATGCACAAGAATGTGATGGTGCTTTGGCAAATCTTAAGAAAAAATTAAAAAAAGCACTTGAGCGTTTACAATAAAATTTAAGGTGTTCGGAGGAACAAAGTGTTCACAAGACTAGCGCAACAACATCGCCAATTTGTCCAAGATTTAGTAATGACTCTTCAGGCATTAGCGATCGTTTTGGAAAATAAAGGTTATTTAGCATCTTGCTATACCTGTGGCGGTGAAATGAACAGTGCTTCGTTTATGGTTAGCTTAGGAGACGGTCATCTAATTCGTTTTTTAGTCTCAGATTATGGTATCACCTGGACTGAAATGAGAGACGATCGCGAGTTAATGAAATTAGAAGGAGCAGAAGCAATAAATCAGCTACAGGATTTGGCAGACTTGATTAAACATCAATTTCAACCATCGGTATCTGCCGCTTCCAAATCAGGTTTTGATTCCCTACAATCCATTTAGCTGTCCATTTAGCTGTGACTTTGGTGATTTAATGAGCAACATTGCCATAGAGAATACCCAGGCTATATAGTTAGTCTGGGTATTTTAGCGCTTCAATATGTTCAATATTTTACTCATTACCTCAACGGCTGAATTCGATCCCTCTTTCACGCAATTGCTGCATAAAAAATTCTTCTAAAGAAGGTCTGGCTAATTGAATACTGACTAGTCGAGCATCACTATCATTAAGTTGAGCAATAAACTGATTCGGTTCTACTTTGAGTTGACCATGCCAGTAATGATTTTCTTGAGTCAGATTAGTCATCCAGGGAGCTAAAGTTTCTGAGGTTGCGCCGATCACTGTTGCCTGATAAGCATTACCCGTACCCAATAATTCATCTAGTGAACCCTGACAAATTAATTCTCCCAAGGCCAAAAAAGCAATGCGATCGCAAATTTGTTCAATATCAGATAGGATGTGGGAATTAAAAAAAATCGTTTTACCCTGCTGCTTGAGAGATAAGACAATTTCTTTCATCCGATAACGTCCCATTGGGTCAAGTCCTGACATCGGCTCATCCAAAAAAACAATTTCAGGATCGTTAATTAATGACTGTGCCATTCCCACACGCTGGAGCATCCCTTTAGAATACTGCTTAAGTTTCTTATTACGGGCGGTAGACTGAGCTAATCCAACTAAATCTAGCAATTCAGTAATGCGCTGGCGTTGTTTACTTTTAGGTATTTGGAACAATCCTGCAATAAACTCCAGAAACTCCCAAGCAGTCAAAAAATCATAGAGATAAGCATTTTCAGGTAAATAGCCAATTTTTTGCTTGACCTGGCGATCGCCAATTGGCTGCCCAAAAATAACTGCCTTCCCTGTAGTTGGACGGGTAATACCCAGTAAAGTTTTAAGCAAAGTAGTCTTACCTGCTCCATTGGGGCCTAATAAACCAAAAGTTTCGCCTTGATAAATACTTAAGGAACAGCTTTTGAGAGACTCAATTTTTTGGTTCATCCAGAAGCCAGTACGATAGGTTTTGCTTAAGTTCCAGGTTTGCACTACTGGTAGGGAATCACTAGGAGAATAAGAGGATGACAAATCAGCAGAATGCATAAATAACGTTTGCCTATGCTATGAAAGTATAATTTCCTCCTATCATTCCCGTTTAATCGTTTTTTGTTCAACTCATCATCATGTTTCTCGAATACTTCACCAAAAAATTATGAAATAAATCGTTGAATTCACTTATGGTAAATATAGTTTATACAACTCAATTTTTAGATTCCTATTTTATCAAATCATGAATGTTCTTTTTATCATCACTCGTTCAGATGCTATTGGTGGCGCACAAGTGCATGTTAAAGATCTGACGGTGGCTTTGCAAGAAGATGGTCACAAGGTTTTGGTTTTAACGGGAAAATCAGGTATTTATAACGAAAATTTACAGCAAGCAGGTATCGAGTCCGTAGCTTGTGACTCTTTGAAAAGAGCAGTTAACCCCATCCTGGATGGCAAAAGTCTGAGATACATCTTATATATAATTAATCAATTTAAGCCAGATTTGATTGCCTCTCATTCAAGTAAAGCAGGAATTTTAGGTCGTTTAGCTAGTCAAATTACCAAAGTCCCTAGTGTGTTTACGGCTCATGGCTGGTCTTTTACGACAGGGATTCCCGAACCTAATCGGACAATTTATCTCTGGCTGGAAAAGTTAACAGCATCTTTGGCGGACAAAATAATTTGTGTTTCCGAATACGATCGCCAAATAGGCTTGAAAGCAGGAATAAGTTCGGACAAACTGTTAACGATTCAAAATGGGATGAAAGATGTTGCAGGTGAGCTAAAGGCGAATCCAGCTCAAATACCAATTAAGGTGGCTATGGTAGCCCGTTTTGACCGACAAAAAGATCAGGCGACGCTGATTGAAGCTTTTAAAGATCTCAATGCGCAGCTAGTGTTGATTGGAGATGGGCCTAGCTTAGACAAGACCAAAGAGAGAGTAGAGCAGCTAGGAATGAGCGATCGAGTATCGTTTCTCGGTTTTCGCCAGGACATTGCAGAAATATTAGCGCAAGTCCAAATTTATGCTTTGATATCCAATTGGGAAGGTTTACCCTGTACCATCATTGAAGCCATGCGAGCAGGTTTACCAGTAGTAGCCTCAGATGTTGGTGGTGTCAGTGAAATTGTGCTTGATGGACAAACAGGTTATCTAGTTTCCCCTGGAGATGTCCAGACTTTACGTCAAAGGCTCAGTTATCTAATTAGTAATGAGCAAGCCAGAATTAGCATGGGTATTATGGGTCGACAAAAATATGAGTCACAACTGACGTTTCGACATATGTACGAAAAAACATTGTCAACTTATGAGGAGGCGATCGCTCAAAAATCTGAACTATAAAATTTATCCATAAATTTATTCGTCTTACAAATTAGTGAAACAACCGATTCTTCTATCAACTCCCCATATTGGGGAGCAAGAGCTAAAGTTTGTCCAAGAAGCTTTCGATACCAATTGGATTGCTCCTGTCGGGCCTCATATTGACGCTTTTGAGCAGGAGTTCTCTCAGGTAGTGGGCGCAAAATATTCTGCTGCCTTATCATCGGGTACGGCTGCTTTGCATCTAGCGTTAAAGCTAGCGGGAGTGTCGGCAGGGGATGAAGTTTTTTGTTCTACCTTCACTTTTATTGCCAGCGTTAGTCCAATTACTTATTTGGGAGCAAAACCTGTCTTTATTGATAGCGATCGCACTTCCTGGAATATGGATCCCGACTTACTAGCAACTACTTTGGCTCAAAAAGATAGAATCGGCAAACTACCGAAAGCTGTAGTGCTAGTCCATCTCTATGGTCAAAGTGCTGACATCGAGCCAATTCTCCAAGAATGCGATCGCTATGGCATTCCCTTAATCGAAGATGCTGCTGAAGCTTTGGGCGCAACTTATAAAAATACTTCTCCTGGTACTTGGGGTCGTGCAGGCATTTTTTCTTTCAACGGTAATAAAATTATTACTACCTCTGGTGGTGGCATGTTAGTTTCTGGCGATCGCGAGCTAATTAGTCAGGCGAAGTTTTTGGCTACCCAAGCTAGAGACCCCCAACCTCATTACGAACATACTGAGATTGGCTTTAACTATCGACTAAGTAATGTCTCGGCAGGAATCGGTCGAGGGCAGCTAATGGTGCTAAAAGAGAGAGTCGCTGCTCGTCGTCGTAATTTTGCCTTCTATCAAGAGACATTGGGTGATTTACCAGGAATTGAGTTTATGCCTGAAGCAGATTTTGGCACTTCTACTCGCTGGTTAAGTTGCTTGACTTTTGATCCTGATGTTGGCGGAATAGATCGCGAACAAGTTCGTCTCAAGCTCCTAGAGCAACAAATTGAAAGTAGACCTGTTTGGAAACCAATGCATTTACAGCCAGTATTTAGCAATTGTGAATGTGCCAATAATGGAATAGCAGAAGATTTATTTCACAAAGGCTTGTGTTTACCCTCTGGTTCTAATCTTACAGACGAAGATTTACAACAAGTAACCAATCAAATTAAAAAACTATACAGCAAATGACTTTATTTGAGCTATATATTCAACGAAACTTTATTATTTAAATTTTAGTTTTCCGCTACTATAGCATAATCAGATTTTTGTCTATAATTTACCTTAAATTTCTTAAATTAATTCCCACTAACGTCATCAAATATAACAATTGATTATGAACTCTTCACCAGCTTCTTTAGGAACTGATCAATATTGGCAAATAATTAAGAGACGTTGGCTTCCTGGTTCGATGGTTTTCCTAACAGTGCTTACTTTAGGAGTTATTGTTAATACTCTTAAACAAAGCGTTTATCAAGCAGATGCCAAATTAAAGTTTAAAGGTAATACCGTTAGTTCATCTCTAACTGAAGTTAGCAGGGCAATCGGTGAATTAACGCCAATTGTCGCTCAGGGAAACCCTCTTGATACTGAAGCAGAGGTATTGCGTTCTGTCCCTCTAATTGAGAAAACGATCAATGATCCAGAATTGCAGTTAAAAAACAGTGACGGAGAAAAATTAAGCGTTGATGAATTCTTAACGAATTTAAAAGTCGGTTCAATTGTGGCGACTGATATCTTGGAAGTCAGCTATGCAAGCAAAAATCCAGAAGAAGCAGCGAAGGTAGTCAATATTCTCATCAAAAACTATCTAGACAATAATTTAGTCGTTAATCAGGCTGAAGCAGTATCAGCTAAAGAGTTTCTTGAGGGACAGTTGCCCAAAGTACAAGCTTCTTTGAAAAAAACGGAAACAGAAATACGTCAATTAAAAGAATCTAACGAATTTATTGCTCCAGACGAAGATACTAGGGCATTGATTGAGGGCCTGCGAGAACTTCAAGCAGAAATATCTAAAGCCCAAGGAGAGATGGCAAGTGCTAATTCTCGAGCCAACTATATTAGAAATAAACTAGGTTTGACAGCCGAGCAGGCGGTAGTCTTAACGACAGTCAGTCAGGCACCTGAAGTAAGAGAAACCATAGCCAAGCTACAAAGTGCAGAATCTGAATTAGCAGTTGTCCAAGCTCGGTTTACCCCCAATAGCCCTAACGTAGTTGAGCTACAGGAGCAGGTCGGCTCTTTAAAAAAATTATTGGGACAGCAGACTATTTCAATTGGCGGCGAAAATGCAAAAGGCATTATCGACAAGATCAAAACTGGAGAAATTCAGCAGCAGCTTACTAACGAATTGATTAATCTCGAAGCCAGTAACTTTGGTCTGAAAAAACAGATTGCCAGTTTGACGGAAATTGAACAAACTCGTCGCAGTACAATGAAACGAGTACCCGAGTTAGAACAAAAACTACGGCAATTAAATAGAGAGCTAGATTCCTTTGAGTCCACATACAAAGTTTTATGGCAGCAGCTTCAGACAGTTAGAATCGCCGAAAGCCAAGACCCTGGTAATGTTAGGGTAATCTCTAATGCTGTTGTACCCACTGAACCAGTTTCTTCTCGTGCAGTGGGTTATCTAGCTTCTGGTTCATTAGCACTTTTGGCAGCAGCAGGAGTAATTTATCTGCTTGAAATTAGCGATAAATCGATCAAAACCATTGATGAAGCAAAGCAGCTTTATGGTTATGCTTGGTTGGGAACAATTCCCAGAACAGACAAAAGCAGAGTATTAAGCTTACCAGGATCTAAACAAAATGCTGCGGTTCCTAAAATAGTGGCTCGTGACTATCCTTCACTACCTCTAAGTGAATCCTATCGAATGTTGCAGTCTAATATTAAGTTTTTGAACTCTGGTCGTTCGGTCAATAGCATTGTCATTACTAGCTCTACGGCTCAAGAAGGTAAGTCAACTGTGGCTGCTAATCTAGCTGCATCTATGGCTCAGATCGGTAACAAGGTTTTATTGGTAGATGCCGATCTACATCATCCAATGCAGCACCATATTTGGAATAGGCACAACGATCGCGGCTTAAGTAATGTTGTTGCCGAGCAGTTAGATCCCAGAATGACCATAGAAGAGGTGATGCCAAATCTTGACTTGATTACTTCTGGAACAATGATTCCTTCTTCAGCTACTCTACTTGATTCCTCAAGAATGAGAATGCTAATCGACTACTGGTCTGAATCATACGACTATGTAATTATTGATACACCTGCTTTAGATTTAACTGCCGATGCGCCAATTATGGGTCGCATAGTTGATGGTGTTTTGCTGGTTGTTAAGCCAGGTTCTGTAGATCGCCCACAAGCTACATTTACGAAAGAAATTCTCGATCAGTCTGGGCTTAATATGTTAGGAATTGTCTTCAACGGGGTGGCTTCTCAATTTGATTCTCGTTCCTATTCTCTACCACCTATTCCAGAGCCAAGAAGTGTTCAGCCTTTGAGCAAGCTGCCAGCGAATTATGAGCAAGGTGAACTGTGGGATACAATTTCTATTTTGGCAAAAGAAGCTAAAAAAGGTTGTCTAGGCAGTAACCTAGATGATGCTGAATTAAGAGAAGCTCCTTTAGACAAGTTAGAGGAAATGGTATTCCATCTACAGCAAGATCTATCTGATTTGACTAGATTAGTCAAAGAGCAGGAAGATGAATTATCTGCACAACGTCACAAAGTCAAGAAGCTTCAGCGTCAGGCTAATATTGCCAGCGAGAATGAACTATTACAGATTGAGAATCAGTTGAATCAAGAGCAGGAAAGAAAAAACATGCTAGATGAAACTTTAATAGGTCAAAGACGCAATCTAGAAAAACGTCGTGAAATACTTCATCAATATCAGCAGGTACTCAAAAGTAGAAAAAATCCGCTTTTTATAATTTAAGTTCTCTGTTTATTTATTACTGATCGCCAGAAAACGTGAAAATTATTTTGCTAGGTATAATTCAAGCTTATCGTCGGTTCATTTCTCCTTTTTTTCCTCCCACTTGCCGATTTCAACCTACTTGTTCCCAATATGCGGCGGAAGCGATCGCCAGCTATGGTACGATTCAAGGTAGTTGGTTGGCGATCAAGCGGATTTTACGTTGTCACCCTTTTCATCCAGGTGGCTACGATCCTGTTCCTTGTAAGAATAAAGATCTTAAAGGCTCTGAATAATATCAGGTTCGATGCAATAGTTAACGATAAAATTGCTTTAATTACCTTTTAAAAAATAGACAATTATTGATAGCGATCGCAAATATGCTTAAGCTCTGATACGGTTTTACTATCAGAACAATTAGTAACTATTTCTAAACGTATTTTAATATTAGCTGTGGATGAAAGCTGTCTAATATCTGTTAGTAATTCTTGAGCAGTTGATGGTGAAAGAAACTGACTAGTATTAAGACAAAGACTATCATTATTATTTAGCTCGTTGTACTTAAAACCACTAACTCCTTCCTCAGCAACAACTACTTCAGTTAATTTTTGGGGATTCTCTCCAATTCTTTCAACGATTAATTTTTCTCGTCTGAGGGGTATGTTAATCATTCGTGTCTCAACTTGCTTACGAATGACTACTTCTCCAGCTTTCTCTTTACGGCGAGTAACCTTTAACCTTTCTTCTAATAGAGATATTTGATAGAATTCTGCTGGATTTATCTCGGAGCGTTTATCGTTACTTAAAGTCATATTATTAATATTATGTCGATTGTAAATAAACACAGGTAGAATAAGCTACCCTACCTGTATTAATTAACCTTTACACTGGAAGTATTTAAACTTGAGGATCTCGATTGATGACTGTATCACCATCGTTTTCGATTTCTAGTTCTTCACGACGGATTGTTTCTCTAGCAGTTACAGTCTCTTGTTCTACTTCTTTGTGTACATTGACTTCTTCACGTACAAAAGCCTGCTTTTCAATATCAGCAGTTTCTTCATAAACTTCGATGCGAGCTACTTCGGTGTCACTAAAGGTAGCTTCACCAGGGCTAACTGCTCTACCGCTAGTAGGAGTAGTGCGCTCAATCACGACTCTTTCTCTTTCCACAGGCACGGATACATTAGCAGTTTCTGTTTCAACTCTTTTGCCAACTTTGACGGTGCCAGCTAAGAAACGTTCTTTATTGGCTACTAAACGCTCTTCATACAGCTTGAGGCTTTTACGATCATCTGTGTCCATTTCATTATGAGCGTAAAGACTCGGTTCACGATCATGACTGTAGGTATCACGATTATAGGCGCTACTATCGTAACCTGTTGCTGCATTTTCGTTGAGATAAGCAGGGTTGTCCTTGTCGTATTCGACGCCTCGATAGACTGTTCTGACTCTTTCTTCGTAGTCGTAGTCGATTGTCATATTATCGTCATATTGTGGCAGACTTTCCACCTGTTCTTTGGTCAAGTCTTTGGCATAGATTCTTTCTTGGGCATAATCAATGCTAGCTCTACCTACGGGTAGCAAAACTTTTTTTCCAAAAACCCAAAAACCAGTGTCAATAACTAAATAACGAAACTTTCCTGATTCATCGACAATAATGTCATAAACTGAACCAATTTTATCGTTAGTGTGGTCATAAACAGAGAAACTTTTAATATCTTCACCGCCAAAAATATCTTCTTTATAATTGGGATATAAGTCTGCGATTTTAGCTAAAGCCATAGATATACTCCTATGTTTAATTTATTTACTGAATTCATGTTAGTAATTAGTCAATATTTTTCCATCTAACCTATGAAATAGATAAAAACAATAGTTAATATGTCTTAAGATATAAATCAATAAATATTTGTATTGACAATCTTTAAATATTTAGTGTTTTTCTAATAGATAGAGTTTTATTTTGACCGTAAATCCTCTTTCTATATCTTTAGATAGGTTTGCTCGACCATATTATTATCAATAATTACTAATAGTATTAAAAAGAAAAGGAACTTAAAAAACATGGACAATATGGACAATATGGACAACACACCTAAGCAAGAAGAAGAGAAGGAAGAAACAACTCCTATGGGAGATGGTGGAAAGCAAACTACCATCGAGCCTGGTCTACGCAAAACTGGGCAAGGTTCAAATCAGGACACGCGTTCTGGCGCGACACCTGAAGCTCCTGGAGGCAACAAAGTTCCTGGTAACCCAAATCAAGGTACTGAAGCTCGTTAAATAAACATAATTTTTTGATATTTTCACAGTGGTTAGGAATTACTTTAAGTAACTAACTACTGTTTTTACATGCTTATTAGTTTTCTAGAAAAAATAGCCAAAAAAACCTAAGGGCGAACAAAAGTTCGCCCTTGAAAAATAGTTAAGCTATTAGTAAGCTAATTAAAACGATTTAATATATAACTCAAGTTGTAGATTGAGCTATATATTATTAACCCAATCTACAATCAGTGATTTATAATGCAGTGGTACGGTTAACTTCGTTATGGTCTAGAGGATCTAAATCGCGATGTACTACTTCAGTTCTTCTATTTTTCCCAGCTAAACCAAATAGACCTAAAAGACCTAAAAGACCTAGCCAACCCCAGTTAGATTCTTCCTCAATTGCATTAGTAGCTTGGTTGACATTTTCTTCTGCATCAGCGGCAGTCTCATTTACATTTTCTTCAACTTGGTTATAGTTGCGTTCAACCGCTTGTCCAGCATTATTTAGGTCTTCTTCAACAGCTTCTCCTGTATTTTCTAGACCTTGTTTAGCGGCTTCTCCTGTATTTTCTACACTATTGCCGAGAGCTTTTCCTGCCTCCTGCAAATTTTCACCAGCTTGGTTAAGATTCGTGTCTACAGTTTGCTCTTTTTCCTGACTTAATACTTGACCAGTAGGTAAAGCAATTGTCAGAGCAAGAATAGTAGCAGCAGTTAATTTAGATAAATTCATAAAAACTCCTGTTTAGATTTGCTTTAAGTTTAAAATTATAAGATTTAGATTTGATGAATGTTTTTTATTAATTGTCGTAAAACATTCACCTGTACAATATTATTGCGTTGCTTTTTTCTCGACATCTCTCTAATGATATATGGTTTGTAAAAGAGAATCTTACAACACTATAATCAAGCTAGTTTAAATTAATTGGACGATGAATTCCTGCTCGCAATTATGGCAAAAAGACATATTTGGCACAGGAAAACATCTAAGAGCTTAATACAATTAAAATTTAATTAAAGCTCTTGGTAGCTAATTAAACTAGCATTAAGCGTTAATTACCATTTGCGATCGCCATCTTCATCAACTCTAGCTTGGCGAATAACATCAGAAATTTCGTCTGCATCTTTAACATGGTGTAATGCTTTTTCTTCCCCATCTTCTTCTACAGTAAAGTAAGTAGGAACTTTTACGTGACCAGCAATGTCCCAGCTATCTACTGCAACTTGCTCTTTTTTCTCTTCTAAAGATTTGGAATCATCAACGATATCGCCTTTATTAGCAGTGCGAAATCCTTCTTCGCTATTACTTTCGCGATATACTCTTTCATGTTCTTGATTACTCATGATTATCTTTAGTTATTTTGTTAAAGTGTAATTTACATTGAACTAAATTATTGACTAACTTTAATCCAGCTATTGATATAAATTACAATCCAACTAAAGACAGATTGGCTTTATTACTTAATCACAAATAAATAATACTTGTGATCGAAGTAAGATAAAGAGGAAAACCCAAAACAAAGGGTTGTCAACCTGTGAGGAAAACTATCAAAACTATCATTAATGACTCTCAATCTATTTTTTTTAAGACATGGTGAAACCGTTGCTAGTAAGACAGATGACTTCTGTGGAACTACCGATATAGAGTTGACCGCAACAGGAGTAATTATGGCAAAAGACTTCGCTGTTACTTATTCTAATCTGCACTGGACAGCGATTTTTTCTAGTCCGATGATTCGTACTATAGCTACAGCTCAACCTTTGTGCGATCGAATAGGGCTAAAAATGCAGCTAAGGGATGGCTTAAAAGAAATAAACTTTGGTCAATGGGAAGGTAAAACCCCCGCCCAAGTTAACCAGCAAGATCACGACAAATATGTGCGTTGGCAATCCGAACCTGGTTGGAATTCTCCCCCTGATGGCGAAAGAGCGATTGATATTGCTCGGCGTAGTTCTGAAGTCATTGAAGAAATTGAGAAGACTTATCAATCTGGTAATGTGCTAATTGTTTCTCACAAAGCCACTATTAGGATCATGTTGTGTTCTCTGCTAGGCATAGATGTAGGACGGTATCGCGATCGCATAGACATGCCTGTTGCTGCTCTGAGTATAGTCGAATTTTGCGCACAAGGGCCAAAACTGAAAAAGTTGAGCGATCGCTCTCATCTCAAGCATCGATCATCAAGGAAAAACTAATTTAAAATATCGAACTAAAAAATTGACTCAAGCATCGCCAAGATCTCTAATACTTTGATTAAAAACGACTAGGGTTATCTTGAGTCTAAATTTTAAAAATATTCTTGAAAAATATTTGTTGCCAATTTTGACATTATCGATCGGAAACTTAAGAAGCAATAGTTTTTGAATCAGTAGGCATACCAGAATTGTATTCAAATTCTTGTCCGTAAGCATCTTCTCCATGTTCAGGTACATCTAATCCCTGCTGCTCTATATCTTGTTTTACCCTCAAAGGCATAATCAACGACAAGAGTTTCAAAATCACAAAAGTGCCAACAGCAGCAAAGACATAGGTAGCAACAACTGATTGAAACTGAATCCAGACTAACCCTGGATTGCCAAACAGCAAACCATCGTTACCCGCTGCATTTACCTGCTTAGTAGCAAAGACACCAGTTAAGATTGCTCCCACTGTGCCACCGAATCCGTGAATCGGAAACGTATCTAAAGAGTCATCGAATTTTAATTTAATTCTGAGACTAACTGCGAAAAAGCAACAAACTGAGGTAATTGAACCGATTAATATTGCTCCAATTGGCAGAACAAAGCCTGCTGCTGGAGTAATGCCGACTAATCCAGCCAAAAAGCCACTAGCAATACCAATTGCAGTTGCTTTCTTTTGCAGTATCCATTCAACGATTAACCAAGTTAAACCAGCGGCAGAAGCTGAGATGAAAGTGTTTACCAAAGCAGTGGTTGCTAAAGAACCTGAACCCAAGGCACTGCCACCATTAAAGCCAAACCAACCAAACCAAAGCAACCCTATTCCCAATAAGACATAGGGAACATTATGTGGCGCATAAGGCTGTGTGGTAAAACTACGACGAGGCCCAATCATATAGGCAGCAACAACAGCAGACACTCCAGAACTAATATGAACTACTGTCCCTCCTGCAAAATCAAGCGCTCCCATGGCACCAATCCAGCCTTTTCCCCATACCCAATGAGCCAGTGGTGAGTAAAGAAAAGTTGACCAAAGTAATAAAAACCAAAAATAGGCTTTAAAGCTAATTCTTTCGACGATCGCTCCAGAAATTAAGGCGGGAGTGATGATGGCAAAAGTCAACTGGTACGCCATAAACAGTTGATGAGGAATAGTCGGCGCATAGCCAATGGGATCGGGTTCTGTAGCCGTCACTCCATTAAGAAAGAACCAATCAATTCCACCAATAAAAGCTTGTATTCCTTGACCAAAAGGCTGAGCATCAGTAATAGTGACATCAAAAGCGAGACTATAGCCAAATAAACACCAAGTGACGCCGATTAGCGCCATGGAAACAAAGCTCATCATCATAGTGTTGAGAACATTGCGAGAACGAACTAAGCCACCATAAAAAAACGCTAATCCTGGAGTCATTAGTAAAACTAACCCCGTAGCCATAAGCATCCAAGCTGTATCGCCTAAATCAATTGGGTTAGTAGATTCTTGTGCTAAAGCAGGAGGCATGACTAAAGCAAACAAAATAGCATTTGCAATAATCACTATGTAAATCGATTTTTTTTTGAGCATATTTTTTAGCCAAAATAAAGTCATTTGTCTGGAAAACAACATAATATTCGCTGATCTGTCACTTATATAGCTTTTAGCTTCCCGTCTTTTGTATATTTCAATACTGAATTTTTGAAGGACATGTTTTATGTGCAACTTATGTTTTAAGCAACTGATGAATATATACAAAATTAGGATTAAGTTGAACCTGGATTGCTTAAGAGGATATCTGAAAAGTCTAATTGCTCCGTTTCCAGTGGGTAGATCCCCCTAAATCCATGCCACTTGCTCTACTTGGGGAGACCCCAAGACCGCAGTGGCTCCCCTTGTTAAGGGGGACTTTGATTCCGATTCCCCCCTTGTTAAAGCGGGCTAGGGGGGATCTGCTAGGGTCTAAGCATAACCGAATTGAGTTCTCAGACATCCTCTAAGCCAAATAATTTTGCACAGCCTGCAAATTATAACAACACCAATACTCCAGAGATTTATGGTGGTAATCAATAGGTAAATAAAGTAAATCTTTGGTCATCCTCACAAAATCTTCAAATTTTATCAATACTCTTAAACCAAAGAACTAAATTCTTGCTCAATTTCACGATGGATAGCTTAACCGTAATGTTCCACGAGCAGAAAAAATTTAAAGACTATCCCATTTGACAAGTTGGCAGTTCAACCAAGACATCCGAGCTAAATAATAAATTAAAAAGGTAAAAGATATGAAGATTTTTACATGGATGCAAAGCACAGTTCAATATCTTTGGGATGGAGTTTCAAGACTTTTTAAACCTACAGACGATGACTATCCAAAAACTGGAGTGCAGCCATTTAGTGGAGAACCTGGCGATGACTCCCAGAAATATTCTTGATAGTTAAACAGTAAAAATTAATCTTCCCAAGACAAGCTAGTAGAGACAAAAAAATGTTCTACTGGCTTTTTAATTGATGCTACTACACTTTTTAAATCTTAATTAAACATGCTGGGGCTGGGATAAAAATTATTAATCGCGATCGCGTAACTTAACACTACCTTCTTTACATCAAAAAACATTTGACTAGAATGTTAAGATGAGTCTTCGTAATAAGTCTTACCTAAATACTTTGCTTTCTCAAGCGATTAAAACTGCCCTAAGCGATGAATTCTAAAACTACTTCAAGTGTCTTGAGTACATCTACAAGTACAAAAGATTGGCATACTCTTAGCTCTCAACAAGCAATTGAATTACTCGAAAGCGACCCGATTGCTGGTTTGAACAGTAACGAAGTTATTCAAAGACAAACATATTTTGGTGAGAACGAACTCAAACAGACAGATGGACGAGGAAAGTTAACTATTTTGTACGAGCAGTTTACCAATATTATGTTGGTAATGCTGATTGCGATCGCCATAATTTCGGCAGTCCTCGATCTGCGCAAGGGTGCTTTTCCCAAAGATTCCATCGCAATTTTCACGATTGTCATTTTAAATGGCATCTTAGGCTATGTTCAAGAAAGTAGAGCCGAACAAGCTTTAGCTGCTCTCAAACGTCTCTCTTCTTCTTCGGTGAAGGTGACCCGCGACGGTATAACTCAAGAAGTCGATGCTAAAGAGTTGGTTCCAGGAGATATCGTATTTTTAGAAGCAGGAGTACAAATAGCTGCGGATGGTCATTTGCTTGAGACGCAAAACTTACAGATTAACGAGTCTACCCTCACAGGCGAGGCTACGGCTGTTAATAAAAATGCCGATCCTATTTTCCCAGAAGATGCTCCTTTAGGGGATCAATTAAACCTGATCTTCAAAGGTACACAAGTGTTTCAAGGTCGAGGTAAAGCGATCGTTACCAAAACGGGGATGGACACCGAAATTGGTAAAATTGCCACGATGTTGCAAGGGGTAGAAGCGGAAGAAACTCCTCTGCAAAAACGCATGACCCAACTAGGAAATGTCCTGGTTAGTGGTTCTTTAGCTTTAGTCTTCTTGATCACTGTTGGCGGTTTACTAACATCAGGATGGCGGATTTTTGAAGAGATCTTGGAAACTTCTTTAAGTATGGCTGTAGCAGTTGTTCCAGAAGGATTGCCTGCTGTAGTAACCGTAACTCTCGCTATTGGTACCCAAAAAATGATTCGTCGTCAGGCATTAATTCGTAAATTACCTGCGGTGGAAACTCTGGGTTCAGTGACGACGATTTGTTCTGATAAAACAGGTACTCTGACCCAAAATAAGATGATTGTGCAGGAGGTACAAACAAACTCTTTTAACTTTGGAGTTACGGGAATAGGCTATCAACCATCAGGAGAATTTCAAGCGCCAGATCATCACCAGGTAGAAAAAGAGCCAGAAGTCGAAAAGTTGTTGCAAGCTTGCGTACTGTGTAACGATGCTTTGCTGCAATATTCACAAGACCAGACGAAAAAAACTGTAGAGTGGACAATTCTGGGAGATCCAACCGAAGGCGCACTGTTAGTTTTAGCGGGTAAAGCAGGAATTTTCAAAGCAGAATTAGAGAAGCAAATGCCTCGTTTAAACGAGTTTGCTTTTTCTGCCGAACGCAAACGCATGTCGGTTGTGGTGGCAAATCCAGAACCTGGCGAATTTCCCTATGTCATGTTTACCAAAGGCTCGCCTGAGTTGATTTTAGACAGATGCAATCGCATCGCTTGGACGAAGCCTAATCAGGAGCAAATTAAAGATAATTCTGAACCAATTACCAAGCCAAAAAAACAGCAGATTATCGAATCTAATGCTCATTTAGCTAGCACAGGCTTAAGAGTTTTAGGTTTTGCCTATAAATTCTTGAGTGAAATTCCCGCAGCAAATACAGAAGAAGAAAATGAGCAGGGACTTACTTGGTTAGGTTTGGTCGGAATGTTAGATGCACCGCGAGAGGAAGTAAAACAAGCTGTGCAAAACTGTCGTCAATCAGGTATTAGACCGATTATGATTACAGGCGATCATCCTTTAACTGCTATGGCGATCGCTAGTAAGCTAGATATTGCTAATGTAGGTGAGCCAGTGGTTTCAGGGCAAGAAATCGCCAGGATGTCCGCTGAAGAATTAGAGGAATCTGTTAAACAAGTTAATGTATATGCTCGCGTTGCTCCCGAACATAAACTGCGGATTGTTCAAGCACTGCAAAAACAGAATGAATTTGTGGCAATGACAGGGGATGGAGTCAACGATGCTCCAGCTTTGAAACAGTCCAATATTGGGATTGCAATGGGTATCACGGGTACTGACGTGAGTAAAGAAGCCAGCGACATGGTTTTGCTAGATGATAACTTTGCCACCATCGTGGCAGCGATTAAGGAAGGCAGAGTAGTCTATGACAATATTCGTCGCTTTATTAAATATATTTTAGGTAGTAATATCGGCGAGGTATTAACGATCGCCGCAGCACCTCTACTGGGTTTAACTGTTCCCCTCTCTCCCCTGCAAATCCTCTGGATGAACCTAGTCACCGATGGTTTACCTGCTTTGGCTTTGGCTTTAGAACCAGCCGAATCCAATGTCATGAATCGTCCAGCCTACGATCACCAGGAGAGTATTTTTGCTCGTGGTTTGGGAGCATATATGGTACGAATCGGGATTATCTTCGCCCTCGTAACTATCGCTTTAATGGCATGGTCTTTCAATTACGATCGAGCTACTGGAGCAGATCCCGATCACTGGAAAACAATGGTGTTTACTACCCTTTGTTTAGCACAAATGGGTCATGCCTTAGCTGTTCGCTCAGATAGTCGGCTGATCGTAGAATTAAACTTTTTTTCCAATCCCTATTTATTAGGTGCGATCGCCTTAACTACTATTTTACAAATGTTACTAATTTACGTTGCTCCTTTACGCAACTTCTTTGGGACTACCGTTCTTAGTTTGACAGATATATTAATTTGTTTGGGCTTTAGTATGTTGGTGTTTGTTTGGGTGGAAATGGAAAAGCTATACTACCGTCATTTTTCGGCTCGTCGTAGTCGTCCTAGTCGCTAATTTTCAGTTTGTAGTTTGTTATCACTTTGAATTGACCGACTTATCAATAAGCAGGCTTTAATCTAATATTAGAGCCTGCTTAACTAATTTCAAGATGTTTAAATGTTTTATAGCAATACTAGACAATGTTAGGACGTTTTTTAACTAAAATATATTACCTACTACCCAGGGCTATTTCGTTCTAAGTGAACCAAGAAATAAATTTCTTGGCTTAACATTAAAGTCCGTTTAAACGGACTTAATGTACTTAAACAGAGAATTTATTCTCTGGATAGATGAGAATGAAATAGCCCTGCCTACTACCTACTACCTACTACCTACTACCTACTACCTTCGAGCCGATTACTATTAATGTCCTAATCTAACTTTGTACGGCTATAAATGTTGCTCAATTTTTCTGACCAGTTTGCTTGAGACGTATCGATGGTGATGACATAATCTCGTTCTTGGCTGCTGAAATCTTCGGCTTTTGCCTGCTGAGTGGCGATTAAATCGGCTGTAGCATCAGATATATCATTTTGGCGCAGACTAAGGCGATCGCGTAATACTGATTCTGGAGCAGTACAATAAATTATCTTCAGTAGTATATTTTGTTTGGCTTGGGTGATTACAGCTTGGCGCAGACTAAGGCGATCGTATTTGGCATCGAGAATTACTGTGTATCCTTCTTTGACTAAAATTAAGCCTAGTTCTAAAAGGCGATCGTAGGTTTTTTGGGTCATAGCTGCTGTATATAAGCGATCGCTTGCCGATCGATCTACTCGATCTACAGGTATTCCTGCTAGATGTTTACGTACAGCATCAGAACGAATCTGAATTGCGCCTTTATTCCGCGCAATAGTTCTGGCGACAGTACTCTTACCCGAACCTGATAAACCAGACATCAGGAGCAAACTACCTGATTTAGTTTGAGTATACTGATAGGCTAATTGATAGTACTCCCTAGCAGTTTTTTTGGCTTGTTGTTTTTTGTCCTCACTAACTTGAGGATCGTCCAGCAGAAATGAATTTACCTTCGCCCTGACATAGGCTTGTCTACTTAGATATAAAGGTAAGACTAGTAAGCCTGTCCAGTCACCAGTATATTCTAAATAGCTATTCAGAAAAATATTAGCTAAATCTGGCTTTTTTCTCGCTTCTAAATCCATAACGATGAATGCTACATCGTACATCGTATCAACGAAGCGAAAGGATTCGTTAAATTCAAGGCGATCGAATAATTGAATTTGCTTGTGCCAGAGACAGATATTATTAAGATGCAAATCTCCATGACATTCTTTAATTTTTCCTTGCTTAACTCTCTCCTTCAGTAAAGATTCTCGCTCTGTAAAAAAATAGTCAGTATAAACTTTAGTAGCTTCTAACTGCTCCCTAGTTTGAACTTTTCCCACATATTTTTGAGATTGTTGATAGTTTTCATCAAAAGCTACTCGAATGTTGGCAGCAGTTCCAAACTTACTAATATATTCATTAGTATCAGCATTCTGATGAAATTTTGCGACAACTTTTCCTAATTCAATTAAGCGACCGCTGCTAAGTCGATCTGTTTCTAAAAGATTACTAAATAAATTTTCTTGCGGAAAGGCGTACATTTTAAGAGCATATTCAACAATATTAGCTGAATTAGCCAAAATAAATTTAGAATCATGCTGGCTAATGGGAAGAACTTCTAAATAAAGTTCTGGAGCAATTTTTCTATTTAGTCTTAATTCTTCATCTAGAAAAAACTTTCTTTTAGTTAAACTGGAATAATCAAGAAAACCATAATTTACATTTTTTTTAACTTTATAAACATAGTTTCCAGTTAAAAAAACATAAGAAGCATGAGTCTGAACTAATTTAAGATCTTCAACTACAGCATGAGGATAAAAATCTGGCTGCTGCATTTGAATAATTAGTCTAGAAGTATTACTATTAGCCATAATCAGAGAAGTATCACTATCGTATTTGCTGTATCTATCAGGTTTTGATGCGATCGCGATCGTCAATTAATAAAATATGCTTGATGCTCATATCATTAGAGGTCAGGTTCCCTGCCGTCCTAAAGGACGACGCGAAGCTAGTCCTAAAGGATAAGCTCCGCAAATGCTTTAGCATACACCTTCGGATATAAAACGACAGGGCTTGCCTGACCGTTGGTCAACAAACTTAAGGATCATATCTGCTAAATATGATTATGCTGTGATCATTGATTATTTTCCCACCTCAAATTACCAATAGCCGTTCGGCTTCTGACTTTCTGGTTATGGTTAGCGCGATCGCCTTTTGATACATAACTTAAACTCACGATTAACCTCGGACTTTAAAATTACTCGTTCTTCACAAGTTCCTCAAATTGTTATTTTATATTCTATTAATCAATACGGTCAGATAACTTTAATTCAATAACTCAAATGGTGATCTCAAAGTGTTAGGGCAATTAATTTTTTGTGAGCAGTGTGGCAGGGGGATATTGTTTGTTGTAGTGACTGTATCAAGATGCGTTCTGAAGTAAAAGTTTCTCAAGACGCAATTTATTTTGCCTAAAAATACAGGATCGAGGATTTAGTATCTTGCCTATAATTCTTTGGCGATCGAGATTGCTCAAATATCAACTAGTTAGATTTTGCTTTTGATCGGGGCTACATAGCAACTTAGGTTCGCTAGCTTGTAAGACCCGTTTAGTTAGAAGTATCTCAATTAAACACAATGAAAATAAACAAAGAATATACCTACTCCTTTTCTAACGCCAGTTTTACCCTGAGAGTTATCAAACATTTACGCAACCAATATCAACCATACTTAGATTCTGTGGCAGTTATCAACCAAATTGACCGCTGGATAGTTAAAGTATGTTTGAAAAATTTTATCCCTGCAGGATTAGCTGAGAATCTTCAGGCTTTTTTAAACGAAATGGGACTTTCTGCTCAACCATCATCGAAAGTAATTCAAGCCTTAGATAGATTAGAAGCTGGAGAATCTCCTACTACGGTTATGAACCGCTATCAAGTGGTTGTAGTAGTTCACGGCAAACCAGAGGCTAAAGAAATTGAAATCTTCCGCGATCAGATTGTCAACAGATTAGGGTATTGTCCGCAAAACATGGCGTAAATTTGCAGTGCTGCCATGACGTAAACAATTGAAAATCAGTTTAAATAAATAATCACAATTGTTGAAATCCATCTTTTAAGAGTGATTTAAAATATTTAACTTGTTGGGTTAAAACAATCAAAATCCGTAGGGTGGGCAATGCCCACCCTACTTTGTAATTATTTTCGTCGTTGAGAAGCTAATTATAAATATTAATAAAATTTTGCCTTAAAGCGATCGCTTTTAAGTTACGGCAATACTAGACATAGACAATGTTCGGACGTTTTTTAACTAAAATCTAAAATCTACTACCTACTAGGGGCTTGACTCTATAGTCGACTAGAGAGTTTAAACTCAATTTATAACCAAATAAATCAGGTAATCATTATGACAATAGAACTGAACGTTCCTGATATGGCTTGCGGTGCTTGCGCTGAAACCATCACTAAAGCAGTTCAATCAATCGATCCGACTGCCGAAGTACAAGCCGATCCTCAAACTAAACAGGTAATGGTAGAAAGTACTGTTTCAGAATCATCCGTGCGAAAAGCGATCGCTGCTGCTGGCTATACTCCTGCTTAAGTAGTCATGCAAAAATATAAAACTCTCTGTCAGGGTGGATGCTCATTCGCCCCAGCTATTAATCATGAGTACGACGACAAATACAGAAAAAATAAATCTCAAACTCAGAGGGATGAGTTGTGCTTCCTGTGCCAGCAGTATTGAACAGGCGATTAGCCGCGTACCTGGGGTAGAGTCGTGTAACGTCAACTTTGGTGCAGAACAAGCTAGCATCCAATATAATCCTCGCCAAACTAGTATTGAAGATATCCAAGCTGCCATCCAAGAGGCAGGATATTCTGCTTATTCTCTGCAAAAACAAGCAATGGTTACGGGAGAGGATGATCCAGAAAAAGCTGCCCGTAGATTAGAATCACGGGATTTAAAGCTCAAAATAATTGTCGGTGGCATAATTAGCCTGCTGCTGATCGTTGGTTCGTTACCAATGATGATGGGTTTAAACTTACCTTTCATTCCCACATGGTTGCATAACCCATGGCTACAGCTAATCTTAACTACCCCTGTACAATTTTGGTGTGGTTATCGGTTTTATATCGGTGCGTGGAAAGCTTTTAAGCGTCATGCTGCGACTATGAATACTTTGATTGCGTTAGGTACAAGTGCAGCCTATTTTTATTCTCTATTTGCTACCGTTTTTCCTAACTTCTTTCTTAGCCAAGGCTTGATGCCAGAGGTTTACTACGAAACCGCAGCGGTTGTTATTACTTTAATTCTTTTAGGGCAATGGTTTGAAAATCGCGCTAAAGGACAAACCTCAGCAGCAATTCGGCAACTGATGGGTTTACAGGCTCAAGATGCCAGAGTTATTCGTAATGGGCGAGAAATTGATCTACCGATTAATGAAGTACAGATTGACGACACCATCTTAGTACGCCCTGGGGAAAAGATTCCTGTTGATGGAGAAATTATTAGTGGTAATTCCACAATCGACGAAGCAATGATCACGGGGGAAAGTATTCCTGTTAAAAAAGAGCCAGGGGATCGGGTGATTGGCGCAACCATTAATAAGACAGGCAGTTTTAAATTTAAAGCTACTAGAGTCGGCACAGATACAGTCTTGGCGCAGATCGTGCAGTTGGTACAGGATGCTCAAGGCTCAAAAGCACCTATACAAAGACTTGCCGATCGCGTTACAGCTTGGTTTGTACCTGTGGTGATTGCGATCGCCATTGCTACTTTCATCCTCTGGTTTACCATCATGGGTAATGTCTCTGTGGCATTAATTACAACGGTAGGAGTATTAATTATCGCCTGCCCCTGTGCATTGGGTTTGGCAACACCTACATCTGTAATGGTAGGTACGGGGAAAGGTGCGGAAAACGGCATTTTAATTAAAAGTGCAGCCAGCTTAGAATTGGCTCATAAACTGCAAACAATAGTTCTTGATAAAACAGGGACAATTACTCAAGGTAAACCTACGGTTACTAATTACCAAACAGTTAGAAGATTCAGCCATGACGCAGAACTAAAGTTATTACGTTTGGTGGCAGCAGTCGAACGCAATTCTGAACATCCCCTTGCCGATGCAGTTGTTAGATATGCCCAGTTACAGGGTGTCGATTTATCAGAGGCGAAAGATTTTAACGCGATCGCAGGTAGCGGAGTTCAAGGTATAGTTTGCGATCATTTAGTCCAAATCGGTACTCAACGCTGGATGTCGGAGTTGGGCATCAAAACCGCTAGTTTACAACAGCAAAAAGACACCTGGGAAGCAGCAGCCAAAACTGTAGTTTTAATTGCCGTGGATGGTGAACTTGAAGGAATCATCGGTATTGCCGATGCCGTTAAACCTTCATCTGTCGCAGCAGTTAAAGCATTGCGTAAGCTCAATCTAGAAGTAGTGATGCTGACAGGAGATAACCAAAAAACTGCCGAAGCGATCGCCCGTCAGGTAGGTATAGTTAGAGTAGAAGCGCAAGTGCGCCCCGAGCAAAAAGCAGCCAAGATCGGGGAACTACAACAGGAAGGAAAAATTGTGGCAATGGTGGGAGACGGCATTAATGATGCCCCTGCCCTAGCTCAAGCCGATGTGGGTATTGCTATTGGTACAGGAACGGATATAGCGATCGCAGCTAGCGATATTACCCTTATTTCAGGAGAGTTACAAGGCATTGTCACCGCAATTGAACTAAGTAAAGCAACTATTAATAATATCCGTCAGAATCTTTTCTTTGCCTTTATCTACAATATTCTCGGTATCCCCATTGCAGCAGGGATTTTATTTCCTTTCTTTGGCTGGCTACTCAATCCGATTATTGCTGGTGGGGCAATGGCATTCAGTTCGGTTTCGGTAGTCACTAATGCTTTGAGATTGCGTAATTTTAAGAAAAGCTCTTAGCTATTGTAAATCCTTCTAAAAATAGTGCGATCGCTGTATAGTTAAGACTATTTCTTAAAACAATAGTTTTTATTCTTGATTTTCTTCGCCATAAATACGATCCAAAATACGGCGATTTTCAACTTGCAAACCTCTAATTTCACTCTGCATTTCTCGCATTACACCCATTGAGTCAATAAATATTTCTGTAGCTCGATCCATTTGTTGGGTAAGGCGATCTATTTTGAGATCTTGGCTAGCGATCGCTTCTGTATTAGCTTGAATTGCTTCTGCATTAGCTTCAATCTTAGCTGTGTTGCTATGACTCAGTTTGATTGCTGATTCTAGCAGTTTTTCGATTTGAGTCAGCCTTTGAGAAGGGGTAAGTTCTTGAGGCATATTTTAGAGGGTTTTTCTGATTAGAACCTATTATTATAAAGCGATCGCACTTTAAATATTACTGATGACTTTTAGAATTAGATGATATTCAAGCAGTTTTACTTTTTGCTGCAAGATTGAGTCAACTTAAAAGTATTCATAAGATATGTTTACCTGCTTTTTAAAACAACAGGTGTAATGCTTTGCGAACATATTGTGTCCAAGATTCGGTTTCAGGCGGAAAAATCAGGGCATAAAGCATAATTCCACTCATAGAGTCAAATATCAGACCAGAATCAACATCAACCTGGATTTCATTTCTCATTTTTGCTCGTTCAATCACACTAGCAAATGCTTCTCGTCGTGGCTGTAGATATTTTGTCCAATAAATTTGAGCGAATTGAGAATTGCTAGCAGCACTACTGATAATCATGGCTACTGTTTGCCTGCCTAAAGCGCTAAGAGTAATTTGTGCAGCATTTTCAATCAACTCATCAAGGTCATGATCGAGATTTCCCGTATCAGGAATCACCACATCTTGTCTAATGCTTTCAATTGCGTCAGCTACTAACTCCTCTTTGCTGTTATAACGCCGATAAATAGTAGTTTTCCCGACTCCTGCACGAGCCGAAATTGCCTCAATACTCATGTTTTCAAAACCAACTTCTCCTAGCAATTCTAAAGCAGCCTTTAATATGGCTTGATGAGACTTGGTACTACGAGGTCTACCTGGCGTTTTCTGATTAGTCTTATTCATAGGTGTTATTATAAAATTACGAAACAGTATCGTATCGTAACAATGGAATTATGATTAAACGTTCCCTGCCTAAGTACCTCAATAAACATAGCACCCAGACTTTACAGCAAGGATTAGAAGAGTATTACGCGATCAATTCTAATATTACCGATCCTAGAAAACTGCCTCCAGAATTTGCTCAAATTTTGTTGGCACATGATATTACTCATATTGTTTTGGGTTGCGACACCAATATGTATGACGAAATTAAGTTATTACCATTGAGCTTTTGGACGAGTGATTTTAAATTCAGCGATTATCTAAACACTCGCAAAGACCCCAAAATTAGACCAGCAATCGACATTATGTATGATGACCTAATTAAACAGCATGGATTATGGCTGTATAGTTCAATTTTGTTCGTATTACCGCGATTACTACCAGAAGTTATCGTTATCTGGTTTAAGACTCGTGGTACAAGAAAATATTACCCTTTTCTCGATTATGAATTTTTGCTCAATCGCTCTCTTTTAGAAATACGTCAAGAATTTAGTTTATTACCGTTAATCAGATGATTATTAACTAAATTTGTCGATATAAATCCATAATTGTTTTAATTACCTCATCAATGCTGAGATTATCGCTGATTAGCTCGATCGCATCATCGGCTTTTTTCAAAGGTGCGATCGCCCGATTGCTATCTTGTTCATCTCTGCGTTGAATATCTTGCTCTAACTGTTTAAGATCAATATCATTGATACCTTGAGCTTGTAAATCTGGTAAACGTCTTCTAGCTCTTTCTGCGGGTGTTGCGGTCAAAAATATTTTTAATTCGGCATCAGGAAAGACATTCGTACCAATATCTCGTCCTTCGGCAATTAAGCCTCCTTTTTCTCCCCATTGCTGCTGCATTTGCACTAACTTTTCTCTCACCGCAGCTTGAGCAGCGATCGCCGATACATTTGCCGTAACTTCTAAAGTACGAATAGCCGTAGTTACTTCTTGTCCGTTGATATGAACGATGGTGGGTAAATCCATGCTACTGGGAGAAGTTAATTTTAAGTCTAGATCTTGGAGTAAATTAGCGATCGCCTGATGGTCATCAAGGGCAATTCCCGACTCCATGACTAACCAAGTGACCGCACGATACATTGCTCCTGTATCCAGATACAGTAATCCTAACTGATGGGCTAAAGAACGAGTAACGGTAGATTTTCCAGCGCCTGCGGGGCCATCAATAGCAATAATAGGCTGACGTTTTTGCAACACGATATTATCAATTAAACGAGTAGAACCAAGATAAACAGCGATCGCCAGTAATCCAGTCTGCTTAATCTGTTCAATTGATTGCAGACTGAGAGGATCGACTAGCTCAACGTATTGAATTTTAACTTCTTCTGTGGCTGCTAATTCTTGTCTGACTAAATTAGTTAAAGCTGTGGCGTTAATTTCTCCTTGAGTAAAGGCTAGTTTTGCCTGGTGTAAACTGTGATAGATTTTAGCAGCCTGTTCTTTCTCTAACTCAGTTAAATATTGATTGCGTGAGCTTAATGCCAGTCCCGATGGTTTGCGAATAATTGGACAGGGAACAATTACCACAGGGATATTTAAGTCTTGGGCTAGACGCTGGATAATTGCTAGCTGTTGTGCGTCTTTTTGCCCAAAATAAGCCCGATCTGGCTGGATCAGATTAAATAACTGAGTAACAATCGTGGCAACTCCCGTAAAGTGATCGGGACGATATTTACCACATAGCACCTGAGTCATGCTTTGAGGTGGAACTACTGTAGTCGTATTATTTAAAGCACTAGTATCTCCCCTACTATTCATCTCTTCAGGGGAGGGAGCAAAAACTAGATCTACTCCCATTGATTCACAGAGTTTTAAGTCTAATTCCCACTGTCGGGGATAGCTAGCCAAATCTTCTGTAGGTGCAAACTGCAAGGGATTTACAAAGATGCTCACTACTACTAAACTATTTTCGGCGATCGCCTTTTTAATTAGACTTAAGTGTCCCTGGTGCAATGCTCCCATTGTCGGCACTAAACCGATTGTGCCTTGATTTGCCTGGCGATAAGCCTTTAAATGGGAGCGCAGTTCAGAAATCGTCCGTAACAAAAGCACCATGATTATTCAGTAAGCAGTGAGCAATTACCTATTATCAGCTATTTGGCAATTTTCGACTCTATCAAGATCAAATTAGATAGTTTAAAACTATCTTTCTCTCAGGGCTATTTCATTCTCATATATCCAGAGAATAAATTCTCTGTCTAAGTAGATTAAGTCCGTTTAAACGGACTTTGATTTTAAGCCAAGAAATTTATTTCTTGGTTCACTACAGTTAGAACGAAATAGCCCTGTCTTTCTCTTCTGACTTCTGATTTTTATTATTGTCCTAAAATAGTAAGTCTTACTGGTGCGACTCCCGAACTCATCATGTTTAAAGCACGAGCAGCAGCAGCAGATAAATCGATGATGCGATCGCGAATAAAAGGCCCGCGATCGTTAATTCTGACTACTACTGAGCGACCATTTTGTAAATTTGTAACTTTAACTTTTGTCCCAAATTTTAAATCAGGATGAGCAGCGGTCATCTCTTGCTGATCGAATGTTTCACCATTAGCAGTTAAACGACCATCAAACCCAGGGCCATACCAAGATGCATTCCCGTTAACAGAATTAGCGATTAAAAGTTGGTCTTCTGATAAGATTATTTGCCTATTTTTAGATATTTTAGAGTGATCTTGTTCTCTAGCTTTTTTTGTATTCTGATGATTGGAACTTTTAGGAAAAAATAGATTTTGGCTGATTGCTTGTTTTTTAACAGTATTCAAAGTAGATATTTTTATTGGCAATCTTTTTTTTCTGTTATTCACTTGTGCCGTGACAATCGAGCTGTTTAATAATACATTAGCGACAGACAAGAATGCTGTAATTGCAACTAGCTTGCCATATTTTGATTTGTTAAACATTACCTGTAGAAATTGAAAGTTATATATAGTGGTATTTTTCTTGAAGCAAATTTATATGGTTTTTTAATATTTGCATTCAGATTAAGATTGACTAATTTAAGCTAAAAAACCACAACCACTTAAAGTAGTTGCAAAATTTTGGCTGATTCAAATTAGAAATCATGGTTATTCTAAATATAAAAAAGGTAAAAATCGGAAAAAGAACTAGAAAGCTATATTGGTATATTTATTAATCAATTAAGTCTCGATTTACTGCTAAATTCTTGTTAGTATGGTTAATTGGCAAGTCAAGGCGATTGGGCAAAGCTCACGGTTCGCGATCGCTAATTAAATTATCATTTGCTCAAGCAACAACATTTCTGGTCTAATATTTCTAGACGGCAAGAGTAGTTATTTTTGGTTGGGCAATTAGATTTATGGACTATAAAGACGCTGGTGTTGATGTCGAAGCAGGACGCTCTTTCGTTAGTCAAATTCGTCAAGATGTTGAAAGCACCAATCGACCAGAGGTTTTGGGTGGCTTAGGTGGTTTTGGTGGTTATTTTCAGATGCCATCAGGCTATCAACAACCCGTCTTGGTTTCAGGGACAGATGGAGTGGGGACTAAGCTGAAAATTGCCCAAGAAACTAATCGCCACGATACTGTAGGTATTGACCTGGTGGCAATGTGCGTCAATGATATTTTGACCTCTGGCGCAGAGCCTTTATTTTTTTTGGATTATTTAGCCACAGGCAAACTCAACTCACAACAGCTAGCGGAAGTAGTCAAAGGAATTGCCCAAGGGTGTCGTCTTAGCGGTTGCGCTCTTTTGGGGGGAGAAACGGCAGAAATGCCTGGGTTTTATCAGTTAGGGGAATATGACCTAGCAGGCTTTTGTGTCGGCGTAGTGGAGAAAAGCAAGCTACTGGATGGCTCACGGGTGCAAATTGGCGATGTGGCGATTGGTATAGCCAGTGCAGGGCTTCATAGTAATGGTTTTAGCCTAGTACGGAAGATTATTGAAACAGGAGGCTATTCTTATTCAGATACTCCTGAAATGTTTAACGGTAATAGTCTGGGTGCAGAGTTAATTACGCCCACGCAAATTTATGTCCAACCGATCTTAGAATTGCTCAAGACGGAGATTGAAGTTCACAGCATGGCGCATATTACTGGTGGTGGTTTACCAGAAAATTTACCTCGTTGTCTAAATCAAGGACAGTCGATTGAAGTAAAGCAGGATAGCTGGATAATTCCGCCTATTTTTAATTGGTTAGCCCAAGCAGGTCAGATTGAATCAGAAGCGATGTTTAATACTTTTAATATGGGCATTGGCTTTGTGGTTATAGTTCCGCCAGCTCAAACTCAGTCTGTTTTAGACTGGTTGAAAGTAAAAAACATTACCGCCTTCCAAATTGGTCAAGTCGTATCGGGAGACGGAACATTATCTTTCAACTAGGGTTTTTCAGTTAGAGCGATCGCGATCACTCAAAATTACTCGTCGGGGCAAATAGTCATTCGCCCTTAAATAATCATGAAATGTAATTAATAATGCAGCGGAATAGTCAATAAAGGCATAATTAGCAAACATAACCAACTCCAATTCTGCCAACGATTATCAGGAACAGATTCAGTTTGGTTTAACAGAGAGTCAATTCTTTCTTGAAGGCGATCGCCAATTTGAGCATCATTTAAGCCAGCACACCAGACAGGAGCTTCTAGAGGAGCTTTCGCTACTGCTAATAAAGATTCCGCTAGCAACAGAAAATCGACTGATTCGGCTGCTTTTCGGTCTGCTCTTAGCTCTCTGAGCAATAGCAATTCATGCCATAAAATTTCTGTATTAGGTAGCCAAAAGCTAAAAGAGCGAATCCAACCTAACCAGAAAAACCAAAAAGTATCGCGATATTCTACATGAGCCTGTTCATGAGCAATTACTGCTGCTAGGTGTTCGCGATCCAAAGTTGTCAATAAACCCCTGCTAATCACTAATTCTGATTTCCAGAAACCAATCTGAGCGCTGTAGGGTAAATCAAACTCTAAAATTCTCGCTGTGGTATTTTCTACGACTTGTTGGGGATACTTCCGAACTTGGCAAATCGAGCGATCGCCTTGAACAGCTAGTTTAAGCAAAGAACCAGTGGCAAATAGGATTAAACCACCTGAAATAAAACAGCCCACAGAACCAGCTTCCACTCCCAACATCGCCCCATGACAACCCATGTACAGCACGGTAATTGCCGTAGTTAGCAGCAGTAAGCCAGGAAAACAAAACAGAAATAAGGTTCTATACCAACGTTGTGACCATTCTCCCAGGGAAGGAGTTGATTGATAACGGATGATTACCGCCAGAATGACGACGGTTAAAATTGTTAGCAAATGCATTAGCTTTGCTCCTCTCTTTGACGACGAATATTATTAAGGCGAGATGCGATCGCTTCTATTTGTTGCAAACTAGCAGTATCCAGGCTATCGGCAAAAGCTGCCACCACATCTGGATTGCTAACCGCTAAAAAACCATTAAGCTGCTCAAAAGAGCGTAATACCTGGGCTTGTTCCCGTGAGATCAAAGGCTGCCAAGAAAAAGCTTTTCCTTTCTTGCTGCACTTAAGCCAGCCTTTACTGGTTAATCGCTGTATCACTGTAGTTACTGAAGTATAGGCAAGTTCGCGTTCAGGATCTTGTAGAATTCGCTCATGGACGTTTTTAACTGTCGCTACTTTTAAATCCCAGATTATCTCCAGTATTTCCGCTTCTAAAGGGCCTAGAGACAACTTTTTGGGTCGATATTGAGGTAATGATGCCATTAACTATACTGTGATGTAACAATCTGCTTAAATTCTACCAAAAAGCTGTAAGCTACAAGCGCAGCGCTTAGCGCAGATCGTCGTAAGACGACTGGGACGTGGTAGCGTCCGCAGCTATAAGTTTTTTTGAAGCCTGTAGGTCTATCAAGAGCTTATAGTGCTAGACTAGTATACGCAAAATAAACAATTCACACATTCAGGTTTTCGGGTGTTTTTAGCTTGATTAAATCTTGATTAAAAATGTCCCTGAATGGAGGATTAACCCGAAGGAGTAAAAAATAATATGCCAGTAGTTTCTCTCGCAGAACTTTTAGAATCGGGGGTTCACTTCGGTCATCAGACCCGTCGTTGGAATCCTCGGATGTCTCAGTACATCTATACTGCCCGCAACGGTGTACATATCATTGACTTGGTGCAAACAGCGCAGTTAATGGAAGAAGCTTACGACTATATGCGCTCATCTTCAGAGCGAGGTAAGCGGGTTTTATTTGTGGGTACAAAACGCCAAGCAGCAGGTATTATTGCTCAAGAAGCGTCTCGTTGTGGTGCTTACTACGTCAACCAAAGATGGTTGGGTGGAATGTTAACCAACTGGGAAACCATTAAAACTAGAGTAGAAAGACTCAAAGAAATCGAAAATCTGGAAGAAACTGGTGCTTTAGACAGAAGACCGAAGAAAGAAGCGTCTGTATTGCGTCGTGAAATGGGCAAGTTACAAAAATATTTAGGTGGCATCAAAATGATGCGAAAAGTGCCTGATATTGTAGTAATTATTGACCAAAAGCGCGAACATAATGCGATCGCTGAATGTCAAAAACTAGGTATTCCCGTGGTTTCCCTCTTAGATACCAACTGCGATCCTCTAGTAGCAGATGTGGCAATTCCTGCTAATGATGATGCTATTCGCTCAATTAAGCTAATTGTTGGCAAATTAGCAGACGCTATATACGAAGGTCGTCATGGTCAGCCAGATAATCAGGATGATTATGATGAGCTAGAAGAAGGAGTCGATCTAGATGACTATCCTGGCGCAGAAGATGAAGTAGAAGAATTTGAAGAGGAAGTAGACGCTGATAGCGAAGAATAGACTTTACTTCACTAACTAAATTGCTAGGGAGTCGAGACTAGTTTCGACATTTACAGGGCTTACACATTAATCTATGCTTTTAATTGTGTAAGTCCTGAATCATCTAAAGTTAGATTTGTAGGCTGAAGTTACCTGTTTTATTTTTAGCAGCGAATAAAAACTAGCTGCTAGTTAATTTACGTACTCCAAGAAGGAGAGAAATAGATCTTAGCTAATCAATGATTCGAGCTTCTGCCAACATAATTTAAAATTATTTTGTCGTCACTAAAACTAAATTAAAACAGAAAAATATGGCAACTATATCGGCAAAAGTAGTCAAAGAACTTCGCGAAAAAACTGGCGCGGGGATGATGGATTGTAAAAAAGCCTTGACCGAGAATGAAGGCGACATGACTAAAGCGATCGAATGGTTGCGTCAGAAAGGAACTATTTCTGCTGATAAAAAACAAGGTCGTGTTGCTGCCGAAGGATTGGTAGAAAGCTACATTCATACTGGCGGAAGAATCGGCGTATTGGTAGAAGTGAACTGCGAAACAGATTTTGTCGCACGTCGCGAAGAATTCCAAGAACTAGTCAAAAATATTGCCATGCAAATTGCTGCTTGTCCTAACGTAGAATTTGTCAGGGTTGATGATATTCCTGAAGATACTGTCGCGAAGGAAAAAGAGATTGAAATGGGTCGAGATGACCTAGACGGTAAACCAGATAATATTAAAGAAAAAATTGTTACTGGTAGAATCGACAAGCGTTTAAACGAAATTGCTTTGTTACCTCAACCCTATATTCGTGACCAAAGCATTACTGTCGAAGAATTAGTCAAACAGAGTATATCTCAGTTGGGAGAAAATATTCAGGTGCGTCGTTTCGTCCGCTTTGTCATGGGAGAAGGGATTGAAAAAGTAGAATCTAACTTTGCTGAGGAAGTGGCTGCTCAAACAGGACAGAAATAGAGCAAAATAAATTCTTGGCAACAAATTACCATCTTACAAGTCGTAGACTATATTAAATTAAGATACCCATCTGGTTTAATAATTGTTCTACGACTTTTGCTTTTTTCAAAAGATAGAATTAAGATAACGAAGTGTATGCTAAAGCATTTGCGAAGTTTATCCTTTAGGACTAGCTGCGCGTCGTCCTTTAGGATAAACTAGCTAAGCATTACAAGGTTGCTTTCATTCTTAATCATCTGTCCGTGAATATATTTAAAACATAGGATGACAAAATCGATTCAGCAAGTAAAGCAAAACCTCGAAAATTTAACATCACAAGTAGCCGAAATCGCGACTGAACTTGAGGAGCTACATGGCAGCTATCTAGACCTTTTAAGTCATTCCCTCAAGCAGCAGCTAATTTTAGCTTGCTATCAAATTTGTACTCAACTTTATCCCCAATCATTTATTGATTTGTCTTTGAGTGCCAAGCAAGATTTACAGCAAAAACTAAGGCAGCTTAGTCTCGATCTCAAGCCAAAACTGACTGAAATTATCGCTCAAAAAGAACTAGAGTCAAAACCCTCGGAACTGAATTTGATGGCGGAGTTAATTAAAAAATTACCTAAGCCAAAACGGCGAGAAGGAGAAGCGGAAAATACTTTAGCTGAGAACGACTTGGAATTAATTAGAGCCGAAATAGCCAATCTTGAAAATATCGAAAACCTAGAAGATATTGAATTGATTGCGATCGATCCTAATTCTATCGATGTTAACTTAGATGATGAGCTAGAGCTAGAAAATTTGACCCAAGGAGTATTCAAGAAACAGATAGACTTTGAGAACCCTGAACATCTAATCTTATGGCATCAGCAGATTGAACGGGAAATTAAAAAAACTCTAGATGAAACTTCTAAGAAAGTTAATCAGCTTCTTCAAGAGTCGAAAATTATTCCCGATCGCCTGCCAAATAAAGTGATTGATGTGGCAATGCAGGCAGATGTGGCAAAAGGCATGAGAAATAATTCCCAGCCGCCTCAAATTCCTCATGTGATGAATTTGACAATTGAAAGTGACAAAAGTAAAAAATCTAAGTCAGGTAAAAAATCGCTGCAAATCAGCCTGTTACGTTTACGTTTAGCAGAAGTAGAATTTACCGACCATCTTTTAAATGCCAAACGGGGTCAAATCCGTAACCTGATGAGCAAAGTGAAAAAACTTGGTAGTCAATATCAAGCAATTCAACAAGAACTGGCGATAATTGAGGCACAGGCTGCTTGGCGATCGAGTTGGTATGAAGATTGATTTTTTGAAGTCAGAGTAGTTTCCATTGCAATGAACAAAGTCATCATCATTACAGGGGGTAGTCGTGGTATTGGTGCTGCTACAGCCAGTCTTGCTGCCAAAAAAGGTTATGCTGTCTGCCTCACTTATTTGCATAATCAAGAAGCGGCTAATAAAATTGTCAATTCTATTGAACAACTCGGTGGTAGAGCGATCGCCATTGCGGCAGATGTGGCCTCTGAGAATGATGTAATCAATCTATTTAACCAGACGGACGAGCAATTAGGTAGAGTAACAGCTTTGGTTAACAACGCAGGAATTCTAGAGCCACAAATGAAACTGGAATTTATGACTGCCAAGCGCTTAAAACGAGTTTTTGAGACGAATATCATCGGCAGCTTTTTATGTGCCAGAGAGGGTATCAAGCGAATGTCTACCTTGCATGGAGGTGCTGGAGGCGCAATTGTAAATATCTCATCAGGAGCTGCTCGGACTGGCTCTCCCAACAACTACATAGATTATGCTGCTTCTAAAGGAGCGATCGATACCATGACCATTGGACTGGCGAAGGAAGTTGCTCAGGAGGGAATTCGGGTAAATGCTGTTCGTCCAGGTCTAATTTACACTGATATTCATGCCAGTGGCGGAGAACCAGATCGCGTTGAGCGACTCAAGGAATTGATTCCTATGAAGCGAGGAGGACAGGTGATCGAAGTAGCCCAAGCAGTTTTGTGGTTATTGTCGGATCAAGCAGCCTACACGACTGGTTCGTTTATTGATGTTGCTGGAGGTTTGTAAAAAAAGTGATTTGTCAAAATGACTAAATATAAGCAACAAGTAATTGATTTTTTTAATAGTAGAACCACTTATGATTATGAAGGAAAAGGTCATCCTGAAAACGCTAAAAGATTATTAGACTTTGTTCAAGTACAACCAGGTCAAACAATCCTCGATCTGGCTACTGGTACTGGTTTAGTAGCAATCCCTGTGGCAAAAGTAGTCGCACCAAAAGGGTCAGTAATTGGTGTTGATATGTCAACAAAAATGTTAGCTCAAGCAAAAGCTAAAATTAAAGCTGAAGATCTAAAAAATCTAGAATTAATTGAAGCAGATGTAGAGTTAATTGATTTTAATAATGAGAAATTCGATCTTATTTTCTGTTGCTCGGCACTAGTATTTATTAGCGATATTCCCGCGCTGCTTAATAAGTGCTATCGATGGCTAAAACCTGGAGGGTGTTTGGCTTTTACTTCCTCCGATAAAGGTTCTCATTTATCAGAAGTAAGAATTATAGTCTGTAAGGATTTGTTCGGAATCGATTTGCCTCATATTATCAGACATCTGTG
This sequence comes from Pleurocapsa minor HA4230-MV1, assembly GCA_019359095.1. Classification (NCBI taxonomy): domain Bacteria; kingdom Bacillati; phylum Cyanobacteriota; class Cyanophyceae; order Pleurocapsales; family Pleurocapsaceae; genus Pleurocapsa; species Pleurocapsa minor. The sequence goes on along the minus strand of JAHHHZ010000020.1, from coordinate 69,840 downwards.
GACTCCAGAAAAATGTACTAAACTTTTACAAAATTCTGGTTTTCAAAATATTGAAATTGAACAACATCTTTTTCGTAGAGAAAGAATAAACGATAATTATGGCTTTACACAGATAGAAAAAGAATTTTATCCTAGAGGCAATCCTTTACTAAATTTGTCAGAAGCGGAAAGGAAATTGTTACAAGCTGAATATAAAAAAGCTGTTGAACGGCTAATTGCAGATCGAGGAGTCTGGCAAGAATCGATTAACCTGTATGTGAAAGCATTTAAGTAAAAGCGATCGCCAACAGCATAACAAAAAGATAGCGTCTGCCAGGATTCGACAATTTTGTCTGTGCAAGCCTACCAATAGTATTTAAAATATCAATTACTAATAGCTAAAGATTGGGCATGAGTGAGCTAGATTGGGTGAGGTTGCAAAAGGCATTATCTGTAGAGGCGGAAAGAGGATATGCAGATTTGGTGGGCAATCAATTTCGCTTTAGTGAGTTTCTCTGCTTGAGTTTGGGTAAGCCACCGAGACATATTGCTACGGGGGATAAGCTTCAGTGGCATGATATTGCTCAGAAGTTTGCTAGTTATAGTGAATTAAGTTCGACTCAAAGAAAGCAGTTGGTGATTAGTACCCGTAATTTTCTGCAACAGCAAAAAGCGATCGCCGAAACTCCTAATACTCCACCCCCGCCGAAAACTCCCCGCACCGCAGCTTTAAGTAGCCCTAAAGCAAAGACTTATTTTAAGGCGGCGCGTTTTGGGTGTGAAGATTCATACCCAAAAGCCGCCGCACAGGAAATTAGTTTAGATCAGCCTTTAAGTCAGGTAATTGATATTGGGCGTAGGAGTAACTATCTAGAGCGTTTGGGATTATATACTGTGCGGGATCTCCTGTTTTACTATCCCCGCGATCATCTAGACTATGCCCGACAGGTGCAGATTACGCATCTGGAAGCTGGAGAGACGGTAACGGTAATTGGCACAGTGAGAAGCTGTAAGTGTTTTAGCAGTCCCAGAAATAAGCAACTGACGATCTTCGAGTTAATCTTGAGTGATGCTACGGGTAGATTAAAGCTGAATCGCTTTTTAACGGGGGCGAGATTTAGTAATCGGGGTTCTCAAGAAAGATATAAAAATCAGTATCCTGTCGGTTCGATTGTGGCAGCATCAGGATTAGTTAAACAGAACAAATACGGCATTACCTTAGATAAGCCCGAAATTGAAGTTTTAGACGGCGCAGGGGCGAGTATTGAATCAATTAAAATTGGTCGGCTGCTGCCTGTCTATCCCTTAACCGAAGGAGTTCCCGCCGATACTGTGAGAAAATCGGTGATTGCTGCATTACCTGCTGCTGCTCAATTACCCGATCCTTTGCCGAGTGAATTGCGAAATCTCTATGGCTTAATTAAATTAAAAAATGCGATCGCCTGGCTCCATTATCCTGAAAATAGCGAAGAACTTGCCCATGCTCGACGGAGACTAGTATTTGATGAATTTTTCTATCTCCAGCTTGGCTTTCTCCAGCGTCGTCAGCAACTCAAGCAAAATCAATCGGGTGCCAGCTTTGTTCCTCAAGGGGAATTAATTGAGCAGTTTAATCGCATCTTACCTTTTGTTCTTACTAATGCTCAACAGCGAGTTGTTCAAGAAATATTCGAGGATTTAGCCAATTCTGATACGCCGATGAATCGTTTAGTGCAGGGAGATGTCGGTTCAGGCAAAACTATTGTGGCAGTATATGCGATCTTGGCGGCAATTCAATCAGGTTATCAGGCTGCATTAATGGCACCAACAGAAGTCCTGGCGGAACAGCATTATCGTAAATTAGTAGCTTGGTTTAATCTTTTACATCTGCCAGTAGAGTTGCTTACAGGTTCGACTAAAACCGCTAAACGTCGCGAGATTCATTCCCAACTGCAAAATGGCGAATTGCCTTTATTGGTGGGTACTCACGCCTTAATCCAAGATCCTGTTAAATTTAATCAGCTTGGCTTGGCGGTAATTGATGAACAACATCGTTTCGGAGTGCAGCAAAGAGCGCGTCTTTTAAATAAGGGCAAATCTCCCCATGTTTTGACTATGACGGCGACACCGATTCCCCGAACTTTGGCTTTAACCCTCCACGGAGATCTGGACGTTAGTCAGATTGATGAATTACCTCCTGGTAGACAGAAGATTGATACCATGATGAAACAGGGCAAGGATCGCAAAAAAATCTACGATCTCATTCGTCGTGAAATTGCTCAGGGTAGACAGGCTTATATTATTTTCCCTCTGGTAGAAGAATCAGAAAAGTTAGACCTTAAAGCAGCCACGGAAGAACACCAACGTTTATCAGAAGTTATCTTTCCTGAGTTTAGTATTGCGCTGTTACATGGTCGTATGAGTTCAGCCGATAAAGATATTGCCTTGACTTCTTTTCGCGATAACAAATGTCAGATTATTGTTTCCACGACAGTCATTGAGGTGGGAGTAGATGTCCCCAATGCCACGGTAATGGTCATTGAACATGCTGAACGTTTTGGTCTATCACAACTGCATCAGTTACGGGGACGAGTTGGCAGGGGAAATAGTAAATCCTATTGTTTCTTAATGAGCAGCACCAAGAATATTGAAGCCAGACAGCGTTTAGCGGTACTAGAAGAGTCTCAAGACGGTTTCTTTATTTCCGAGGCAGATATGCGCTTTCGAGGCCCTGGTGCGGTGTTAGGTACTCGCCAATCGGGACTACCTGATTTTGCCCTAGCAAGCCTGGTTGAAGATCAGGAGGTACTTAATTTAGCCAGAGAAGCCGCCGAGAAAATTATTGCTGCGGATCAGCTATTAGTCAATTCTCCGTCTCTCAAACAGGAATTAGAAATTCGTTATCGTCGCCTAATGGGGGGTGACATTCTGAATTAGCGATCGTTTTTTACTCTGAGACTAGGGATAATGATGGACTTACAATTGGCTGATATTCTTCACCAGCAAGAAAATTAAAATCATCTTCAACTTTTATTTGCATCTTACATAAAACTCTAAATTGCATCGGATTAGGTGCTAGATTTACTTTTTCAACTTCCACCAAAATAGATCTAGGATTGTGCTTCAAAAGCTGAGAAATGTCTGCTGTCAAATACCTTGGACAATATCCCAAGTTATGAAATTTTTTGGTACGTAATAACAAAGCATTAGAATCAAATGTGTTTTGAATATCTTGCATTAAATATAAAACTTCTTTCAGCTGTAACTGGTTCACTCGCTCGATAGACGCTTCAGGCATATACCGTAATCCACGTACAAAAAAATGAATTTCATATGTTCCGTCTTCTTTTCTTTCTGGATCAGGAAAAACTTCAAATGTGTCAGTAGCTTTTCTTCCCTCACTACGAGCCAAAATTGTTATAGGATGAGTTTCACCTTGGGGAAAATTCAATGATTCAATATAATTCACAAAGTCTGGACGAGAAGTCCGCATCAGACGGTTGGAAAATAGAGGAAAAATTTCTGGTGAAGTGTAAATGCGGTCTAGCTCTGGGTAAGAATGCAATAATCTGAAATTAGATTCAGCTTGAGCTTGTTCTACTCCATGAGTATAGACAAAATAGTAGTTTTCTCCATCAAAAGTTAACTGTCCGATAGGAAACCAACGACGAGTTTCTGGATTTTGCCATGCTAGAAAAAGTTTTCTCATTAAAGTTCTTGCTGAAAATCAATTAATTTGTTTTTGTTAATTTCTAATATCTTTTGAGCAAAGTCGATTGCAGTTGGGGAGATATATAAATCTGGAAGAAGGTCAAATAATACTAACGTATCTTGTGCTGTAATTTGTTTAAGGTTATTTAGCCAAATATTTGCGGCTTTTGGATAAAGTTTCGCTGCATCACAAAAGACATCGAAAGTTTTTAATGGTTGACGATTACCAGATTGAGCATATAAACAAGACTTACATTTATTCGCATAGGCTGATACAGAAAAGCCCCGATCTTTAGTTTCCAGTCTTCTTCGACGTTTTTCGTCAGCTTCATTTCTTCCTAGACTAGAAGCATGATCGTAAGTAGGTGCCAAATAACTTTTGCCATTAAGATTAATAAATCCCCAGTTCTCATGATGTCTATCGCTGTTCCCAATCCAAGAATCCAACAGCAAATATCCTACGAAAGTATCTATTGCAGTTTTTATGGATAATGGTGCTTGCCAATTTAAGGGCAAATCAACCGCTGATTCATTCATAACTTGGAAAACATTTACAAGAGTATGCTGTGACAAATCATTAATATTTTGTGGATAATCCAAAAAGATTTGCGCTAGGATTTCATTTCCTGTAGTCAAACTACCGTTTAGTGGCAAAAAAGACGGGGATATTACTCCATGTTGTTTCTTGTATAAGGCTAGTTCGTATTGAGCATGAGGCAACTTAAGCAACCTACACAATTCGGCTGCAATTTTTTCTGACCAGCTTTCACCTGTAAGAGGTCTAGCTTTTTTATAAAGACACCAACCTAATTCTTCATGATGAAACCAGAACTTTTCCTTTGTCCCCATTGCTTCGGACTCTTCAGGTGCTTCGAGGGAAATCTCGTACAATAGAAATTTCTGATTCATTGATTCTCTCTTGCAGAAACCTTTCTGAAAAATGATAATGCTTTCATAAGCTGCATTAGAAAACTAAATGCTTTTTTTGTCAAATTTAATTTACTCGATCAAGATCCATAACTGATTTAATTAATCTTATGCAAATTAACCTTAAAATTTGGCGACAAGCAAACCCAGAGAGCGCAGGTAAATTAGAAGAATATACCGTAGCTGATGCTCACCCCAGTATGTCGTTTATCGAACTGCTGGATGTTTTAAACGAACAGCTAATTAAAGATCATCAAGAACCTATTGCTTTTGATACTGATTGTGGTGAAGGTATCTGTGGCTCTTGTGGCATGATGATTAACGGGGTAGCTCATGGATCACAAAAACAAACAGCAGTATGTCAGCTACACTTAAGAAGCTTTCAAGACGGAGATACATTGACCGTTGAACCCTGGCGGGCTAAGGCTTTTCCCGTTATCAAAGATCTAGTAGTAGATCGTTCGGCATTCGATCGCATTGTTGCTGCGGGGGGTTATATCTCGGTTAATACTGGTGCTGCACCCGATGCTAATTCCTTACCTGTGCCGAAAGAAAATAGCGATCGCGCTTTTGACTATGCAGCCTGTATCGGTTGTGGTGCTTGTGTTGCAGCCTGTCCCAATGCTTCTGCATCTCTATTCACCGCAGCTAAAGTAGCTCACCTTGCTTTGCTCCCTCAAGGAGATCCCGAACGGAAACAGCGAGTATTAAACATGACTGCCCAAATGGCAACAGAAGGTTTTGGCGACTGTTCTAATCATGGTGAATGCACAGCAGTATGTCCTAAAGGTGTTCCTTTAGATGCAATTTCCTCTATGCGTCGGGAATATATCAAGGCAATGTTTTAGTTCATAGTTAGCCCTCTTTTGTCACTTTTCTAGATTAAAGAGTAGTAGAAACAGAATTTAGCCATCAGGCGAATAGAAAGAAAATTAATTCATGACACCAATGAGTCGATGAAAACCAAGTAGTAAAGAACCCTAAAGGGTATATCCGCATGTATATCGTTTAGGATCGCGTCGTACGTGATAGACAAGGGCATATAGCTTTAAACCTCACTCTTCAAAGACGGGAGAATTTTAGTGATGCAAGTAAGTAGTTTTACTTATTAATAAAAAGGCGTTTTTTTGAGGTTTTTCGCACTTGATAAAATCCAACAATCTGAGGTATGAAAAAGTGAAGTGCTTCCTAAAGACAGAGCGATCGTTTATGCTAAAGCCCTAAAGGACTAACTTCGTGTCGCATTTGCCCTAAAGGATTCACTAAAGGATAAGCTTCGCAAATACTTTAGGGCTTTTGTCTAATGTACAAAAATGACCAAAATAAATAAAAATAAATAAACTGTGAAATCGTTGCTAGAACAGCTTATTACCCCCCAAAACTATTTTTATCGCTATTTTTATTTCTATTTTGTTTAACGATGCACTATCACCGCTATACTTATTGATTGGTTCAATAATCCAGGCAAAATCTCTTGAAAAACTTTGGCTTGATTTTTCAGCTTAAAACAGGCGATCGCTCCAGCTATTTTTAACAATTTAAGGTGCGATCAGAAAAAATACCTAATTAAAAGCTTAAGTAAATATAAATAAGTAATAATACGGTTGATTTTAGCCTGAATAAAGAGCTTAATATAAATTATAAGGTACAGTAAAATTTGAGTTTTAGCTAATAAAATTTAAATGAAATATCTACCTTTTGATTGTTGACAGAACTGAAATATTAATTGAATTATGAATTAAGCTATCGCAATCCTGGCTACCTGGCACATTTATGTCAACCATAGCATTTTCGTAAAAATTGGATTTTAAAAGTACAATCCATCAATGCTTTTAAGCAATCGCATAATAACAAAATAGCCTTTGTGCATGAAAAACAAAATCTATACATAGTAAAGATTTAAGGTACTTGTGTCAGGCAGTCAGCGTTTGATCGATAACAACTTTAACAATTTATCCCCTTCAAGGAGTCCCCCATGAAAATTCAAAATATAATCGGTATCGACGGCTATACATTAATCGTTTATCGCTCGTCCGATCAACTATATCGTTTCAGCATTATTGACTCTTCAGGAATTGCTTTTAACTTTGATAACATTTTTTTGACCGCAGAAGAAGCAAATATCAAGGGACGCAACGCCATAGAAATTGCTTTTGATTTTGATAAGCATCCTCAATACTAGATTTTAATTTTTTTAAGCCAGCATTTTTTCTATAATTAGTATTATTTAGTCAATAAGAACTCAGATAAAAACTAAAAAACTAGTTTTTAATCGGCAACTTTAGAAGATATGGTTTTTACGGTTAAATCAGCCAAATCAATTGATTTTAGTCAAATTCGTCCTGAAATAAGCAAGTTACAGTCTAGCCTAGTCGAGTGGCGACGCAAGTTACATCAGAAGCCAGAAATAGCTTTTGAGGAACAGATGACCTCCGAGTTTATTCAGCAAAAGCTTCAGGAATGGAATATTCCATACCAAGGGGGAATTGCCAAAACAGGTGTTGTTGCCGTGATTGAAAGCGATCGCCCAGGCAAGGTCTTAGCTATTCGTGCGGATATGGATGCTTTGCCAATTCAAGAAGCCAACGAGGTATCTTACAAGTCGCAACATAAAGGTAAGATGCACGCTTGCGGTCATGATGGACATACAGCGATCGCTTTAGGGACAGCCTATTATCTTCAACAATACCGCGATCGCTGGCAGGGAACGGTAAAAATCATCTTCCAGCCTGCTGAAGAAGGGCCAGGCGGGGCGAAACCGATGATTGAGGCGGGAGTATTACGCAACCCAGACGTTGATGCGATTATTGGCCTACATCTTTGGAATAACTTACCTTTGGGAACAGTAGGAGTTCGTCCTGGGGCATTAATGGCTGCGGTAGAATGTTTTCGGGCTTCTATTTTGGGAAAAGGTGGTCATGGAGCGATGCCAGATCAAACCGTAGACTCGATTGTCGTTGCCAGTCAAATTGTGAATGCACTGCAAACGATCGTGTCCCGTAACGTTAAACCTTTGGATGCTGCGGTGGTAACGGTAGGAGAATTTCAGGCGGGAACAGCTTTAAATGTGATTGCGGATACGGCGAAGCTCAGTGGTACAATTCGCTATTTTAATCCTGAACTAGAAAGCTTAATCAGAGAGAGACTAAAAGCCATTATTGCTGGCGTATGTCAGATGCATGGCGCAGAATATGAACTCGCTCACTGGCAATTGTATCCCCCAACAGTTAATGACCAAGCGATCGCTGAACTAGTTCGTTCTGTAGCCATGGAAGTAGTCGAAACTCCTGTAGGAGTAGTGCCAGAGTGCCAAACTATGGGGGGAGAAGATATGTCCTTCTTTTTGAATGAAGTACCAGGATGCTATTTCTTTTTAGGTTCGGCTAATCCCGAGAAAAAATTAGCTTATCCCCATCATCACCCCCGCTTCGATTTCGATGAAACTGTTTTGGGGATGGGAGTAGAAATGTTTGTTCGCTGTGTAGAGAAGTTTTTGAATAGTTAGAGCAAAGCCATTAAAATTCCAGAAACTAACAATCGCGATCGCCATAATTGGCAACAATAAAAACAAAACAAATGATTCAATCCAACTAAACCCAACATTTCCCCAACTCTCGTGGGCCTTTCTGCTTCTGAGACTTTTAACTCTTTCTATTCTAGTTTAACAAAAGCTATTAGCTAAACGGGTTTAAATCCCCTCTTCTATCTCGAAAAGATGAAGAGTTTAAATTAATTAATAGTCTAGATCTACTAATTAATAAGCTAAAAGCGGTGCATCGCGGTGACGCGCCTCCAGGCGCTAATCCTTTAGGACTTGTTGGTTTCCAAAGGCGGCTTTTGAGTAAGAGTACTCTGACTCAAAACGCGCCGTACAAAGAGCGAATGCGCCAAGAAGCTAATAGCTAAGAGCTAATAGCTAACCGCTTCGCGGTTTAATTCTCGGAAAGTGACAGAATAGGGGTCTTTGGGGATGTTGCCAAGGAGTAAAAATTATGAATCATGAACTTTTTTGGGTTATGGCTGCTCCCCCCCAACTAAGTCAGAAATCGCTTGAATCAACTTATTGGGTTCGATAGGCTTGCTTAGATGCTTTTGAAAACCAGCCTGGAGAGCCTGCTGCCGATTAAACTCTCCAGCATAAGCAGTTAGGGCGATCGCACTTACCTGCCTGACTTGCTCTATTGTCCGAACCTGTTGGAGTAGCATATAACCATCCATCTCTGGCATCCCAATATCACTAATAATCAAATCGGGAATGGACTGCTTAATCATTGTAAGTGCCTCAATTCCAGATGCAACGCTGGTGACGCTCGCGCCTGAAAGTTCTAGAACCAAGGCAGTAAAATCTCTTGAGTCTGGCTCATCATCCACCACTAAGATACGAATGCCATTCAAATCATTGGTTGAAGTATCAGATGATTCTGTAGATGGCAGTTGACTTAAAGTCTGCGCCAGCGGAAGTTTCACGGTAAAGGTTGCCCCTTGCCCTTCGCCCGAACTGTCTACGCCAATCTGTCCGCCGTGCATCTCCACAATTTGACGCGCGATCGCCAGTCCCAAACCCAACCCACCAAATTTGCGAGTGGTGGCTCCATCTTCTTGCCGAAAATGCTCAAACACGTAAGGCAGAAAGTCAGGATTGATGCCTTTGCCAGTATCCATAACTTGAATCTGGGCATGAGTTCCTATTTGGGTTAAGGCAACCCTAATTTGTCCACCTTGATTCGTGAACTTGACGGCATTGGATAACAAATTCCCCACGATTTGCTGTAAGCGTCCAGCATCACCCATCACTGTGCCAACATCTGAGGGTAACACGGTCTCAATTTGTAATGACTTGGCTTCAGCGGCTAAACAAACGGTTTCTAAAGCAGAGGAAATCACCTTCTTCAAGTCAACAGGGGTCTGATTTAAGCTCAATTTGCCGCGCAGAATTCGAGAAATGTCGAGTAGATCGTCAATCAGTTGTGTCTGTAGTTGAGCGTTGCGCTCAATCGTTGCAAGTGCAGCCTGCGTTTGGGTAGGGTCTAATTTTCCTTGTTGCAGCAGCTTTGACCAGCCCAGAATAGGATTGAGGGGCGATCGCAACTCGTGGGACAACACTGCTAAAAACTCATCTTTGATGCGGTTGGCAGATTGGGCTGCTTCTCGTGCGGTTTCTGCGGTCGATCGGGCTTGCTGTTGTGCTTCATATAACCTCGTGTTTTCAATGGCGATCGATGCCAAAGAAGCGAGCTGCACTATAATCGATTCATCCGTTTCTGTAAACTCGCCCTCGTATTTGTCCGAAAGCCGAATCAAGCCGATGTTCTGCCCATCTCGTTTAAATAGGGGCGCTGCTAACAAACCTCTCATTGGTGGGTGTTTATCTGCTTCAGTGCTAAATTCCTGCCAACAAGAATGGGCTTTTAGTTCGGCTTGGGTCATTCGGAGCGGGCGATTTAGATGACAGACGTAGGCATTGATGCTCGCTCGGCTCGATTGTTCACCATTTCGCCATTGCTCGTATTTATCTGATAAATAAACTGAGTTGATTGCTACGCAATCCCTGCGGGAGATTTCTCTGACCGAGTTATGGTCGGTTGTCATGCTGGTAATGGACTGGTGAGCGCCAACGATCTCAGCAGCTTGGTAAGTAATCGCCTGTAAAAGTTCTTCAACCCGACGAGCAGAATTGATTGCCACGGCAGCAGTGGCTAATCCTTGCAATTGTTTGAGGTAGTGGCGTTTGCGCCTTAGTAAAGTTTCTCGTTCTAGTTCGGTAGCAATACGCGAAGCAAAGATCGTCAGCAAAGACTCTGTCAACTGCACATTCTCCAAAGGATCGCCATCCATAATTCCTAACAATCCAAGTACAGTACCGCTAGAGTCGAAAAAGGGAATAGCAACATAGCTTTCAACACAGAGTGGCTTTAATAGGGGTGCAGTGGGAAATCGAGTTTGCACGTTACGCGGATAACAGCAAATTTTGCGCTGTTCGATCGCTTGCCAACACGGTGTATCTTGCAATAAATATTCTAGATTTTCGACAATTTGACCGTGGGCGCAGGTGGCGATCGTTCTCATCATTTTGGGATCTTCACCTTCGACTAAACCAATGTAAACATAATCGACATCTAAAACTTTGGCGAAGTGCCGTACTAATGCATCGAGAAATTCTCCGCCCGTAACGGTTGCCACACCTTGAGTAATTTCTATTAGTGCTGCGTCTACTTGGGCAATTTTTGTGGCCGCCAATCTCAGTTCCAGTTCATCCACTACCATTGCTGCTAGATCGACCAAAGTTGCTTGCTGCTCTGCGCTTAAAGGGTCGTGAGGTTTACTATCGAGCAGACAAAGCGTTCCGAGATTAAAACCATCATGACTTAAAAGAGGCGCACCAGCATAAAACCGTATCCCTGGATCGGTTTTTACAAAAGGATTACAGGCAAAGCGCTCGTCGAGTCGGGCATCGGGAACGATGAGCGGTTCATCGGTTAACACGGCAAAGCTGCATAGCGTAGCATTACGAGAAACTTCACTCGCTGCAAAACCAATACAGGATTTAAACCAAGCTCTTGATTCATCTACCAAAGAAATAAGCGCGATCGGCATATTGAATATTTGAGATGCCAGTCTAGTAATGCGATCGAACGCAGCTTCGGGGGACGTGTCGAGAATTTTGTAACGATACAGCGCTGCCAATCGCTCGGTTTCATTCGCAGGAATGGGTGTAGCAGGCTTTTGAGGTAGTGACTCTGTCATTGAAACTAGTTAAGACAATATATTAAATTTATTAAAAATCAGCAAAAGCAATTATCTATCCTAAGATAGATTTATTTTTTTCTTTTATCTTAATTAATTTGACAGTGTTTATTCTTTCTTTGATTTGACTCAAAGATCGAAAGTTATTGATCTTAGAAGCGATCGCATTGAATACCCACAACAAATCAATTAACAGTTTTTGTAAATACTATTGATTACGTTCGATTAAAGTATCAACCTTGTTTTCGATCGCCATTAATCTTCTAAGCATAGTGGGCTGGGCTTCATCTATGTTGGCTAGCATTCTATTTTGACGGCGAGGGGTGCGGAGGTTTCCTCCGCATACCCAATCGCCGTGTTGACCCTGTTCGATATTAGCAAGAGCAGCCATTAAATCTTCTAGACGCGCCATGCGTTGTTCATGCTCAATTTTTTCCTCTTCTCGCTTGAGTCGATCTGTAGCCTGTTGTTCCATCATGGCTTGAACCGCACGGGAATTAGACTCAATAATTGCCTCAATTCGGTCTAAGCGATGCCTTCGGCTAGCTTCGCAAACGCTATTGTTTCCGTTACTACTTGTCATTGGTATACTATGAATAAGTTTTTATTTGGGGAAGCTTCTAGATGTCCAGTCGGGAAGTTTCCTTTTTAATTGTATTATCTTACTCTGTACTGAGCGATCGCCCTACGAAACATTAGTTCTGATTTTGAATAAAGTCTTATAAGAAATAGTAGTGCTGCATTGTTGTGCCAAAGAATTGTATCTAATCAGTTAAGTTACTTGGCGTTTTGAAGGCTGTCTAATTTCTTGGTGACAAAGCCAGAAAAGACGGAAATAATACGACGCTTACGTTCTTTTATATTGACGTTGATTGCCATACCAGATTCTAAAGGCATAGATTTACCATTAGCCATAATGGTTTGTGTGGCTAGCTTGATTTTGGCAGGATAGCGGGGGAAGGGATGCTGTTCGTCTGGTTCGAGGGCATCTGCCCCTACCCAGATTAATTTACCTGAAATATCGCCAAATTCAGTGAAGTCAAAGGAATCAATGCGTACATCTACATCCATACCTGACTTTACGAAACCTATATCTTTGCTGGGGATATAAACTTGAGCGATTAAAGAATCATTAGGGACAATTTCTAGCAGGGGTTTGCTGGGTTGGACGACAAAACCGTCATGGGCTTTTAGTTCAAAGATAGTTCCCGCGACGGGGGATTTAAGTTGATGATACTTAAGATTTTGTTCATCAGAAGTAATTTGGCTATTTAATTCAGCAATTTGTTTGTCGTTTGCCATAATCTGTTTGCCAAGCTGACTATCAATTTCAGCAATACGCTGTTGATTAGCCGCAATTTTATTTTGTAAGTCTAAGTTAAACGCAGCAATTATATTAGTTAGATTTGCTTGTGCTTGAGCGATCGCACTTTGCAATCTTCCCTGTTCTTGTTTGAGGGACTCAATTTCTCCTAGCTTAGTTGTAATTTCCTGCTGTTGAACTTGCATTGCTATTTGACTATCCCCAGTTTCATGCTGTTGCCGAAGATATTGCAAATTAGAGACAACGCCTTGGGCTACTAAAGGAGACATATTAGAAGCGATCGCTTGTTCTGTAGTCAGGTTATTTTTAGCTATTGCTAGTTGATTTTGGGCAGTAATCAGTGATTTTAGGGCGTTTGACCGTTTATTTACAGTTTGTTGAAGTTGCCATTCTAGTTGTTTGATTTCTTGTTCTGCTGCTTGAATACGCGAGTTGCGATCGCTTTGGGCTGCTTGCCATCTAGCTTGTTGTTCGAGATTTAAATTGGCAGATAAATCATCAGTGGCTAAGGCTTGATATAGCTGAGTTTCAGCCATGATTACATGTTTGTTTTTGAGTAACAGAGCTATTTCTGGAGCAAAATCAAGATTGGCAAAGTTAACTGGCAGATTGTCCTTTATTTGCTGCCGATAAAAGTTATTTTCTTTAACTAAAGACTGTTTTACTTGCTTAGTAGATTTAATTTGAGCTTTTAAAGCCGTGCGATCGAATTCTAAGAGCAAATCGCCTTGGTTAACTTTTTCGCCATCTTCGACATAAACTTGGGAAACTACGCCATTAACAGATGCTTGAATCTCTTTGACTGCCCCTTTTGGTTCGAGTTTCCCCGCAGCAGGAATTACTTTTTCGATTTTTGCCACACTAGCCCAAGCAATACCACAAGTAGTCAGGCTGATTAATGTCCAAACAATTGCCCGTGACCAAGTAGCAGGTTGTTTGAAAAAGACTTGAGGATTGATGAATTGTTCGTTAATGGTTAGTTCTTGGTTATTCATAATTGATTACTAATTACTAATTACTGATTACTGATTAACTGGTGGGCATTATCAAGAGCGATCGCTTTTGATTTTGATTATTTTTGATGCACTAAAGCATTTGCGAAGCTTATCCTTTAGGACTAGCTTCGCGTCGCCCACCCTACAATGTTCTATTGATTACTGGTTACTGTTGCATTACCCATTACCCATTACCCATTACCCATTACTTCTTATTGATAAAGACAGGAATAACGTCCTTGTAATGCCATTAATTCCGCATGAGTTCCTTGTTCTTCAATTACGCCGTTTGCCATCATCAAAATTAAATCGGCATCGCGAATCGTGCTGAGGCGGTGGGTAATAAAAAAGACAGTACGTCCAGCAAATTTTTGAGCCAGGTTGCGACACAATTGTTGTTCGGTTTCGTAATCTAAGGCACTGGTAGCTTCATCGAGGATCAGCAGACGAGGGTTTTGTAAGACAGCACGAGCGATCGCAATTCTTTGTCTTTGTCCTCCTGATAATGCTGCACCTCTTTCACCAACGGGGGTGTTGTAGCCTTCGGAGAGATTCATGATAAAGTCATGAGCAGCAGCGATTTTAGCAGCTTCAATGATTGCTTCGACATCGGCATCAGGGCTATTTAAGGCAATATTTTCGTGGATTGTGCCGTTAAAGAGTAGGGGGTTTTGAGGTACAACCCCTAACTGACGACGTAGGGAATAAAGTTCGACTTTGGCGATATCGTAACCGTCAATGAAGATTCTGCCTGACTGGGGTTGATAGAAGCGGGGTAATAGTTTCATCATGGTGCTTTTCCCCGAACCACTTTGTCCCACAATACCGACAAACGAACCTGCTGCAATTTCTACATTGACTTGTTTTAGCTGTAATCGATCGTTGCCTGTAAAGCTGAAGGAAATGTCTTCGTAGGTTACCGCACCAGTAATCGGCGGCATGGGCAAATTGTGCTGTTGTTCTGGGGGTGATTCTTCGGTGTGGTCAAGAATATCACCGAGACGTTCGATGGATAAGGCTGTTTCTAAAAATTGTTGCCACAGTTGCGAAAGGCGGAGAAGGGGATTAGTGACATAACCAGCAATGATGCGGAAAGCGATTAATTCTCCCAAAGTTAGTTTGCTTTCTAATACTAAATATGCGCCTACCCACAGAACTAAGAGAGTTGAAAGTTTATTGAGGAAAGTATTTAATGAACCTGCTACTGCCGAGATTTTAATGGCTTTAAAACCAGCAGAAATAAAGTGACCATAGTGTTCTTGCCATGCCATGCGCGATCGCAATTCGATATTTTGGGATTTAACTGTTTCCATCCCATTGATTACTTCGACTAAATAAGACTGGGTATCAGCATGACGAATCGCCTTTTGACGTAGTAGATGACGCAGGATAGGGGAAAAAAAGACAGTGAGAATAATTAGCAAAGGAACAACGGATAAAGCGGCAAAAGTCAGCATAGGACTGTAAAACAGCATCACCGCTATGTAAATTACGGAAAAAACCACATCTAGTAAGACTGTTAATGCCGTACCTGTGAGAAAAGAACGAATATTCTCCAATTCTTGAACCCGCGTGGCTAATTCTCCTGTGGTGCGCTTACCAAAATAGCTCATCGGTAAACGTACTAAGCGATCTATTACCTGGGAAGCCAAACCCATATCGATCCGATTAGTCGTATCAGAAAAAAGATAGGTGCGAAGACCTCCGAGTAAGGCTTCAAATAAGGTTAAAATGACCATTAAGGTGCCAAAAACTTGCAGAGTGTCGATGCTATTCCCCCCAATTACCTGATCGATAATTACCTGCGTCATTAAGGGATTAACCAAGCCAAATAGCTGGACGAAGAAAGAAGCCAGCAGTACTTCTAGCAGTACCCGACGGTAACGAATAATTGCGGGAAAAAACCAAGTCAGACCAAACTTTTGTTTTGGGGTATCCGCTTTCGGCTGGAGTAATAATACTGCTCCCGACTGTCCCCAAAGATCGGCAAAGGTATCGAGGCGACGACGTTTGATCCCTAAAGAGGGAATACCGAGAACTACTTCTTTGACTGAAGTGTCGTAAACTACGGCAAAGCTATTTTCATAGGCGATTAAAGCAGGAGTAGGAATACTGGCAAGCTTGGCTACGGGGATAGTGACCTGCTGTACTTGTAAACCCAATAAATCCGCCACTGCTGCACAAAAATTCAGATTAATCGCACCCGTTTTTTGCTGATTAACTACTATTCGCTGGATTACTTCCTGACGATACTTTACCTCAAAGCGATCGCAGAGCATTTGAAAACAAGCCAATGTTTCTTTGACCACACCTTTTCCCGCAACCAAGGGATACTGGCAATCTTTGCTGTCTTTGATCGGTGGTAAGAAATTAGGAGGGGTTATTTGCTTTGAAGCAAGCTGAAACTGGATTGAAGATAGATTGCTTGGACTTTGATTTGAGCCAGAAAAAGTAGCTTGAGGTATACCGAGTAGACGAATAGAGTTGGTTAAGAGAGTCGAGTTGATTTGACTAGGATAAAAATTACTATAGGCTGCAATTTCTTGGGGTAATTGACCACCGCTAATGTACCATTGCAAATTAGGATCTAAATCGGTTGGTTTATTGGGGGGAAAATAACGCACTACTGCTTCAGGTAATGTCGTCATGGCTAATTGTTTTAAGTCGGTGGCACTATCTGCCTGACGATTAAATTCTGCCCCTAAAACATCAAATACTTCGATTAAACTAGTGTTTTGTTGATAATAAGTAGCAAAGCGATCGTGCTTTTCTAATAAAGATTGAAATAATTCAGAAGGAAGCGCAAAACAATCAACATCAGTAGAAGCGATCGCTGATTCACTATATACTTGTCTGACTATACTAATAGCCCCAACTAGCGATTTTGATTCTAATTTAGCTAAAGTTATTTCTCTTTTACTGCGAGGATCGTAACCTAATAAACGCACCTGTCCGCGACAGACAATAATTACATGAGAGGGAATTCTATCTTTAAGTAAAATAGCTTCTCCCAGACGATAACGGAGCGGTTTTAGTTTTTCGACTAGCTGTTTTAAAACCTGTGGGGGTAAAGTATTAAAAGGCTGAACATCAGTAATAAAATTAGTAATTGAAAAGATGGTAGCAGTCACTTGAAAGCGCCTCCAACTCGATAAATCTCTGGTATGCATTCAAGTTAAAATTTAATCGAGAATATATAGGGAAAATTAGTAATGGGTAATGAGTAATGGGTAATGGGTAACAACAGCATTACTTTTGCTTAACAATTTAATTTCTCAAAAAACCTGTTACTTAAAAACACAATCAATTAATGAAGATGAAGAATCGCCAGCGTCAAAAGCGGTCATACCTAGGGTGAATTGGTCTAAAGAAAGAGCTGAAGCCTCCCCTGGCATACTCTCAAAGCTCGTCACTGGAAACAAAATTTGTTCGGTAGTTATAAACTCGGTGATGGTGTCGCTGTATAAGTCTTGTCCTTGTGCGCCAATTAACGTATCGTCGCCGACTTCCCCTAGCAAGATGTCATAACCTGCACCACCTGGTAGTAAGTCATCTATAAGTTTTTTGGAGTCTTCAAAACCGCAAAAAGTAGGCTCTCCATCATCCATAAAAATATTGTCAGAGTCAAAGGCAACCTGAATTTCTTCATCAACTATTTGTAAAATAGACTCTTGCTGAAATTGTTGTTTATACGCGACAATGATTTGCTCAATTGCTGCTTCGTTTTCTGCTGTATCCTCAAAGATTAGGGAAACAACTTTACTCGGCTCTTTAATTAATGTCCCCGTACTATCGAGAAACTGTCCATCTGCTTCATATACCGTTAACCCATCGGGAAAGCGTGGCGTAATTTCTGCATCAATAAAGGCTTGAAACTCAGCTTCGGAAACTTCTCCACCACCAGTAATATTGCGCCCAAAGTATAAATCTGACTGGATCGACTCTGGAATAGGGTCATTATCAATTAAATCTGCCGATTCATCAAAGCCAATGTTGACCTCTTCATTAACCACTTCCAAGACAGATTCTTGCTGAAACTGTTGCTTATATGCAGCAATGAGCCGATCGATACTTTGCTCATTTTCTGGTGTGTCTTCAAAAATTAGCGAAACTACTTGACTAGGTTGAGTTAAATTTCCCGTACTATCTAAAAACTGTCCGTCAGCGTCGTATACCGTCAACCCATCAGGAAAGCGTGGCGTAATTTCTGCATCGATAAAAGCTTGAAACTCAGCTTCGGAAACTTCCCCACCACCAGCAATATTACGCCCAAAGTATAAATCTTCTTGGATCAACTCTGGAATAGGGTCATTATCAATTAAATCTGTTGATTCATCAAAGCCAATCAGCTGATCTTCATTGACCACTTCTAAAACAGATTCTTGCTTAAATTGCTGCTGGTAAGACTCTGTAATGCGATCGATTTTGCCTTGGTTTTCCAGCGTATTTTCAAAAATTAGCGAAATAACTTGACTGGGTTCTTGAATCAAGTTTCCATTGCTATCTAAAAACTGCCCATTAGTTTCATAAACTGTTAGTCCATCAGGAAATTGAGGCGTAATTTCTGTATCAATAAAGGCTTGAAACTCGGCTTCGGAAACTTCCCCACCACCAGCAATATTACGTCCAAAGTATAGATCCTCTTGAATTAACTTGGGTTGATCTGAGCTAAACTCGATTATGTCCTTCAGCAGGTTGTTGTCATCGCCAAGAGTTTCCGTAATGATTGCCATCGTAATTACTCCTTGTTGATATTAATGTGACTTTTCAGTTAAATTGGTTGACCGAAAATTTGGGCGATCGCATCTGTTTGCATAGTATGTAAATATTGAGAAGTAAATTCCGCTGGGAAAAATTCAAATAGAATCCGATTTTCGACCCAAAACTCGATCGCACTAAAAGGGACGTTATCTCCCTGTTTGCGAGTTAGGACGCGCCATCCTTCCCTTTGACCAATCTGCTCAATCTGCTGGCACGATGTAGGAACTGAAATTGCTACATGCATGGATACTAAATTGGTAGGTTCTGTGGGCAGTACTTTAGCGGATTCGGTATCATTGCCTGGAGACCATACATCACCTTCTTTAAAGACCACAATGTGAGTACCATAATGGTCAAAGGGGATCGCCAGATAACTACCTGGAATCAGGAATTTATATACCTTGCCTGCCAAAATTTCAGCAAGAACGTTAGCAACCAGCAACGGATTATGAGCGTCAATCGAAATATGGTGAATCATGAGAATAATTCCCCGAACATAAATGATTTATAAACACTAATCAATGAGTTGTGAAAAGCCATAAGGCGATCGCGTCGGCTAGACATAGCCTCATCGCTCAATCTTTTATATTGAGTTCAACCTTAAAAGTAAATCGGGAATATATAGAGATTTTTTGGCTCAATTTATTTGGCGTTGCTGATGTGAAGGTTATTATTTATATACTTAGAGAAATGACAAGAACTTTAAAATGACCATCAAAGAACAATTAATCCGTGAAATTGAGACAGCACCCGATCGCGTCATCGAAGAAGTTTTTGACTTTTTACTATTGGCAAAAATTAAACATCACCGCTCGCAAGAATCGCCCAAACCTTTTGGCGGATTTATAGAAGAACTGATTGCCGATATCCCTCAAGAGGTTTTAGACACCCTACCGACTGACAGTGCCGAACAGCATGATCACTACATCTACGGCACACCAAAACACAATCCATGAAGCTCGTCTTTGCCGATACCTTTTATTGGATCGCCCTGCTCAACCCAAAAGATGACTGGCATCAAATCGCACTTCATTATGCCCATAACAACACCACCAACCCACTTATCACCACAGATGGCATTATCGATGAAGTATTAAATTATGCCGCATCAAGAGGTAGTGTAATGAGACAAAAAGCCCTATTGATGTGTAGGCAAATCTTACGAGAACCCACAATAAATATTATTGCCTATACACCAGAATTGCGACAGTTAGGCTTCGATTTATACGGACAGCG
Source organism: Pleurocapsa minor HA4230-MV1 (assembly GCA_019359095.1). Taxonomy (NCBI): domain Bacteria; kingdom Bacillati; phylum Cyanobacteriota; class Cyanophyceae; order Pleurocapsales; family Pleurocapsaceae; genus Pleurocapsa; species Pleurocapsa minor. Next base: position 50,184 of record JAHHHZ010000020.1, on the reverse strand, counting down.
TTCGGATAAAGGATATAGCCTGACAGACTGCATTTCAATGGTTATCATGCGACAAATGGTAATTACCGATGTCCTCACCCATGATAAGCACTTTACCCAAGAAGGATTTCATATTCTGTTTTAAATAGTTTGGCGATCGCTTTTTAAGCTTTCATTTTGTTGTGCGATCGCTGCTAATTACGAGCCAATCAAAATGCGATCGCGCTTTTTGTCGAGACAGTCTTAAAAGTAATGCGATTGTTTTACATTAATTTATGATTGAGTCAAATTGATAATTCCATCAAAGTCATAGTTATTTAGCATTTCTGAAATTCCTTGAGCAATATGTTGCTGAGTAGGAGGAATTTGAGCCATCAACTGGATAATTTGTTCCGCATCTATGGCGATCGCAGCTTGATTTAAGTCATTAACCAGAGTTGGCGAGAGGTTAGCTAAATCTTTGGCTGAAAGTGATTGGTTTAGATGATTGGTTGAGGCAATATCTTGTTGATTAGACTCTAGTTGATAAATAAATTTCACGCCTAAATACTGAGTTAATTTATCAAAGATAATTTGTTCGGTAAATGGTTTGGCAACCAAGTCATCACAGCCTGCATCGAGAATTTTTGCTCTTTGTTCTTCAAAAGCAGAGGCGGTTATGGCAATAATTATTGTTCGTTTAATATTAGACTGCTGTTTGATTTGTCTGGTAGCTTCGTAACCATCAATGATAGGCATCCTCATATCCATCCAAATTAAGTCAGGCTGCCATGATTGCCAAAGAGCGATCGCCTCTTGACCATTGGTAGCAGTTCGAGGTTGAAAACCTACTGATGTTAGTAGTTTGACTAAAACTAGACGATTGGTTTCGCGATCGTCAACAACGGCGATACGATAGTTTGCTTGTCCTGGTGCAAGTTGTTTTACTCGCTGAATGAATTTTTTTTCTTTGGTTGCTGAATCTGCTAATTTTACTTGAATATTAAATGTAAAAGTCGAACCTACTCCCAAGCTACTCTGTACTTGAATTGTACCCGCCATTAATTTAGCAAACTGACGACTAATGGCTAATCCTAATCCTGTCCCAGCTTGAGATTGAATTCCGCTAGCAGTTTGCACAAAAGGGTCGAATAGTTTGTTTAATTCTTCTTTGGCGATACCTTGTCCTGTATCAGTAACTTCAAAACAAAGTTGGACTTGCTTACTTGGCGATCCGTCAGGGAAGTCTAATCTCTTTGGTGAGCAAGTAGATGCTTGCAGGGTTACTCCTCCAGTGTGAGTAAACTTAACGGCATTGCTCAACAGGTTAATTAATAACTGACGTAGTTTATGAGAATCTCCGACAATATATCGCGGTAGGTTATCAGCTAACTGAAATTTAAACCATAAACCTTTAGTTTCGGCTCGAATCTGAAACATTTCTTGAATGGTTTGTAGCAGCCAATGGAGATCGAAGGGTTCATTATTAAGAGAAATCTTCCCCGCCTCAATCTTCGACATTTCCAGCACATCATTGATCAGATTAAGCAGATGTTCTCCGCTACGGTTGATCATCTCTAATGATTCTTTCTGCTGGGTAGTTATCGATTCATCCCGCCACATCAACTGAGAAAAACCCAAGATCGCGTTGAGAGGTGTTCTTAATTCATGACTCATATGAGCCAAAAATGAGCTTTTGGCAAGGTTGGCAGCTTCAGCTTCTTGAGCTTTTAACTGTAACTGCTGACTAGATTTTTCTAGTTGTCGTTGAGAAAAACGGAGTTGTAATGCCAACCAATTTACGCCAATTAATAATCCAGCAACTGAAATTAAACCGACTAAGACAATTGTACTAGCTAATTGACGAGCAGGATTAAAAGCTTCTGATTGGCTAATTTCTACCAGTAGAGCAATATCTTGTTCATTGAGCCAACGATATACCCCCAATACATCAGAGTTTGCATAGTTACGGTATAGTCCATAACCACTCATTCCACTCATGGCTGCATTAATACCAGGACTATCTAAATTATCAAAAGCAGCTGAGTTAGACTGGGATTTTCCAGCAATAAAGGCATTTTTACTAATTAAAGAGCCGATTAAATAGCTTTCGCCGCTTTTTCCCAATCCTGTCTTTTCCCTAACAATGCGATCTATCCGTTCAAGATCCAAATTGATCAAAATCATCCCCCCTCGATTGGCTAAGGGTTTTGCCAGGGTAATTGTCAGTTTTCTGGTAATGGGAGAAACATAAAATATCGGTGCAAAGTTAGCGCTAACTTTAACTTCTTCGACATAGGTAATATTAGCTAAGATTTCATATTCTCCTTCCCGCTGTTGATTGCTGGAAAGAATAATCTTATTACTGCGATCGAGAACATATATTTCTTTAAGACTAGGCTTAATCTGATTGAGCCGATTTAAATATTGCTTGAGTATTTGATATGCTTGCTGTTTCGCTTCTTCATTCCGAGAATTCAGCAAAATATCTAAATTAGCCTGTACATCTGGCATCTGTGTAGTGTGGAGAAAATCCCGCTGCTGATCTTCAAACCACCGAGTAATTTCTCCTTCCTTCAGGGTAGCTGCCACACTCAGGCGATCGAATGCAGCCTGTTTTAAAGCTTCTCTAGCGCGAAAATATGCCACTCCTCCAACTATACTTACCGTAATTAATGCCAGCAGCAAAAAGTAGTTGGCTATTTTGGTAGTGGAGGATAACTGCGGTAATTTCATTTAGAGAAATGAAGTCTAGATACAACTCAAGGTTATCTGAATTATATCTGGGGATTGCATGAGTAACTGACGTTACGCACTTGCTCGAAGGATAGTGGGTAGTAGGTAGTAGGTAGTAAGTAAAAAGTGTTATTTAATGTTACAATTAAATTGTAAAACCTATTTTTAACTATGAATAATAATAGCATCACTATTCAGCAAAGAAGCAAACTCAGCGATCGCTAAGACGATAAACTTCTTCCGCCACTCTTTTTAAACGTTTTAATTGAGCTTGCATGTCTTTTTTAGTTAAGCCCGCAGCAAAATTATTAAAACCCCAGTTCACGATGGGATTAGGAATTTCAAATTCAAACCGATTCAAAAGAAAAGTACCGTCTTTGGTTGGCTGACATTCCCAGCGATCGCGCCCTTTAAAAAAACCATCAAACTCCCAGACAATTAAACCTGGTTCTCTTTGTGCCACAACACTTCTCAAACTTGGCTCCAGTAAAGGAATTTTAATGGTAAAACGACTCAGACTACCTACCTGAGTATTCCAAACCCCGATGGGTTTACATTCCACTAAGGGATTGAGCCAACGATGCATTAACTTTAAATCGGTTAAACATTCTTCCGTGATCACTGAACTTGCTTTAATCCGAATAGATTGTTCAAAAATTTGTGGCGACATAGATTTATTCGTAACAGTAACAGTTTAAAGACAAAACATGAATTGTAAAGCTCAATTTTAATTGAATATAATCTTAATACTATCTTAATTTTAAAATTAAAGATCGTAATACAAATCTGGTGATTAGTGCTATTCGCTACAGCTTAAAATTCTCATATCCAGAAGAATATTAAGTTTTGACTATATAAAATATCTAACGAAATAGCTATTTTTGTTAATTTTTGAAGCAATAGCAATTTAATTTGGCATAATTATCGCAGAAAAGTATATTTGCTTGTGAATAACAAGATATCTGTACGATTTACCGCTAAATTAATAGTGGAAATGACACGATGAATTAAAACTAAAGAAACATGACACAAATAATTAGTAATATTTCGTCATTAGTAGATCCGTTATTGTTGGCACAGTCAAGGCCAGGGCAATTCGAGCAAATCTTCTCTCCACTGGGTTTAAACCTGGGAGAGTCGCTGCTGAATCTACTTAAGGCGATCGTTATCTTTGTAGTTGGTTGGATTATTGCCACCGTTATTAAAGCTCTAATTAAAAAAATCCTTAACAGCACAAATATAGATAATAGACTTGCTGCTGCTGTTACAGGACAAAGAGGGGGAGAATCTTTCCCGATTGAAAACTGGATTGCCACTGCAATCTTCTGGATTATTATGCTGTTTGTAATTATAGCCGCACTCAATGCGCTAGAGTTACAGGCGGTGTCCGCACCTTTAAACACTCTGCTAGATCAAATTACTGGCTTTATACCGAAATTTATCGGTGCTGCTGTCTTGCTAGGTATTGCCTGGGTAGTGGCGACGGTAGTTAAGACTATCGTAACTAGAGGATTGGGTGCTTTAAATATTGAGCGGCGTATGGGTTTAGCTGCGTCTGATACAGGAGATTTTTCCTTAACCGATACTTTGGGTAATGCTCTATATTGGTTTATCTTCCTGCTATTTCTGCCCGCAGTTCTTAATGCTTTACAGCTAGATGGAACTCTACAGCCAGTTCAAGGAATGCTCAATGAGATTTTGGCATTACTACCTAATATTTTAGGCGCAGTGATCATTGCAGCTGTGTTTTGGTTTGTAGCCAATATAGTTAAACGTATTGTTAGTAACCTATTAGCAGCGACTGGGATCGATAATATTGGCAGGAAAGCTGGTTTAGGAGCTGGCGGCAGAGGACAATCCCTCTCATCCATTATTGGAACAGTCGTTTTTGTCCTAATTTTAATTCCTGGGATTATTTCAGCTTTAGAACAGCTACAAATTAATGCCATCTCAGCACCAGCTACTGATATGCTCAATCAGGTCTTAGAGCTGTTACCCAAAATATTCGCAGCAGGTGTAGTTCTGGCTTTCTTCTACTTTGCTGGAAAGTTTGTCGCCGATTTTGTGACCAACATTCTGACCAATATTGGTTTCAATAACCTATTGCAGTGGTTAGGTATCTCATCGACAACTCCTGGCGCACAGCCTTTTCCCAGAAGTACGTCCCCAGGTGAACCGATTGACTTAGGCTTAGGTACAGAACAGCCGACGATGATTCAAACTGAACCTCAGATGGGTTCTAAAACTCCTTCTGAGCTAGTAGGTTTCCTCTGTTTAGTGGGCATCATGTTGGTGGCTACTCTTACCGCAGTCGATATCTTGGGTATCCCTGCATTAGAAGATGTTTTCCGCATCCTTTTAGCGATCGCTGGTCAAGTTTTAATTGGCGTAGTCGTTTTTGCGATCGGTTTGTATTTAGCTAATTTAGCTTATAACCTAATCCTGTCTTCAGGAACTGCTCAGTCACGCCTCTTAGCGCAGTCAGCACGTGTGGCAATTATTGCTTTAGTTGGCGCTATGGCTCTTAACCGTATGGGTATCGCACCTAATATTGTTAATCTAGCCTTTGGTCTAATTCTAGGTGGTATTGCTGTAGCGATCGCTCTAGCCTTTGGTTTAGGTGGTCGAGAAGTTGCCAGAGAAGAATTAAAATCTTGGGTTAGTTCTTTTAAAGCAAAATAAAGTTTCCAGTTCAGCAATAATTGCTCAACTTTAAATTTAAACTATAAACTTCCAGTAAATAATAAATAAATACTGGAAGTTTTTTTAGGTCTATTTCTGGTGTAAAACAATTAAATACAGCAAGACTAGACAATGTTAGGACGGTTTTGAAATACTACTTCCGTCTTACGAAATTTCCTCATCCGAAAGTGTACCCTTTAAAGCAACGGAATTTCGCGCTATTTCCTATTTCCTATTTCCTATTTCCTACTTCCTATTTCTTCCTTTGTACGACTATACTTCACATTCCATCCGCGCAAATGTAATGGCATCAAATCCAAAAGCCAGCATAATCGGCATGGGAGATACTAACATGCAGCTAGCAAATATGGCAGCAACGCTCACTAGAGCAGCAGAATACAGCCATTTTTGTTCATTATTCGTCAAACCCTTCTCGCTTTTAATTAGCCTCATGACTTTCTGAGGAATAGGCTCTGGCATTACGCAGTTGGGAGGAAATGCCCAATAATGGTTGTAACGTTCTCTAAATACGTCTGTCCAACCATTGCGATCGCACCATTCTTGAATCCATTCGTCTTGAAAGTGTTGCATAAGATTTTATCAAGTAACTAATTAGGTGAAAAACTATAATAAAGTAAATGTTTTAATATTCAGTCAATCAATCTTGGTCTATTAAGATTAACAAAAACATTATTATTTTTAAATAGCTTTTCTTGCTTACTTAACAAACCTTAAATGTATAGTTTATTGTTTAATTTGTAGCAATGAGTATAATTACTTATTTTAAATTTTTAAATTTCCAACTGCTTAATATATCTTGATTTTTCCACGCTCAATTTATGATTGAATTATTCATAATTTTCAAAGTAAACTACTTTAGATTACTTAATACTTTTCTAGTTTTGTTTCAGTACAGATAAAATTCAGCCTCATATCCCAAGGATCTCTTACTAGTTGAACTCCATAAGCAAAGTCAAAGACAATGCCGATAGTAGGAACATTTAAATTTTGCTCGCAACTTAATAAACGATCGTAAAAACCACCGCCATAACCCAAGCGATATCCTTGAGTGTCACAAGCGACTGTGGGAACTAAAATCAAATTTGCGGTCGCTGGATCGACTATGATTGAATTCTCATAGGGTTCTTGAATACCATAGTTGCCAGTAGTTAATTCTGTTCCAGGTTGCCATAAGTGCCAGACTAAAGACTTGCCAACGCAACGAGGAAAAGCCCAGTTTTTATCTAAATTAAACAATGGAGCAAGATCTGGCTCTTGACGAAAACTAAAATATGCCAAGATCGTCTGCGCCTCTTGAAACTGAGTAATCGATTTAAGGCGATCGCAAATTTGGGTACTCTTTACTTGCCATTGTGCGGGGGAAAGTGACTGTCTTTGTTGCAGAATTTCTCGTCGTAAAGCGGATTTATCTAACTGTGACATAACTCAAGGCGGTTTTATAGCTGCTTGCTCATCTTGATCATCTTGACATGAGGAATACCCGCTTCGTTAAATTGTTCGCCGACTATGGCAAACCCTAATTGCTGATATAGCGGGGCAATATATACTTGAGCATGAACTATGACTAAAAATTTGCCTCGTTGAGCAATAGCTGATAAAGCCGATTTCATTAACTGCTTTCCAATACCCTGCTTTCTGTAATCAGGTATTACCGCCAACCGCTCTATCTTAAATGTATCTGCGTCAATTTCTCTAATTCTTGCTGTACCCACGGCTTGACCGTTAATATAAGCTAAAAAATGGGTTGCGCTGGAATCTAAGCCATCAAATTCTAACTCTGCTGATACTCCCTGTTCTTCTTGAAATACCTTAGTTCTAATCTGATTAATAGTAACCAGGCAATCTTGATACCGAACAGTTTCTATGGTTGGTGAGTTCATATTGATTAAAAAAACTGGCAGTAACTATTGTGAGCTTTATTACTTTAGACTGTCATGCTCAGTTAAAATTCGCTCTACCCTTGCTTCTTCAATTTTAGAAGTTAGTTTTTTTGACTCATGAAGATCTCTTTGAGTTTTAGTGAGGCTCACGGTTGAACCAACGGTAAATGCTAAACCCATTCCCATATAACTTTTAATCCATGCATTTACTGGCAAATGTAAAATACCCAAGGAAGTGGCAGAAATAGATATGATGAAAGATAGCCAGGTTTGAACTATCCAGGCAAAACTATGATCTTGATTCACTGTTTTGTGAGCCATCAATTTAATTTTTCATTAATACATATTAGTTACTACAAATCTTAGATAAGTTTGCTGTGTAGAAATAAAACTAGATGACGGTTGTTTGACTGGATCTAATATCGATTTGAACTATTTGTATTTAAAATAGTAAGCGATTTCCCTCTGGGAATCCTAAAGGACTAGCTTCGCCCTAAAGGATTAGCTACGCGTCCGTCGCGCTCCGCGATCGCTTATCTTTTAAGTAGAAGCGCTAAAAACTTGACTTGCAGTAAGTTGCAGTTGAGTTAACAGTTGAGAATCGATCGAGTCATCATCTTGATAAACATTTTCTTGATAAAGACCATGATCCAATAACAGTACTGTTACTTTGTTTTCTTGAGGATCGACAATCCAGTACTCAGCTATCCCTCTTGCTGCATACTCCGATCTTTTATAACGATAATCCCTGTCTCGATTAGCTTTTCCTGGAGAAACCACCTCTACAACTAAAGCGGGGGGAAGCATATCAATGTTAATTGTACTGCGTTGATTGCTATAGAGATCGTCCGCTAAATTTTCTGTAAGCACCATCAAATCTGGTAAACGAACAGTTGCTCTAGTGCCACTAACGACAATCTCAGTATCTTTACAGCGAAGCAGACGAGGAGAAATAAACTGAGCAAAGATTAACAGTAACTTAATCGCAATTTCGGCATTTTGCGGACTTTCAGGAGGCATCTCGATTAAATTTCCTGACACCAACTCATAATGTTTTTCTGCAACATTTTCCCGCGCCAAATATGCTTTTAAAGTTAGTAGTTTGGTAGCAGCAGTCATCTGGGGAAAGGTGAATTTAGCCTAATTTTAGCAAGTTTACAAATAGCTAGGCGGAATTAAATATAAAACCAAAAACAAGATAGATTTTAATGGTAATTAGTTATTTTTCCCTAATTCCCTAATTCCCTAATTCCCTAATTCCCTAATTCCCTACCAGACTATCTTCTAATTAATTTGACCTACTTACTTAACTCATCGGGATAACCATAACTTGGGGGTTGGGGTATCCTACCTAACTAAGCGGTTAGCTTATCGTTAAAATTAATTTAAATCAATTCTACAGAACAGAGCCGATTAAACTAGTCTAGCTATAGATAGGTGCAGGTTTGATACATAACTATCTTTAGCTATGGCTGAAATCAATATATTTTAACTAAATTAGTCAGATTACTAAATTCAGATTTTTATTCCTTAGTTAAGAGAGAAGTGAAAGATGCAACCAAACAACCCTCAAAAGTTTACCGAAAAAGCCTGGCAAGCGATCGCCAATGTTCAAGATATCGCTAAACAAAATCAACACCAGCAGGTGGAAACTGAACACCTATTTAAGTCTTTAATCACCGAAGAGGGGTTAGCCAGTAGTATTTTTAACAAGGCTGACGTGAGTGTTCAATCTCTGCGCCATAAAGTCGATCAGTTTATTAATCAACAACCGAAGGTTAGTAGCTCGAACAATAGTGTATTTTTGGGACGCAGTTTAGATACTCTATTAGATAGTGCGGAGAAATATCGCACCGAGTTTGGTGACGATTATATTTCGATTGAGCATCTTGTCTTAGGCTTTACTCAAGACGAGCGCTTTGGACGCAAGCTAATGCAAGAGTTTGGCTTAACTGAAAACAAATTAAAGGATATTATTAAACAGGTGCGCGGAAAGCAAACAGTAACCGATCAAAATCCCGAAGGTAAGTATCAGGCTTTAGAAAAGTATGGACGAGAGTTAACTCAACTAGCCAAAGAAGGAAAGTTAGACCCCGTAATTGGCCGAGATGAGGAAATCCGTCGGACAATCCAGATCTTGTCCCGTCGTACGAAAAACAACCCTGTTTTAATTGGTGAACCAGGGGTGGGTAAAACAGCGATCGTGGAAGGATTAGCGCAACGGATTATTAACCGTGATGTGCCTGAATCTCTGCGCGATCGCCAAGTGGTAGCCTTAGATATGGGTGCTTTGATTGCTGGAGCAAAATTACGCGGTGAGTTTGAAGAACGTCTTAAGGCTGTACTTAAGGAAGTCACCGAGTCCCAGGGTAATATTATCCTGTTTGTAGATGAGATCCATACTGTTGTTGGTGCGGGTGCAGCGCAGGGGTCAATGGATGCTGGAAACATCCTCAAGCCGATGTTAGCCAGGGGTGAATTACGCTGTATTGGCGCGACTACCCTAGATGAATATCGTAAGTATATTGAGAAGGATGCAGCTTTAGAAAGGCGCTTCCAGTCAGTATTAGTTGGTGAACCCAACGTTGTGGATACTATTTCGATTTTACGCGGACTTAAAGAACGCTATGAAGGACACCACGGGGTATCTATTACCGATACCGCTTTAGTCGCTGCTGCAACATTATCTAACCGCTATATCAGCGATCGCTTTTTACCCGATAAGGCGATCGACCTGGTAGACGAAGCAGCAGCTAAACTCAAGATGGAGATTACTTCTAAACCTGAAGAGTTAGATGAAGTCGATCGCAAAATTCTTCAGCTAGAAATGGAAAGACTGTCAATTGCCAAAGATGACGATTCTATTTCCCGCGAAAGACTGGAAAAGCTCGAAAAAGAACTGGCTGACTTAAAAGAAGAGCAATCGGAAATAAATGCTCAGTGGCAGTCGGAAAAAGAAGTAATCGACCAAATTCGCACTCTTAAAGAAGAGATCAATGCAGTTAATTTGGAAATTGAACAGGCTGAACGAGATTATGATTTAAATCGTGCAGCAGAACTCCGTTATGGCAAACTAACTAAGCTACAGCAAAATGTTGTAGAAATTGAGCAAAAATTAGCGGAAAAGCAAACTACAGGTAATTCTCTATTAAGGGAAGAAGTATTAGAGTCGGATATTGCGGAGATTATTGCCAAATGGACAGGGATTCCGCTGAGAAAACTAATTGAATCGGAAAAATCCAAGCTACTTAATTTAGAAGCTGAACTACACGAACGAGTTATCGGTCAAGAAGAAGCCGTAACTGCGGTAGCCGATTCCATTCAGCGATCGCGCGCTGGACTTGCCGATCCTAACCGTCCCACCGCTAGCTTTATTTTTCTGGGCCCCACTGGAGTTGGTAAAACTGAACTAGCTAAAGCCTTGGCACAAGCGCTGTTTGATACCGAACAAGCCATGATTCGGATCGATATGTCCGAGTATATGGAAAAACATGCCGTATCCCGCTTAGTTGGTGCGCCTCCAGGATATGTTGGTTATGACGAAGGTGGACAGCTAACCGAAGCCATACGTCGTCGTCCTTATTCGGTAATTCTGTTTGATGAGATCGAAAAAGCGCATCCCGATGTCTTTAATCTTATGCTGCAAGTCTTGGATGATGGTAGACTAACCGATTCTCAAGGTCGTACAGTAGACTTCACCAATACTATTATCATTATGACCAGTAATATTGGTTCTCAGTACATCCTCGATGTATCGGGAGATGATAATCAGTACCAAGAAATGCGATCGCGCGTCATGGCAGCAATGCGAGATAGTTTCCGTCCTGAATTTCTTAATCGAATCGACGAGATTATTATTTTCCACGCCCTAGTTAAAGAGCAACTGCGTCATATTGTTCAGATCCAGATCAAGGGATTAGAACAACGTCTTGATGACCAAAAACTGTCGCTAAAAATCTCTGATGCTGGTTTAGATTATCTTGCCGATTTAGGTTACGACCCCGTATACGGTGCAAGACCGCTAAAGCGTGCTATTTCGAGATATTTAGAAACAGCGATCGCTAAATCAATTCTGCGTGGGGAATATCAACCAGGAGACACTATTTTTGTGGATGTTGAAGACGAAAGATTAGTCTTTAAGAAATTGTCAGCCGAAATGCTGGCTAAATAAACCTGAGTTTGGGTTAAGCGGATTGAAATAAAAGCAAGTCGAGATAAAGACTCAACTTTTAGGTTGATGAAAATAGGCAATCAATCCGCTATCCTTAACAATTATTGGGTTTCGTGCCTCAACTACAAGATAGGCGATCGCTCTGGTGTTGTGTTTGCAAAAATATAGATCCGTAGGGTGGGCATTTTAAAATTTATCATGGTGGTAAAACAATGTGATGATGCCCACCGAAATTCAATCTTCTTGTATCGTAATTAAATAATCTGAATTTATTAATTGGTGGGCAAAGTGACTCTGTCTGAAATGTTAGTTTGCTCTGGTTCATTTTGCACTAAAGTATTTGCGGAGCTTATCCTTTAGGACTAGCTGACGCGAAGCTAACCCTTTAGGGTCGCGTCGCCCACCCTACGAAAGAAGGGCGATTGCACTGAAGAATTGGGATTATCCAATGAAAATAGATTTTCCGAAATAGCGACTAATAAATTACCAGAAAGGATCGACATCTCTCAACCTGGCTTTATCGAAATCAGCAGACCCAAGTTTGCAGTCTTGGAAAATAACTTGCCAAAGACTAGCGTCAGTCCAAATGGTGTCACTGAAATTGCAGCGATACAAAATAGAGTTGTCAAACTCAACCCCAGTCATATTAGAACCAGTGAAGTCAATATCTTTCCATCCCGTACAGTTCCAAATAGTATTGCTGAAATTAGCGTTTCTCACAATAGCACCACTCAAATCGATGCTAATATAAGACCTCTCAAAATTGATTCCACTAAGATCGATACCTCTAAACAAGCCCTCATTCCAGCCCCAAATTCTAAGGTTAATGAAATCGCGTTCCCCAGCAGTAAATCTTCTGAGAAGTTCTTCACCACGGATTTTTTGTTGTTTGGACATTAAGAAAAATTACTTATGGCGATCGCTCTATCATTTTTTTTGCTCCTTAAATTTACTTATAAAGGATAGTTTTGTAAGAATAAAGGTGGAAAAATTAGCCATTCAAGTAGATAGCTCAATTTGGTAGCCATGGAAAAATATAATATACAGCTAGAAATTGTGGAATTAACCCCACGAGATTTTGATCTGGCTGCTGCTTTATTAGCTAAGGGTTTTTATAATAATCCCGCTCATGAATATATTTTTGTCGATCCATCAACTAGGATGGAGTTACTACAGTGGGGATTAAAAGCTAACCTAAAACTCAACTTTGCTCCACTTATGGCTATCGGTCAAAGTTTTGCTTTAGTTGAAAAAAATCAACCTCCAGGAAAAAGGCACATTAAAGCAATGGCTTGTTGGCATCCTCCCGAATATAGTTCTCCTGGTCTTATAGCCCAAGTTACATCAGGCTGGCTATTCGCATCGTTTAAATTTGGCCAAGAAACATGTCAACGCATGTCTGAAGTCTTGACTGCAATTGAGAAAATCAAAGAGCAAGTATTAGCTCAAAATAAGGCATGGTATCTCAATAATATGGTGGTCGAGCGAGAACTAAGAGGAATGGGAATCGGTACAGAACTTCTGTCTCAACAGTTACAATTGAAAGTTATTCCTTCTGGCTTTCCAGCGATTGTAATGACTCAAAAAGGAACAAATGTTAGATTTTATCAAAAATTAGGTTTCAAAATTGCTGATAAGTCAACTATCGGTAAAGGTGAAAATGCTTTTATTAATTGGTGTTTGATCTTCGATGAGAGGTGATTATTTTTTTAATAAAAATCAAGGATTTTGGAGTGAATACCTTCTGTTAAGAAATCAGCTAAAGTAAATAGGTAAGCAATCATACCAAACATAACTACAATAAGTTTAGATGGCATCTTCTTCAATCGCAGTTAGAGAACTACCCTTATTTCCTCTTCCTGAATTAGTATTATTTCCCAGTCGTCCGTTACCACTACATATATTTGAATATCGCTATCGGATCATGATGAATACGATTCTAGAACACGATCGCCGTTTTGGAGTCTTGTTTATCGATCCCGCTACTGGGAAAATTGCTGAATATGGCTGTTGTGCCGAAATTCTTCATTTCCAAAGACTGCCTGACGATCGCTTGAAAATGCTCAGTTTTGGACAGCAAAGATTTAAAGTTTTAGAATACGTGCGGGAGAAGCCTTATCGTGTGGGTTTAGTTGAATGGGTTGAAGATCAGCCAGCAACAGAAGATCTTACGCCTATGGCAACAGAAGTCGAGACTTTATTAAAAGATGTAGTACATCTTTCGGCTAAATTAACCAGTCAAAAAATTGAACTTCCAGATGATCTACCTAGTTCTCCTACAGAACTGTCCTATTGGGTAGCAAGTAATTTATATGGTGTAGCCTCAGAACAACAGATTCTTTTGGAAATGCAGGATACTTTAGAACGCCTAGAAAGAGAGCATGAGATCTTAAGCTCCACCCGTAGTCATTTAGCAGCCAGAACAGCCTTAAAAGATGCTTTAGATGATTAATCGGCGGTGGTAATTGAATGCATGACTTACAAAGTGTTTCGGTTCATAGCTTTCAGCTATTAGCTCTTAGCTATTAGCTCTTTTGATTTAAATAGCTTGCAGCCAAATTAAAAATCATACCTCTATTTACCAATGCCGATTAATCTAGATAATAGAGCAACAGATATGAGGTAGTAGGTAGTAGTTAAAAATGTCCTAACATTGTCTAATATTGATATATTTAATAGTTAGGCAAAAATTATACATTGCATATATAGACAGGGTTTAAGCTGATATTGGTAAGAGATTATAGTTACCAAATATTTTTAAAACTTCCGTGCAGAGGGATAACTCAGTTAAGGCATCTCTTATTTTCTCATCATGAGAGTTGCCTTCTAAATCAATGAAGAAAATATACTCGCCTAAAGAACGCTTCGTAGGACGAGACTCAATTTTGCTCAAATTAATATTTTTACGCGCAAAAATTTCTAAAGCTTTAACCAATGCTCCAGGGGCATTTTGAGGCAAACTAAAGGCTAAAGCCAGGTGACTACCGCGATCGCTAATTTGTGAACTAACAATCCAAAAACGTGTACAGTTATCTGGGCTATCTTTAATATCTGTCTTTAATAAGGGGATGTCGTAGATTTTAGCGGCTCTCGGTGCAGAAATGACTGCTGCGGTTGGCTCATCCTTAAGTAGCTGGATTCCGTCTGTCGTCGATTTTGTCGGTACAAGCTGTACCTGGGGTAAATGATTTTCCAGCCATTGCTGACATTGCGCTAGCGCTTGAGGATGAGAATAGACAGTTTTTAGCTCTGCTAGTGAATTAGCATAGGACAATAACCCGTGGCAAATCGGTAGAGTTAATTCTTGATGTACCTGTAGTTCTGGCGATCGCCATAAAGTATCTAGAACGACTGTTACACTACCTTCAATCGAGTTTTCGATCGGCACGACTGCTCGATCGGCTTCACCTTTAATCACAGACTGCATCGCTAAAGCAATACTGGGATAAGGTTTCAAGCTAGGTGTTAATTGCTGGCTACTCGATAACCAGGCTGAATATGCCAAAGCAGCAGTTTCGGAATTAGTTCCTGTAGGGCCAAGGTAAGCAAGGGATAGCTTCATGAAAACTAAAATTTATTAAGACTAAAGTATTATTTGTTCACATAAAAAGAATATAGTCACGAAATGTAACTTAAAATTAATAAATTAATAAATAACAAAACATCGGCAGTTTCACACAATGTACGTTAGCTTTAACGCCTCAGAATCAGTTCAAATATCGGTCGATAATCAAGCAACGCCAATTCAACATTACCTCCGTCAGCCTCAAAGGTTGGTACAAGCGATCGCCGATCCGCAGCTAATTAAACAGATATCTGATGATTTGTATGAGCTGAAGATGCGACCAATTAACTTTATGGAAATATACCATTTTCAGCCAATTGTCCAGCTTAAAGTCTGGTCTGGATCGAAAAGTAGTGTCTATTTAAAGTCGGCAGGTTGTCAAATTAAAGGCATTAATTACATTAATAATCGCTTTAGCCTCAAGTTAAAAGGTGTTTTGTATCCTCATGAACAGAACGGGCAGACTACTTTAGAAGGACAAGCGGATTTAGAGGTAGGAGTTGAATTACCTACGGCTTTAATGTTTACACCTAAATCATTTTTAGAGCGAGCTGGTAATAAGTTGCTCAAGGGCGTTTTGGGCCGAATCAAGCAAAAATTAATGACTCAATTGGTACAGGATTATATTGCGTGGGCATCAGAGTCAGTTCAGCCTCAAGCAGAATCTACTCCAAAATTAACTCCTGATTTAGGGTTTTAATTTCGATTTGTTCACTATTAGCCAGATTTAAATGACAAGGTTTAAAAGAGCGACGGTGTTCGGGAGTAATTCCCAGCTTGGCGATCGCCAAACGATGTTTAGCAGTAGGATAACCTTTATTACGAGCCAAATCATATGCAGGATACTGAGCAGCCCAGTCCGTAATTAGTTCGTCGCGCCATACTTTCGCCAAAATACTGGCAGCAGCAATAATTGGCGATCGCAAATCTCCTTTGACTACTGTTTTTTGAGCCAGATTTAAATTAGGAACTAAAAAGTTACCGTCTATTAGGCAGATATTAGGAGTAACAGGTAAGTTCAAAATAGATCGCCTCATTGCCAACAAAGAAGCCTGCAAAATATTTAGCTCATCGATCTCCGCAACAGTAGCAAAGCTAATTTGCCAGCCTGTAACTAAGTCTTTGATTGGTTGGATAAGTTCTTGCCGTTTTAGAAGCGACAATTTTTTACTGTCTTTAACTCCTAGAGCAATTAGCTGAGGTATAGCCCAAAGTGGCAGCACGACTGCTGCTGCCACTACAGAACCAAATAAAGCACCCCTACCAACCTCATCCACCCCTGCAATCAAGGTATCTTGGGCAGTATATTCGGTGAGTAAAGAACTATCAAAACCAGATTGATTCATTAAATCTTTTGCCTGAATAAAAGATTAACTCTTTGTCATCTAGACTTTTGATTATTGAGTAGCAGATGAACGGCGACGACGGCGACGGCGAACATTTTGGGCTTCAGCTTCTGTTTCTGTTTCTGTTTCCAGCTCTTCTATCGCTTCAGGCTCACTTGGGGAAAATTCGACTGGAGCAAGTTCGGCTATTACCTCTAGTTCACTGGGAGAAAATTCAACTACTGTCTCTGGCTCAGTGAATACTTCAGACTCTTCTACAGCTTCAAGTTCAGACTCAACTTTAACTTTTGGTTTTCTCCCTCTAGTTTTGAGCTTTTTACTCGCTTTTAGTTGTTCGATTGTGCCGTTGGTTGTTGCTGTTTCTGGCTCATCTTCAGGTAATTCTTCGCCTGGCTTTTTGACGTAGACTAAAACAGATTTAGGATCGGTGGCTGCTCGATCGGCATATACCAAAGGAGAAATACCCATTAAGGCATAAATTTCTTGTTCGAGATCGTTCATCTCTACAGTAACTTTTTCTAAACTAGCTTCATCTCGACGAGGCGATCGCGATCGCGACTTCCGTTCTTCCTCATTATTAGCTAAAGTTTGCTCTAGATTTTCGTCATTTACTCTTGCTTCTTGTTCAATCAACTCGTCTTTGATTAATAGATCATTACGACGGCTACGACGACGACGACGACCATTATTGCTCGCACCCTGTTCTTGATAGTTGGGATGATTAATTAAATCTGATGGCTGCTGATCATCATCTCCTGTGTTAAGCGTATTCTTAGTTGCGATCGTGATTTTCTCTGGTCTTTCTGTGGGAGCAGGAATTACGGGGCGAATAGTAGCTACTGGTTCACGAATTGCCACAGGGGTCATAATTGGCACTGTTTCTAGTGCTTCAGCTTCTTGTTTGCCTGGTAGATGGGCTATTTGACCTAAACCACCGCAGGTATGACAAGTCTGACCAAATAGTTCGTATATGTTTTTGCCTTGGCGCTTACGAGTTAGCTCTACCAAACCGAGTTCCGACAGTTGAGCTATTTGAGGACGGGCTTTATCTCCTTTAAGAGTATTATTAAAATGTTCTAACAGCTTAATTTTGTCTCGATGGGAATCCATATCGATAAAATCGACCACAATTACGCCACCAATATTTCTCAAGCGCAATTGACGAGCAATTTCCGTAGCAGCTTCAGTGTTAGTCCACAGTACTGTTTCCCTGGCAGTTGCTGAACGAGTAAATGAGCCTGAATTAACATCAATTACCGTCAAGGCTTCCGTTGGCTCAATGATAATATATCCCCCAGAAGGCAGCTCTACTCTGGGTTTTAATGCCTCTCTAATCGCAGCATTGACACGATAGTAATCGAGAATTGGCTGGGATTCCCGATGATGATCGATAAATACGCCTTGGGGAGAACGTCCGCTACTCCAGTTAGCCAACTGCTGCTTGATTCTTTTTACTCCTGAAGAGGAGTCGATCATAATGGTATTAACTTCGGCTGAGTAAGTATCTCTCAGTACCCGCTGGATAAAATCATCATCGCGATTGAGCAACACTGGGGGTTTAGCATAGTTTGCCTGATACTGAATTGATTCCCACTGCTTTTGCAAAAATTCTAAATCTTCCATGATGGCTTCTTCGGCTTTACCATCTGCTTCAGTTCTAATCAATAGACCCATACCAGGTGGCTTGATCAGGATTGCTAAGGCACGTAGACGACTCCGCTCATTTTCATCTTTAATGCGACGAGATAATTTGACTCCTTTGCCATAGGGCATCAAGACTAAATAACGTCCAGGCAAGGTGATATTACCTGTAAGTCGAGGGCCTTTGTTTCCTGTCGGCTCTTTCATGACCTGAACTAAAGCTTTTTGTTGCGGAGCTAGTAGTTCAGTAATTGCTGCAGCGCTTCTTTTAAGACGCAAAGGGCCCAAATCTGTAACATGGATAAAACCATTACGTTCGCTGTTGCCAATATTAACAAAGGCAGCATCAATACCAGGGATAACATTTTCTACTGTCCCAAGATAAATATCACTTACCTGCTGATGACCCGTAGCAACGATCAACTCTTGAATTTGCTCTTCCCAGAAAACAGCTGCTATATGGTGTTGTTCTGCAATAATGATCTGTTTTGGCATAAATTTTCCTCAAAAATTCTGATGGCTGATTATCAATAAGCCTGTTTTAAAACCACACAATCCATTGATTGAGAAATGGTTAATTATTTTTATCTTTCTGGTCTCGATCGAAGCAAAAAAATTGTAACGTAGAAATAAACCAGTAACTTTCATATATCTAGTTATAGGTTGCTTAAAGTGTTGCCAGATAATTTTTATTTGAACATCCTTCCTGATGATTCAGCTACTTCTGTTCACACATAAAACTTTAGTTCTGTTAATTCATGCTCGTCCAAAATACTGGCAAATTAAACATTTTTGGTTTAGAAGCAGTAAAGGACTTCTTCTGGAGCTATTAGCTATTAGCTCTTAGCGTATGGCAGAAAAAGCTTTTTTTGGTAAAAACGAACGCTATCCCCTTAACCCTTACCCTGTCGATCGGGTTCTTAGACTATGCCATCAGGTTAAATTCAAAGCACACAGACAGGAATAATTACAGTTAATCCTTGCCGACTAAATGTAGGCGCAGTCCTTGGTAACTTTAAGCATCAACGTTTGATTTGATTTTGTCTAACCATCTCAGACAGTCCAGTGAATTAGTTATTTTAGTTCTCGACCATTAAAAGCATTGCTTTTTGGTTGCGTCTGGGGACGCCAGAGTCTCAATAATTAATGATTAAAGGTGTTGAAAGCATCCTTGCAAGATATGCATACCGCCCTGTACCCAAAGATTTACTACTAAACCTACTATTGGTCTAATTTTATGAGCAGAGCTTTGATTACGCAATGGAACAATGGAGTCTCAACAAATGGAATAATAACAGTTTACAACGCAGGTTGTAACGCACTCTAAAAACTAAGCCGATTCCATGTCTCTAAGAGAACGTGGCTGGATTTTACTTACTTTAGACAGCAGTTAGCTTAACTACTTCTCAAGGTTAACCCAGTTCAATTTACACTCTTTCAACTTATTATTAAGCGATCGCGCTTCTTGCTGAGAAGTCATTACTACCAAATATTAACCTGAATATAACCTTGAAGCATAATTTTTGACAAGGTAGCCAAGATTGTTTTAGAGCCATATGGCTGAGTATAGCTCGAAACTAGGCGAGTTTGAATGATTATTAAATTTTGCTTATTTCTTGCTTTATTATATCTGCGATCTGCTGCGCTGCGCCAGTTTGTCCTCTGACAGCATTCAAGCGATCGCTCATCATCTTCAGTCTATCAGGATGCTGTAGATAATCAAGAACCAATTGAGCCACTTGTTCTGGTTCTAGTTTACCAACCAGCTCAGGTACAATTTCGGTTCCTGCCCAAATATTTGGCCAAGCAAATAAGCGTCCTTGTTTTAATACCAGCCAATTGATTAGTTTGGCAAATGCTGTACCGACTCCTGGTAGATTAGCTAAAATGCCTGGCAGTCCATCCCAAGAGCGCATAGCATCAAGCTGTTGAGTGGGTAGTAGGACAATCATGGGAACTCGTAGCGCGGTTAATTCAGCAGTATTCGCCCCAACGGTAGTCAGACATAGTTGACAGTCAATGATGCTTTGGTAAGCAGGAAACTCAGTGATTAGCTCAATTTTTGTTCCTCCAGAAGTTATCAGATAAGGTGGCCGATCTGTTGGGTAAATTAGCTTTGCTGTCACATTCCCCAAAGCTGGGATCAAAGGGTTATGTTGCTGACTGGCATAATTACCTAAAGTAGTTAGTTCTAGAGTAGGTGCAACAGGAATGATAAATTTAGCTTGTGGTAGCTGCTGCTGAATTTTTTCGGCGATCGCTAAACACAAAGGAACTCCTTGAGATAGCTTGGCAGGCTTGGAGCCGACAAATAAACCCACCAGAGGAGTCTTTCCAAGATTAGACTGTTTAACCTCCAAAGCCACGTCTGCCATTAAGTCTCCCACCAGGGAAAACTTATGTCGATAGGATTTGGGAACTTGAGCGATCGCCTTTTGATTCATGGCTGCAAAGCGATCGACAAAACGATACCAGCGAGCATCCCATTCGGCATAGATCAAGCTGGAATATCCTAAACGCTTACTGATAGCCACGGTATAAAACTGATCTCCACCTAAGAAAACCACTATGCCACGCTGATGCCATTGCCAATTATCTTTAGTTTTACCCCAAAGCAAAAAAGACCAAAACTCGGCAGCAGGTAATACTCGATCTACTGCCGAATAACTTGAGGCGATCGCTGCTTCTTTGCCTGTACTATGGGGACAGGGAGACAACAACACCGAAATTCTAATTTCTGCTCGATCATCAGCAAAAACTTGAGTTAGAGCTTTAACGACAGGACGCACCCAGGTTGTCACTTCTCCAGGCCCATTCGACAAAATAACAATATCAGTTGCTTGCATTTATGTAATTACTGATTACTGATTACTGATTACTGATCATTGCTAGTCACTTCATAAACAAATTTTAAAGTTGCCCAGCTATTGACATCTAGAGCATAGACATCTTCATTAGGCAGGAGCTTGGTCGCCACTTCACTAGTATTGTGCAAATCTTGCATTAAAGCATTAACTACGGTGATAGGATTAGTCACATTCAGCACCTGCTGTTGATCCAGTTTAAAGTTTTGCTGGTTGGCAAAAGCTTTTAGGGTTTCAGTAAAAGGTTGAACCGAGAACATCACATAGAGAGTGTTAATTCCTGGAGATTCAGAAACTTTCCATTTCCAAGAATTTTCGGTAGGGGGAAGAACTAATTCTCCTTGAGGAGCGATCGCAATTTCTTCGAGCTGAACAGCTCCTTCAACAGTTGATGGTTGTGCTGGAGTATAGAGAGCATAGATATTACAGTGGGAATCAGTACCTAAGACAATGGTATATAGTTGGCGATCGTCTGTATTCCCCAGATTTAGCCTAATTTCAGTGCCTCTAGCGATTATAGGTAAGTTATTGGTTATTTCCGTCGAAGAATTAGTTGAGAAAAGCGTCTTTTTTGGTGATGCAAGGGTATTGGTGGCTACAAAAGTCGCTCTTTGCCAGAGTGGAGATTTTATTTCTGGGGTGAGTAAAGTAGCGTTGGCTTTAATTCGAGAAGAAAACTCATTGCTAGTCAACTCTAGCCACTTTGCCGCCAGTAAGTTATTAAACTGAGGTTGTAGACGCTCTATTGCCACTTTAACTGCTTCTTCTGCTACTCCCATAGTTTCAGCAATCAAATTTCCTCCCGCAGTGTAAAGACCATAAGCAAAAAGTTGATTACTGGGATCTAAATCTTTAGTAGGTGGCTCTAGCGTAGTCACAACCTTGCCAATTGAACAGTCAGCGTTTTGTTCCTTAACAACTACCGCCGAATTAATCGTCGGAATATTGGCGATCGCGCTGGTGGCATCAACCCTTTCAACGCGGTTTAAATTATGATCTAAGGCTAAATTCAAGCTCAAATGACGATTGAGCATACGGATCGATTCTTGGACAAACTGCCCTATTTTAAGGGGTTCTAGCGGAGATAGAGGTTCTGCTTTCGTAATCAAGCCTGCTCTAGATTTGACTTGAAGTTGTGGCGCTGAATTTTCAGGACTAGATACTAGACTTAAGCAGCAATTAACCCCATAGCTATTAATGACATTGGCAGGTAAACCTAATAACTTGATCTCAACATGATTGTTTTTATCTACTTTACTAATTATTCCCGCAGCATTGGGAGTATCATTTAGACCAAAATAATAGGCGATCGCCGCTGGCTCGGGATTACTTAGAGTCGGCTCTTGTTGCCTACCCATAAACTGTTCGACGGTTTCTGCGGTTCGAGCTAGGATCACCTGTACCTTGCTGCTAGGGGTAATGTGCCATAAATATTGAGTTAATGCTTGGGTGAATAGCCCAGTGCTAAAGCCATCCCAATGTCTTTCAACTGCTACTTGATTATTATCAGCAGCAGATAGTACTACTCCAGGGAGAGAAAGCGATCGCTTACTAGGCTTTAATCCCTTGTCAGCAAAATCATTCTGAAGCTGTGCTAGAAAGGCAAACTCTTGAGAACTAAGATGATTGGCTATGTTGGAGATGGAACGAACTTTAAAACTGCCATGTTTACTGCGGGGAGTTTGCTTGAAACTGCTATCTAAAACGAAAGTACATTTGTCGGTAGATAAAGTTTGTGCCAGTACTAAAAGAGTCTCTTCTAGGATACTGTTGGCTAAAAGATCTTTCTTATTGGAAGACAGCCCATCAACGGGAATAAAGCTGTTAGCCAAACGAAAACCATCATTACCATTTGTCTCTTTTAATGACTCTTCAGAAGCCAAAGGCATTTTAATCTGACCTCCATAGCCGCTGAAGTGAAACACCACTATGTCATCTGGTTTAGCCTGCTGGGTTAAATGCTCAATAAAAGCTGTTTCGATATTTTCTCTAGTGGCCTGGCGATCGCTTAAAGTTAAAATATCGCTAGAATTAAAGCCAAAGCGATGGATTAGTAGTTCTCTTTGTAGCTCCACATCCATTAAGCAGCCAGTTAAATTATCCTCTGCCGTATATTGATTGATACCGATTAGTAAAGCTAGTTTACGACTGGTCGGTTGTGCTAGAGTCTGCTGATATTTGAGTAAGGCTGCCAGACGGTTATGATTGCCAAGAGAAGCAATTCCTGCTTCGGTTGCTCCCCAAGTAAATAACGCCAGTCCAGCCTGCTGTAAAAAAGTTCGGCGGTCAAGTCCCATATTAGCTATTAGCGTTGAGAAATCTGCGATTAGCCTATCAATTGATAACTGCTAATATTATTTGAAATGCCAAGGTTACAGGCCAATATTGATCTATTCCAATTCAATCTTGCAGACCTGTAACCAATTATAGTATTTCACTTCGACAATTGATAGTTGCCTTAAACCCAAGCTTGAATGACAAGATTAATTAGCTTTCATTGCTCTGGCTAATTCTTCGGCGACTTTGGGACGAGAAAACTGTGGAGGAGGAGTTTTACCTTCTCTCAACATTGCTCTAACTTTTGTTCCCGACAGGTGAATTCGCTCATCTTTGGTGGCTGGGCTAGTTTTGGCTGTTGCCATTTGTTCTGTCAGGGTACAGTAGAAGGCATGTTCAAACTTAAGCGGGATAATGCCTAATTCCTCTGGAGTAAACTCACCAAAGATTTCTTGAGCATCGTAAGTGCCATAATAGTCGCCCACGCCAGCATGATCGCGACCGACAATAAAGTGAGTACAGCCGTAGTTTTTCCGAATTAAAGCATGGAAAATCGCTTCTCTAGGGCCTGCATAGCGCATTGCCGAAGGATTAATTGCCAAGACTACACGGTCTTGAGGAAAGTAATTTTCCAGCATAATTTCATAGCAGCGCATTCTGACATCTGCGGGAATATCATCGCTTTTGGTTGCACCCACCAGAGGATGCAGAAATAGACCGTCAACTATTTCTAAAGCGCATTTGATAATGTATTCATGAGCGCGATGAATTGGGTTGCGAGTTTGAAAGCCAACTATAGTTTTCCAGCCTTTTTCTTGAAACATGGCCCTAGAAGCAGCAGGATCGATCTGGTATTTAGGAAATTGAGGATGAGCTGCTCGTTCTAAAAGCCAAACTGGCCCAGCAAGATTAATTTCTCCTTGCTCGTAAACTACTTTAACCCCTGGGTGTTTGTTCTCAGAAGTACGATAGACGTTTTCGGCTTCTAACTCTTTATCGTAGGTATATTTTTCGGTCAGTTGCAAAACGCCAATAAATTTGCCGTCGGGATCATCAAGACGAACTAAACTACCAATTTCTAAAGGTTCTGCTACTGCTGATGTGACGGAAAGGGTTACAGGTACAGACCAAGGCAGATTATTAGCCAGACGCATTTCTTTGACTACGCCTAAATAATCATTTTGACCCATAAAACCGCTAATCGGACTAAAACCACCGATCGCAATCATAACTAAGTCGGAAGTTGCCCTTTCATCCAACTTCACTCGGGGCAAAGAATCTGCTTTAGCCAAAAAATCTTGTTTTTCTTGGGCGCTAGCTAGGCGATTTATTAGCTCTCCGCCATGGGGTGCAATCAAATCTGTACTCATAATTCTGGATTTTTATTTATATGCTATTGGGGCTTGTCGGAGGAACTGTTGTAATCAATAATTGGCAGCCTACGCTCAGTTTAAAACTACAGCACAGCATGTTAGTCGACGTAGATTAATTTTTTGTTATGGTTTCAGCATTACTTGTAATCTTATGATAAGTAAATCATATTTTATGTACATTATGAAGAGTCTGTTTTCAATTCGGTTTTGGTTGAGTATTGTCTTGTGTTTAGTGCTTTTCGCTCAAGCACCATCTAGCTCCTGGGCAATGGGAGGCAAACAACCAGAAATCGACCAGCCAGCTCCAGAATTTATCCTCAAAACCAACACAGGGGATGGGGATATTGCTTTAAATGATTATTTAGGGCAATGGGTTGTACTCTATTTCTACCCTAAAGATTTTACCTCTGGCTGCACCATCGAAGCCCGCCGTTTTCAGCAAGATTTAGCAGAATACGAAGCGAAAAATGCCCAAATTTTAGGAGTTAGTGTCGATGATGTTGATTCTCATGCTGAATTTTGTGATTCAGAAGGGTTAAAGTTCCCCTTATTGGCTGATACAGACGGTAGTGTGAGTAAAGCTTATGGCTCTTGGCTGAGTGGCATGTCCCTCAGACATACATATTTAATCGATCCTCAAGGGATTTTACGTGCCACTTTCTTAGGAGTTAGACCAAGTATTCATAGTCAAGAAGTATTAGTACGTTTGTCTGAATTGGCACAAGAAATATCTAGTTAAAAATTGTTTTAGTTACAATAGATATCAATCAATCTTGATTATTTTTTACTACGAGCGTAGTTAAACCTGAATGAAGTCAATAGTTGGTAAGATCCTGAACGATCGCTATCGTATTGTTCAGCAGATCACTCAAAACGACTGGAGTACATCATATCTTGCGGAGGATTTAGCGCCAAGCAATCCAAAGCAATGCCAAATTGAGCAACTGCAACCACAATACGAGCAGGAAATTTTAGGCACACAATCTTGGCAAAAAGTCCTGCAAACATTTGTGGCGCATGGTGATGTTTTGATGAAGGTGAGTCAGCACCCGCAGATTCCCCAACTCTTGGCTTTTTTTGAATGCGATCGCGAATTTTATTTGGTTCGGGAATATATTCAGGGGATAACTTTAGCGCAAAAGCTCAATGATGCATTAATCAATGAGGCAGAGGCTTTAAGCTGGCTACGGGAAATTTTAGGAGTTTTGGAGTCTATTCATCAGTTGGGCGTGGCTCATCTGAATATTCAGCCTTCAAGCTTAATCGAGCATGTAGATGGTCAAAAATTTCTGACCAATTTCGCAGCGATCAAAAATGTTATTTTATTTGAGCATAAAAACTCAAAACAAGTACTTAATCCAGATTTCTCTCCTCAAACTCAGCCAGCAAAATCAGATTTTAGTTCAGATATTCATGCCTTGGGCAAAACAATTATTTATGCCCTGACTGGTATCTTGTCAGAATCTATTCAAGCAAAATCAAATCTAGTAATTTCTCACAATCTAACTAACTTAAATCCTTCTCCCAAGGCAAATATTAGACCTGAGTTAGCTAGGATACTAAATAAAATGGTGGGCAAGACTTCTGGTGATTACTATCAATCGGCAACGGAAGTCTTAAATGAACTAGATTTTAAGCAAAATGTAGTTACTTTTCCCCCACCTTTTGCTGATGGCTTTCGTTTGCCTCAAAAATCATCATCAATTAAATCTACAGGCAAAACTCGAAAACGAATAAGTCCGCCTAAATCAGTTCGGGGAATAATTTGGTTTTTACTCTCCTTACCTTTTATTGTCGCTTCAGTAATTATTTTTGTTGGTCTAAATAAAAATTCTGAGGAAAACTTGGTCGAGTATACAAATTATATTAATAGTGACTATCAATTTTCCCTTGACTATCCTCAAACTTGGTCTGAGCGACAAATAGACGATCCCATTACAGGAGAAGTGGTTGTTTTTACCTCTCCCAAAGAAACAGAAGCCGATTTATTTGCGGAAAAAGTTTATCTTGCAGTGGAGTACTTGTCTTCTGAACCAACTAATCTAGAACGATATAGTCAGACTGTTTTGAATCGCCTTAATCAGACTGAAAATGGCAAGAGAAAACTGTACCAAGATTTTAAAACTACTATTGATAACTCTCCTGCTCGAACCGTGATTTACTCTCGCCAACAGGGATCTTTACAGTTGCAGCAGATGGAATCTTTTATGATTAAAAATAATCAGGTTTATATTGCTATTTATATTGCCGAAAAAGAAAAATTTGCCGAATTTTATCCGACGGTAGAGAAGATGATTGATTCTTGGGAAATAGAGTGATGATTACTAATTACTGATTACTGATTACTAATTAGAGAGCGATCGCACCAGATCGCACTATGAATAGTAAACAAAGCTACTTCCTATCCCGCCTGAAGAATATTTATGCTGTTACTCCCCAAAACTAGAGATTGAACTATTTGATAATGGGTAATCTTAGACTGGGAAGGAAGTAAAATAGCTAGAATGTGTCTATGCGAAATCGACGGATACCGAGGAAACAATATCATTCATCCCAGAATCCAGGTTGCCTTCGCCTGGGCCTAATTGGACAAGACCTCTACCACTTGCGTCCTGGTCACTCCACAAACTAAATGTACCAGATTCAATTCTATATGATGATACTTCATTGCCGAGAGAACGAATAATATCGCCAGCTAAAATATTGTCAGTTAAATTAATTATCTCACCACTCCTCCCGATCTCTATAGTATCACTAACCCCCTGAAAATTTGCATCCTCATATAGTGTTATTTTAGCGCCACCCTGAATGGCAGCAGCCTGTTCACAAGTAAGCTCTTGTAAATCTATAGCCAAGTTAATCTTGTTTATACCTATTCCGTGGTTATTGATTTTGGACATTATTTTTCTCCTTGATTTGAGATATTGTTGTTTGAACTGAAGGTTAAGCTTATTTGCCTTCCTTCTGTTTTTAGAATAGAGTTTTAACCAAGAATAAACATCTGACAAAAGTTTCGATTCCTAGCTCAACGAAAGATATAAGTCCTCTCAAACTTTAGTCTTGGGTTAAGTTATTGATGCCAGATAAAACTGCTAGACTTACTGTTCACTATGGGGCTAAAACTTGGTTAAAAGTATTAGCTGTAATTAATACAATTTAGTTGTTTAATTAAAATATATGCTCTATGCGGATTAATCGCTTATTGTCATCAACCTAAAAAACCTAGCTTTCGTCTTGATTGGCTTTTACCTCAATCTGCTTAACCCGAACTCAGGTTATGCTAGGAAAAATAAGCAGAAATTTCTTGAGCGATCGCTGTTGCGCCATCTTTTGATAAACGTTCGGTTTTACGCGGGGCAAGCAGGGGTTGATGGAGAAAGTCCCAGTTACCTGTAAAGAATTCATCGGTAGTAATAATCTGGTGTTGAGCGTAATCTTGAATGCTGTTAAGTAATACAGGTGCTTCGGCAAATCCTTCACGAGTTAGTGAAACAATCGGCGTATCGCAACATAGAGCCTCAGAAAAAGTACTGTAGCCTGGTTTAGAGACTACTCTGCCACAGAAGGGCATAAAGTCTAAAGGGCGTAGAGTTTGATCTGTAACTTTCAAAAGATTGGGCAAATCGGGTGCTTTGGGATCAAAAGTAATAAATTGCCAGTCGGCAAAATGCGCTAAATTTTCGTAGGGAATTGACTGCAAACCTAAGCCCCCAAAAGTCAGCAAAATCGTCTTGGCTAAAGGTGTGGTTAAGTTAAACCGCTGAAGCAATTCGTCGTGATTAAATTGGGGTTTACTCCCTGTTAAGCCTACATTCGTGTGGTGAGGAAAGGCGCTCATCGGCTCGGCTAAAGGCAAACGAAATAGGCGATCGCTCTTACGATAATAGTTTTCCATCCAGGTGACGATTTCTGCAAAATCTGATCCCCAATCACGATAAATAAAGTCCCAGCCAAAATTACTCATCATCCAGCAAGGAATACCCGCAGCACGAGCAATGGGTGCAGCTAAAGCAGGAATATCTGCCAAAATCAAGCCGATCTTATGCTCCTGGATATATTGAGCTTCTTCAGCAATAATCTGTTCTTGCTGGCTCATGATCTCTCGCATTTTACTCAAGGTAGCCTGTCGATCCATAATCAGACTGTCTTTTTGAATTACGCCCACATCAAAAACTCGCTGGCGGTAAACAAAGTTCCCTTTGATATAAGACTTGAGCAACCATTCTGGTGCAACAGTAACTAAATTTAAAGCAATATCAGGGCGCAACTGCTGTAGTTTTTCTGCCACCGTCGCTGCTCGTACAGCATGACCAAAGCCATGACTAGTTACCGCAATGTAGATAGTGAATTGAGCCATAAGACACTTTAATGATGACTATCCCAGCCATTAAAGCATAATTTGACGTTAGGTAGGATAGGGAGATGGGGAGATAGGGAGATAGGGAGATAGGGAGATAGGGAAACACTTTGTTTTGATGATCTTTTTGAGTAGAGACTGTTCTGAGCAAAATAATCAGTGATTGCTGGAGATCTAGGTAAAACAAGGTACAATTATAAATTGTGTTTAATTATCTGTAGCTCATGCCTAAGCTAAAAACCAAAAAGTCTGCTGCCAAGCGTTTTCGCATTACTGGTAGCGGCAAGAAAATCATGCGTCGCAAGGCGTTCAAAAATCATTTGTTAGAGCGTAAAAGCAAAGAGCGTACTCGCCGTCGCCTATCTAATATGGCAGTAGTACATGAGACTGATGAAAAAGCAATTCGCACGATGATGCCTTACAGCTAAATTTAGTTGCTAATGTTCACTGAATAAGATCCATAAATATTAACTATGAGTAGAGTCAAACGGGGTAACGTCGCCCGCAAACGTCGTAAAAAAATTCTTAAGCTGGCTAAAGGCTTCCGTGGTTCTCATTCCAAACTATTTCGTACTGCTAACCAGCAGGTGATGAAAGCATTGCGTAATGCTTATCGCGATCGCCGTAAACGTAAACGCGATTTTCGTCGTCTTTGGATTACCCGTATTAATGCAGCAGCCAGAATGAATGGTTTGAGCTATAGCAAGTTGACTCACCAGCTTAAGCAAGCGGAAGTGGGTTTAAATCGTAAAATGCTCGCACAACTAGCAATGGTAGATCCTGAAGCCTTTACTAAAGTAGTGGAAGTAGCTCAATCAGCGAATTAAACCGCGAAACGGTTAGCTATTAGCTCTTAGCTCTTAGCTTTTAGCTTATTAATTAGTAGATTTAGACTATTAATTGATTCAAACTCTTCATCTTTTCGAGATAGAAGAGGGGATTTGAACCCGTTTAGCTAATAGCTTTTGTTAAATTCAAAGTTTAATTGAATGGCGATTAATTTTGCAGAGACTCGGTTTTAATGATGAAGCCGAGTTTCGCGCTTTTAATTTACCGATAACGCAGAGGTGATTATGATGCAGAAAGTAGCAATTTTAATCGCTACTTGTGTTTGTGGAGAGTGTGCCAAAGATATTTAAAGTATCCTGGCAAAAACAGACCAGATATGGCAGCTAACTGTCCCGAAAGATTAAATAGAGATTTTATTTAATACGTCTGGAATTTCCCTCGGATACATCGTTCAAAGATTATCGCTAAATTAGCGCAGTATCAGCATAAACAAATTATTCTTCAAAATCCTCATCAGGTGCTAGATTTGCTTGAGGGAATAAACCTGACAGCATAATGAAACATCGGCTTTTAAATTTAATTACAGCGATATCTTCAACTAGCTTGGCGATCGCTTTCCTCACGATTACGCCACAGTCAATTGCTGCAAGGGAATGGTCAGAAATTGTATCCCAGGGAGAGTTAAAAGTCGCGGTCAAAAATAATCTGCGTCCTTTAGGTTTTACCAATAAGAGTGGTAATTTAGTTGGTTTAGAAATTGATATTGCTCGTAAGTTAGCGACAGAATTGTTAGGCGATCCAACAGCGATCGCATTTTTACCAGTTAAGAATCAAGCACGATTACAGGTAATTTTAACCAACGAAGTAGATCTGGCGATCGCTAGAGTGGTGGTGACGACTCCGAGGAGTAGGATTGTTGATTTTAGTCCTTATTATTATTTAGACGGGACAGGTATAGTTACTAAAAATCAGCAGATTAAAAATGTAGATAGTGTCGCCCTCAGAAGAATTGCAGTGCTTAATAATTCTGCTACTATTGCCGTAATTCAGAATCGACTACCTAATGCTACTTTAGTTGGGGTAGATTCTTATGCAGCAGCCTTAGAATTAATGGAAACTAATCAGGTTGATGCTTTTGCTGGCGATCGCTCCATACTTACTGGTTTAACTCAAGAATATCCTGACTATCAACTACTACCAGAAAGGTTATCTGGTGCTGCATTAGCGGTAGTAATGCCTAAAGGGTTGCAGTATCAAGAATTACGGACTAAAGTCAATCGGGCGATCGCCAACTGGAAAAAGTCGGGCTGGCTGCAAGAAAGGATTGAGTATTGGGGATTATGATTACTGATTACTAATTACTAATTACTAATTACTAATTAGGTAGGCAAAATAATTGATCAAACCCCTACCTTTAGAGCTATTTGTCCTAAAGGATACCGCTCCGCATATTACTCGTTACTCGTTACTCGTTACTCCCTAACCTCATTTCCAATTTAATTACACCCACCTACTTAACATGTCCCCTTGTGGTATTACTAAAACTTAGAGATATGCTAATCTACACGACAGTTAATTAGTTTTCAATCCCACTACTGTCAACCATGCAACTAGAACCCATCGCAATTATTGGTCTTGGCTGTCGTTTTCCAGGCGCAGAGAATCCCCAGGCTTTTTGGTCAATGCTCCGAGATGGCAAAACTGGGATAGTTGAAGTCCCTAAATCTAGGTGGGATGTGGATGCATATTACGATGCGGATCAAAGTAAGCCAGGGAAGGCTAATACTCGCTGGGGTGGTTTCCTGGAGGATATAGATCGTTTTGATCCGCAATTTTTTGGGATCGCCCCCAAAGAAGCAGTGACAATGGATCCGCAACAACGTCTTTTGTTAGAAGTTGCTTGGTCAACTTTAGAAGATGCAGGTCAAATTCCTGAAAATCTTAAGGGTAGTAAAACGGGAGTATTTATTGGGATTGGGACTCATGATTATTCGATCATGATGTGGCAACAGCCTGTGAGTGAACCCTACGCGACAACGGGTACGGGCAATTGTATTGCAGCTAATCGTATTTCCTATAGCTTCGATTTTAAAGGGCCTAGTTTAGCGGTGGATACTGCTTGTTCTTCTTCCTTGGTAGCGGTTCATTTAGCTTGTCAAAGTATCTGGACAGGAGAATCGGAGTTAGCTTTAGCAGGGGGAGTAAATATGCTGCTGTTGCCAACAATTATGGTGGGCTTTAGCAAAGGCGGATTTATGTCTAGTGAGGGGCGTTGTCAGAGCTTTGATGCGAATGCGGATGGCTATGTTAGAGGAGAGGGGGCTGGTTTAGTACTATTAAAACCTCTGTCCCAGGCTGAAGCAGATGGGGATGATATTTATGGCGTAATTTTGAGTAGTGCTGTGAATCAGGATGGTTTGAGTAACGGTTTGGCAGCACCAAATCCCCAGGCACAGGAAGCTGTATTAAGAGAAGCTTATCAAAGAGTGGGGCTAGATCCTGCTCAGGTAGATTATGTCGAGGCGCACGGTACGGGGACAAAAGTTGGCGATCCGATTGAGGCTAATGCTTTGGGGGCAGTTTTAGGTCAAAAGCGATCGCCTGAAAATAAGTGCTTAATTGGTTCGGTTAAAACTAATATTGGTCATACTGAAACCGCAGCAGGTATTGCAGGAATTATTAAGGTAGCGTTGGCGCTTAAGCATAAGCAGATTCCTCCTAGCTTAAATTTTCACACACCAAATCCCGCGATCGCTTTTGCCGATCTTAAGTTACAGGTAGTAACAGAATTGACTCCTTGGTCATCCGACAAGCCATTAATTGCGGGAGTGAATTCCTTTGGCTTTGGGGGGACGAATGCGCATATTGTCATGGGAGGGGTTGAGGATAGGGAGTTGGGGAAATGCCCTAAAGGACTCCTAAAGGATACCGCTTCGCATATAGCTTCGCGTCGGGGAGATGGGGGAGATAGGGAGATAGGGAGAGCAAATCTTTTGACTTTATCGGCTAAAAGTAAATCTGCTCTACAGGAATTGGCGCAAAGTTATCTTAGTTTTATTCCAGATTGCGATCGCTCTTTGGCAGATATTTGTGCTGCGACTCAACAACGGCGAAGTCATTTTAATCAGCGTTTAACCTGTATTGCTAAATCCTCAGAGGAGTTACAGCAGCAGTTGACAGCTTTTGTGACTAACCAAGAAATGACGGGATTAAGATTTAGCACTGTTAGTAATCAAACTAAGCAAATTTGTTGGCTGTTTACTGGACAAGGTTCGCAATATGTGGGTATGGGTGAGCAGCTTTATCATACTCAGTTTATTTTTAAGCAGACAATAGACCGTTGTGCAGCTATTTTGGAATCGTATTTAGATCGACCTTTATTAGGGATAATTTTCTCTTTATCAGATACGTCTTGTTGCGATCCTCAACCAGCAATTAACCGCACTGTATATACTCAACCTGCAATTTTTGCCGTGGAATATGCCCTGGCGCAATTGTGGCTAGCTTGGGGTATTCAACCCGATTATGTGGCGGGACACAGTATTGGGGAATATGTTGCTGCCTGTATTGCAGGTGTTTTTAGTTTGGAGGATGGTTTAAAGCTAGTTGCTAATCGAGGCAGGCTAATGGAGCAATTACCCTCATCAGGAGGGATGCTAGCTGTGTTTAGTAGCCAGGCGAAAATTGCCGAATTAATTGCTAGCTACGATCGAGAAGTAAATATTGCTGCGATTAATCATCAGCAAAATACCGTGATTGCGGGAAATATTAACACTTTAGCTGTAATTGAAAATAAGCTGGCTCAACTGGATATTCGTAGCACTCTGTTGGAAGTTTCTCACGCCTTTCATTCGCCTTTGATGAAGCCGATACTGGGAGATTTTGGCAAAGTAGCGGAATCTGTTACCTATCATCTGCCTCAAATTCCTTTAGTTTCCAATGTTACGGCACAGCTAGCGGACGAATCAATTACTACTTCCGATTACTGGATTGAGCATATTATTCAACCAGTTAACTTTGCTGATGGCTTTGAGTTTTTATTGCAGCAAAAAATCGATATTTTTCTCGAAATTGGCGCGAAGCCAATTCTTAGTAGTATTGGTGCAACTATTTCCGCCACAGCAGATTATGCGCCGATTTTCCTACCGAGTTTATCTAATAAGCAACCTGATGAACAGGTAATCTTCAATAGCCTCGCCCAGTTATATCATCAGGGAATAGTAATTAATTGGCGGAAATTCAATCAGGTTAATGTTCAGGGAATTAAGCTGCCTCCTTATCCTTGGCAACGTCAACGTTATTGGTGGGATCGGGCTAAGTTTTGGACAAAACAAGATGCTCATCAGCAGCAATTACATCCCCTGTTGGGCAACCCTCTAACTTTAGCGGGAACGTCAAAAATACGCTGGATCGGACAAATTAATGCTCATACTCCTGAATATCTGGCAGATCATCGTTTAGAAAGTGAAATTGTCTTTCCCGCGACGGCATATTTAGAGATGGCTTTAGCAGCAGGGAAATATATTTATGCAGATAGCATACAACTAACGGAATTTATCATTCATCAGCCTTTAATTTTGAATGACAAATCTACTCAGCTTCAGACGGTATTATCTTCTGTCGCCGATTCAGCTTATCAGGTACAAATTTTTAGCTGTGAGTTAAACAGTGATGTATTTATACTTCATAGCGAAGTAGCAGTCAGTATTCCAGCAGCAGAATTAACTAAAAACTTAAACTTGCCCCAGTTGCAATCGAAGTTACAGCTACGAGAAGCAGAAATTGCTGATTACTATCAGTCATTAAGTAAGCAAGGATTAAATTACGGCGTTAGTTTCCAGGGTATCAAACAGATTTGGCAAGGGGAACAAGAAGTTTTAGGTTATGTTGAATTACCAGATAATTTGAGTGATCGAGCTAGTGACTATCAAATTCATCCTGCTTTACTAGATGCCTGCTTACAGCTAATTGGGATTGTCGAATCCGACTCAGGAGTATACTTACCCGTTGGCATTGAATCTCTCAGTCTGGCTAAAGCTAATGTTGATCGAGTTTGGACTCATGTAACCATTAAACCTAGAGACAATCAGCAAATTCTGCAAGCAGATCTAGTTTTGACAGATGATTTAGGTCAAGTAATCGCCGAAATTAACAACTTATCTCTCCAATATCTTAGCTGGCGATCGCTTCAAAAACTGCTCAAGATCCCAACCGTAGCCGAAAATGATTCTACGAACTGGCTATATGAAATAAATTGGTCACATAAGAGTTTAATCCACAGTGAATCAGCAAAAACGGTAGATAATGACTACTGGCTCATCTTTGCTTTAGATAACGAACTATCTCAAGCTTTAACTCAGCAATTGGCTGGTATTTCAGTAATTTTTGGCGATCGCTTTAACCAAGTTGAAGCAAACTTATATACGATTAATCCTTATCAGCCAGAAGATTGGCAGAGTTTATGGCAAGCTATTGATTATCAGCCTAGTAATAATTTAAGAATTGCTTATTTTTCTAATCAGAAAGATCCCTTAAGCAATCGCAATTTTGCCGAAATTTTTTATTTAATGCAGTCTGTAACAGAGGCACGGCTTAATCTGACGCAGTTAACGATCATTACCGAGCAAACTCAATTCAAAGCGGTTAATAATTTAGCAGGAGGAGTTTGGGGCTTAGGACGTACAATTGGGCAAGAATATCCTCAGTTGCACTGTAATTTGCTTGATTTTGACAGTTTACAGCTAGAAAATATGCCCTCTCTCTTATCAGAATTACTCGCCTCAGATGGTGAAACTCAAGTAGCGTATCATCATCAACAAAGATATGTCGCCAGACTAACTCCTCAAGACAATACTTTAAATAATCCTTTTCGTTTGCAACTGTCGGCATATGGCACATTAGATAATCTAACTCTAGTACCCATGCAGCGCAAATCCCCTCAACAGGGAGAAATTGAGATTGCAGTAGCTGCTAGTGGCGTTAACTTTCGGGATGTTTTAAACGCCTTGGGAGTACTAAAAGAATATCTCCAGGCAATGGGATTTACTGACTCCACAGAAGTACCCTTTGGGGGAGAATGTGTCGGTACTGTAGTGGAAATCGGCAAAGGGGTAACTAATTTCCAGGTAGGAGATGAAGTAATTGCTGCTCAAGCAGTGGGTAGTTTAAGTAGTCATGTAATCGTCAAGGCTCAATTTGCGATCGCTAAACCCAAAAATCTCACCTATACCGAAGCTGCAACCATCCCCACCACCTTTTTAACGGCATACTACGGATTACATCATCTAGCTAAAATTAAACCTGGAGATAAGATTCTAATTCACGCGGCTGCGGGTGGTGTCGGACAAGCTGCGGTGCAAATCGCTCAACAGATAGGTGCAGAGGTTTACGCTACGGCTTCTGTGGGTAAATGGGACTTTCTTAAGGCTTCAGGGATTAAATATGTGATGAATTCCCGTAATCTGGATTTTGCTGAAGAAGTAATGCAGTTAACGGGTGGTAAGGGAGTAGATCTGATCCTCAATAGTCTTAACGGAGATTTTATTCCCCAGAATTTAGCGATTCTAGCGTCTAATGGTCGATTTGTGGAAATTGGCAAGGTAGGCATCTGGAATCAATCACAGGTGGCTGAACAACGAGCCGATATTAGTTATTTTCCTTTCGATTTATTAGAGGTTTCTCGTCAAGATCCAGATTTAATTAACCGTATGTTTGCTGAACTAAGACAGCAATTTGTAGACGGTAAACTACAGCCTTTACCCCACCAGGTTTTTCCCATCCAGCAAGCCGATGATGCCTTTCGCTATATGGCACAAGCTAAACACATCGGCAAGGTTGTAATATCATTGCCTGCTAGTAATCAGGTAGTTAAAACCGACGGCAGCTATCTAATCACAGGCGGTATGGGTGCATTGGGGTTACAGGTGGCAAATTGGTTAGCAGAGGAAGGCGCAAAGCATTTAATCCTTTTAGGTAGAAGTCAGCCTAAAAGATCTGCACAACAAGAGATCGAGCAGCTAAAGCAACAGGGTATTACTGTAGATCTGATCCAGATCGATCTTAGCGATTGTGAAGCCGTAACTAATCTGTTTGAAAATTTTAATTCGACTCAAACTAAAATCAAAGGCATAATTCACGCAGCAGGAATAGTCGATGACGGTCTATTAAAAACCCTATCCTGGTCACGTTTCCAGCGAGTTTTACAGCCCAAAGTTGCAGGCACTTGGAATCTCCATCAAGCCAGCGAAAAACTGACCCTAGACTGGTTTGTCTGCTTCTCTTCCGTTGTCTCCGCCTTTGGTGCAGTAGGACAAAGTAATTACGCCACCGCCAACGCCTTTATGGATAACCTCATGAGTTACCGCCGTAACCAAGGTTTACCAGGATTAAGTATCAACTGGAGTATCTGGGATGAAGTA
This sequence comes from Pleurocapsa minor HA4230-MV1, assembly GCA_019359095.1. NCBI lineage: Bacteria > Bacillati > Cyanobacteriota > Cyanophyceae > Pleurocapsales > Pleurocapsaceae > Pleurocapsa > Pleurocapsa minor. The sequence goes on along the minus strand of JAHHHZ010000020.1, from coordinate 13,106 downwards.
GGTATGGCAAGCCGTTTAACTCCCGAACAACAGCAAAGATTGAGCCAACAGGGTTTAATTGCGATCGCACCACCACAAGGATTAAAAGTACTTAAACAATTATTGCAGCAACAGGCAACCCAAACCATTGTCTTTCCCGTAGACTGGGCAACTTTTTTAAATCAACAGCCTGCTAATCCTTTCTTTGCCAGAGTACAGCCACAAGCAAAAATTAAAATCAAAACCGCTACTTCATCTTTTCTGCAACAGTTAGCTCAAACCAACCCCAGTCAACAGCATCATGTTTTACAATCCCACCTCCGCGAACAAATAGCCAAGGTGTTAGGCTTTGCCGATCCTGAAGATGTCGATCCACAGGAAAAGTTTGCCGATTTAGGTATGGACTCGCTGATGGCGGTAGAGTTTAAAAATAATCTCCAGGCTAGCTTTGGTAATGCTATTTCCTTGACGGCTGCTTTTGACTATCCCAACGTCGAATTACTAACAGCATATATTGCTCAAGAATTATTAGACGGAAATGTTTTAGCAACTACTTTAACAACTATCGATCGCTCCCCGCAGCAGGTGACAACTAAAATTCCTACTGTCAAGAAACCCCAAACTGTCGTCAAATCTTCTGCTACAGCAACAACTCGCAAGCAAATCGAGATTAAACCCGAATACAGCCAATTCAAACTAACCCCAGAATATCTCAATCTTAAACAAGATCTCCAGCGGGTAGAAAAACTGGGTAACCCTTTCTTTAGTCTGCATCAAGGCATTGCTCAAGACACAATTCAAATTAACGAACGCCAACTAATTAACTACTCCAGCTACAATTATCTCGGTATGTCGGGAGATCCCACAGTAATCGCTGCCACCCAACAAGCGATCGCCGAATATGGAACTTCAGTATCCGCCAGTCGAGTATTATCTGGAGAACGTCCGATCCATCTGGAATTAGAACAGGAAATAGCTGATTTGATTGGCACAGAGGCAGCTATCGTTTATGTAGGTGGTCATGCTACCAACGTTAGCACTATTGGTCATCTCTTCGGCAAACAGGATCTAATCATCTGTGATACTCTGTGTCACAACAGTATTAAAGAAGGCTGTAATCTAGCTGGAGCAACGATCGTTGATTTCCCTCACAATGACACTCAGGCTTTAGCAGAAATCTTAAACCGAGAAAGAACAAAATATCAGAAGGTATTAATTGCGATCGAGGGTATTTATAGCACTGATGGCGATCTTGCTCCCTTATCCGAAATAGTTGCTTTAAAACAGCATTATCAAACCTTCCTCCTAGTTGATGAAGCTCATTCAATCGGCGTACTGGGTTTATCTGGCGGGGGAATTAGAGAACACTATCATCTGCTAGCAACGGATGTTGATTTGTGGATGGGAACTTTAAGTAAATCCTTTGCAAGCTGTGGTGGCTATATTGCGGGAAGCAGTGAACTGATCGAATATCTTAAATATACCTCCCCTGGTTTTGTCTTTAGCGTGGGCATGTCTCCTGCCAATACCGCAGCCGCCTTAGCAGCGATTAAATTACTCAAGTCTGAACCAGAAAGAGCGATTAAACTTCAAAGTAGAGCCAAATTTTGCCTCAATTTAGCAAAAAGCAAAGGCTTTAATACAGGCTACAGTAAAGACTCTCCCGTAATTCCAATTATCGTCGGCGAACCCCATAAAGCAGTACGTTTGTCGCAACTCTTAAATCAAGCAGGAATCAACGTTAACCCGATGGTATATCCCTCTGTACCTTACGATGCTGCTCGGTTACGCTTTTTTATCACCTGTCTTCATACTGAGGCTCAAATTCAACAGACAATCGAGGCTTTAGAGGAAATAGGAAATAGGAAGTAGGAAGTAGGAAGTAGGAAGTAGGAAGAAAATTATTGCTCTAGGTTTTTAATTCTTCAATTTTCTCCACAGCGATCTAAGTAATTACGAATTTAAAACTAAATGCGGTTTTTTTTGCTATTAATTTTTATTTCTTTTCAAACCGCGAAAACCTTATGTACGTGATTATACAGACGTTTTGCTTAAAGATTTTTTCACTAAAAAGCAAAAATTTACGTATTTTTACTGGGCATTTGCAGTTTTTGCGGTTATAAAGTTCTTATGAAGTTTAGATAAAGGATTTATGAAGCTAGAGAAAAAAACTCGCATAGAAGCAGGCGATCGCTAAGTATTTATAGCTAGAAAACTTTTATTAAAGCGATCGCCGAACACGGAATACGTTGATTGAAGAACAAATCGCAATATCTACCTTATTACCTACTCGCTCTCTGATATAGAGACTAATTATTATGGATTCATTAATAGACATGCTTAATATCTCAATTGCTGACGCGAAAGAAATTGGACAAGAATTTGATTATGACTTTACCAGCAATTTTTCTGATGGTGAATCAGATGGGGAAAATAACTTTGAACCGATCGCTTACCAATGGTTCAACTCAGACTACCGCAAGGGATATTTGAGCGGGATAGCTAAGAGAATTGGGATGAAGGATGTATCGATTTATAACGTCGAGATGAACCAGGTTTTTTTGTCTAGTTGTGTGGCGATTGGCAAAGCTTAACAGTTGGTATTCTTTGAGCGATGAGGTTGACTGTAGGGAACAAATTGCTTCCTACAGTACTCCTGATCCGATCGCTTTACGATTACAAGGCTCAAGCTTAACTCACTATAGTTTTTGAGCAATTTCTATTGATTAGGTTAGAGAAGTAAAATTTGCAAAGTCAAACGAGACAATCTTATGAACTTGGATCATTTATTAATTCTCCTGAGTGAAATTGATATTGATGATATTGGTCAACAAGAAAAGCAATCGCTAGAAAGTTATTTAAAAAGATTGCTTGAGAATATCTTTAGATTACAGTACTGGGAATTAGAACAAGGTCGCAATTATAAGTATTGGCAGACTATGGTATCTAATTCTCGCAATGATATCAAAAAATTAATTCAATGCAGTCCTTGCCTCAGAAAATATCTGGAACAAGTATATCCAAAACTCTATCAAGATGCTGTCAGCTTATGTCAAATAGAGTTTTACATACCGAGAAATATGTCAATTGAGCTAGAACAAATTTTAGACAATAATTATTTTGGCTAATCAATCAAATAGCTCTTTAAAGTTTTTTATTATTCTAAATTAACCAGTGTGGAGGCAAAATACTGTGACAAACTGTGATGACAATGAACTATTCTGCGATTTAATTATTGATGCTATTGATAATTTAGAGCAGGTGATACGAGCTAGGGAATTAATTAATATTCTTTGGGATATTAACCTTAAAAGTAGTAAAACTGAGCAAGATTGGAACAGAGTTGAAATTTTACTGGAATCTTATGAAAAAACAAGAGACGAATTTTTGGAGGCTGCTATAGGCAGTTTAAAAGAATTAGTAGAAATTATGGCAGCTTCAGCCTAGTCGCACTGAAATTCAAGGTCATAACTTGATAACTCGTCATAATTTTTCCTATTTACGGCGAGTTTTAACACGATTAATGCGAATTAGAACAAGATGAGTAAAAGACGGCAGATGAAAGTTACCAAGCTAATCATCTGTAGTTAATTTGTGCTTAGAAATGATTCAGATATCAACTCTTTTACCTGCATCCAAATGGTTGCGTCTTTATGGCACACCATGTCTGATTGACAGTAATCTGAATTGTTGCGAGTTAGCCAATGAGTCGCCTGATTGTTACAGCCTTCCATCGTACACCTACCTTTTCTAGGGTTGGCGTGGGTATGTCTTTTATCTAATTCTCGGATTTGGATAATCTCTTCTAGCCCAAAAGATAGATTTACTCTTGGTTGATTTAGAACTTTGCTGCTTTCTTTTTTGTATAATGCGATCGCCAGTTGAGGTTTGGTGAACATATATTTTTTTCTCTATATCGCTACCATTCTAATGCAAATATAAAGAAAATATAAAGAAAAAATCTGTTTATTGATGCTGTAAGTATTTCCCTGAATTGATTTGCAGGGAGGTTGCACTTAATATTTTAAGTTTAAATCTCGCGCCAAGACGTTTATCCCGCTTAGTTTGAGCGCGAGATTCGGCGAATTCATTTCGCCTTGAATAATCGCGCTGTTGGGGCAAAGACGCAAAGGGGTTAAATTTAATTTAGTGCATTGTTATAAAGAATTGGTATTATGATCTTGATTATTGCGTTTGTGTTGGCGTTTATTTTCGCCAGTTTTGTTGAATATTGGCTGCATCGCATGATGCATATCTTCCCGCACTTTGGACGAGATATTGTGCCTCACTACGAACACCATCGAGAAAATACGGCTAACGGCGTGCTACAGGAGTTTAGAGATTATGCAATGGTAGTTCCTTTAAGTATGTTGGCTTTCTTTATTTCTCTTCCCGTTGGCATCAGCTGTGTGGTTGGAAGTGTTGTGTACGCTGCTTTTTCAGCTTATGCTCATCAGTTACAACATGAGAATCCGACTAAATGCGTTTGGATGAAGATGCCAGTTCATTATGTTCATCATAAATACAATCAATGGGAACATAACTTTGGCTTGGGGGTAGATTGGTGGGATCGCTTATTTGGTACTTATCAAGCAGTGGAATGGCTCACCGAATCAGAGTTAGAACAATCCTCTAAAGGATATTGGCAGATTAAATGGTAGCAGAGTTTGAGCAATAGGCGATCGCTGTTAAAAAACTAAGTTCTACAGCCTGTCTTTGGACAATGGTAATGTTTTTTACCTAGAATTAAAGACTGTCTATAAGCGCCTTAGCTTAAAAAACTACTAAATTACTAAATATTTATTCTGTTCATTAATGTTATTTGCATTTAATCAAAAAACTTGCTTACTCGCCACAGCGATCGCCTTTGGTGCTTATAATGCTACTCACGCTCAAGCGGATACCAAAGAGATCGCGATTAACTTTGCTGCTTATGTGGGAGAAGAGGAATTTGTCTGTGGTAAAAGCTATCAAGGAGTGGGTACAGAAAAATCAACTATCACCCCTACAGATTTCCGTTTTTATGTATCTAACGTTGCTTTAATCGATCGAGAGGGGAATGCTGTTCCTTTAAAACTGCAACAAGATGGTAAATGGCAATATCAAAATACGGCTTTGTTAGATTTTGAAGACGGAAAGAGTGCTTGTGATAATGGTACAGCAGAAATAAACACCACTGTCGTAGGGACAGTACCTCAAGGGGATTATCAAAGTCTTCAGTTTACCTTGGGAGTGCCACAAAATTTAAACCATGACGATGCAGCGATCGCGCCGTCTCCTTTGAATCTCACTTCGATGTGGTGGAATTGGCAGGGTGGCTATAAATTCTTGCGCGTAGATTTAACCACAGAAAATGCCATGGCTAATACTAGTCACAGTCAAAGTGGACAAAGCAATCTTCAGGTAAATGAACAGAGTACCCACCAAAATAGTAGTAAAGCAGGTATTTTCCCACATGGACAGAGTACCCACAGTCAAGCTCATAGTACTACTCAATCCACCCATCAGAGTAGCCACGGTGAACATAGCTCTGCTCATAGCTCAGAAGCTATTAATAGTAATGCCTACTTAATTCACCTGGGTAGTACAGGCTGTTCTGATTCAGCTCAAAGCAATTTGTTTACCTGTGCTAACCCCAATCGTACTCAGGTTGTCTTAGAAGATTTCAATCCAGAAGATAATGTGGTGATTGCTGACTTAGGTGAATTATTAGCTCAAAGCAACTTAACGAGCAATCAAGCCAATACTCCTAATGGCTGTATGTCTTCTCCTGAAGATAGCGATTGTATGCCAATTATGCAAAATCTAAATTTATCTTCCAGTAATACAGGAGAGTCAGCGCAATATTTCTTTTTTGTAGAATAGATGGTTGGTGGAAAATTTAAAGTAAGGTGTTGTAGATTTTACTAGTTCGTAGTTATTCAGTACTGTTATAGCCATACGTAAAAACGTTAGGACATTGTTGAAATACTACTTCCTATTTCCTATTTCCTATTTCCTATTTCCTACTTCCTATTTCCTATTTCCGAGCCGATTACGATCAATGTTCTCATCTAACTTTGTACGGCTATATATGGGCGATCGCATTCTCCACTTGTTACTAGCTTTTGTCTTGTCTATCTGTTTGTCAATAGGTTTAAGCAAGGCGATGGCGACGGATGGACATTTAACTGCTTCAGCTTCAAGCGAATATAACTGGAATTTACCAGAATGGACACCAAAACCAGTAGTCCCCGAAAATAATCCGATGACTGCTGAAAAAGTCGAATTAGGTAGACATCTATTTTACGAACCTCGTTTATCAATTACGGGAAAGTATTCCTGTGCATCATGTCATAAGCAGTCTCTAGCTTTTACTGATGGTAAGCAGGTAGCCCTAGGTTCGACTAACGAATCTCATACTCGCAACTCTATGGGATTAGGCAATGTCGCCTATAACTCTGTGTTGACTTGGGCAAATCCCTTAATCACTAGCTTAGAAAATCAGGCATTAATTCCCATCTTTGGAGAACATCCAATTGAAATGGGCATGGTGGGTCAAGAACAGCAGATGATTCAGTGGCTGCAAAATGATCCCAACTATCGCCAAATGTTTAACCAGGCTTTTACTGATGAGCAACCAGTCAATGTAGATAACTTGACTAAAGCGATCGCTAGTTTTCAGAGAAGTCTCGTATCCTTTCGTTCTCCTTACGATCGCTATCGTTATCAAGGGGAAACAAACGCCATCTCTGCTGCTGCCAAACGGGGAGAAAGGCTCTTTAATAGCGAACGGACAGAATGTTTTCACTGTCATAGTGGGATTAATTTCAGTGATTCAGCCAAACACGAAAATATGGCATTTACCCAAATAGCATTTCACAACACGGGTTTATACAATATTGACGGTAATGGTAGTTATCCACCGCAGAACATCGGTATCAAAGAAATTACTCAAGAACCCAAAGATATGGGACGGTTTAAAGCCCCTAGCTTAAGGAATATTGCCCTGACAGCACCCTATATGCATGATGGTAGCGTGGCGACTTTATCAGAGGCGATCGCTCATTATCAAGCAGGTGGTAGGACAATTACTCAAGGAGAATGGGCTGGAGTTGGTAGCACAAGTCCCTATAAAAGTGGTTTTATTAAAGGGTTTACCATTACCCCAGCCGAAACTGCTGATTTAATTGCCTTTTTACAAAGTCTCACCGATGAAGATTTTATTACCAATCCTGCTTACAGCGATCCTAATCTACCTACCGTAAAATGATCTAAATCTTACTGCGCTTTTTAGTTCAGTAGAATATATGAGTTGAACTTTCAAGAGCTAAAAGCTAAAAGCTAAAAGCTAAGAGCTAAGAGCTAAAAGCTAAAAGCTAAGAGCTAAGAGCTAAAAGCTAGCTAATCAACAGCGCAGTCTATTTAATTAAATTTATAGTAAAAACTGCAACAGCAAAGAACCAACACTACCCATGAACTTGCCTATTTGTCCATGTCCTCCTTCCTTTTTAGCTACATTATTCTCAGCTTCTTGAACTAGATTCATATTTTGCTGGAAATTACTCGCGGTTTGCAAACCTAATTCATGTTTTTGTTTTTTAAACAGAGCGATCGCTGTTTGAGTGTTTTTCTGGGCTGCTGCTCGATAATCAAAATTATATTGAATGATTGCTAAACCTAAGTAAGCTGGAGCTAATTCAGGATCTAGTTTAATCGCTTTTTGATAATTAGCGATCGCACCTTGATAGTTGCCACTTTCAGCTTCTCGAACACCCCAACGATGGAACTGCTCGGCAGAAGCAGCCGTGGCAGCCAAACCTTTGATCCCATCTACATGAGCTGAATCAAGATCTACCCCCGCTAAGTTAGCACGATCTACATAGGCATTTCTTAAATCTGTACCTGTTAAATTAGCACCCGCTAAATTAGCACCCGTTAGATTAGCACCATACAATGATGCTCCTGAAAGATCCACTCCTTGAAGATTTGCACCCTTAAGATTAGCCTGGCTCAAGTTAGCTTCTGCCAAATTAGCTCCAGCTAAATCTGAACCCATTAAATCTGCCTGTACTAATCCAGCATTACTCAAATCGCATTGAGAACATTTTTTACTACCTAAAAGTTGGTTTAAATCACTCAAATTTTCCGCCTGAGCAGGCATAGCAATAGTAGTTAACAGAACAATTACAGCAAATAGTTGCGGTTTCATAGATTTTAAAATATTTAAAATAGAGTAAAGATTTCGCTATTTTAGCCTCTGCCAATTGAATCGGCTTTGTTGGAGAATAAATATAAGTTTTTCAAGTTTAAAGTTCTACTTTATGCTGAGTAAAGTAGAGAAAATACAAAAATAGTAATACAAATTAATCTCCCCTATTTCCCTATTTCCCTATTTCCCTATTTCCCCAACTCCCCAACTCCCCAACTCCCCAACTTCCCTATCTGTAGCCAACATTAAAACATTTCATACATCATGACTCTTGGGCAATGGCAATTTTATATAGATCGCGGGGGGACATTTACCGATATCGTGGCAAAAACTCCACAAGGTCAGATTATTGTCCATAAACTGCTCTCGGAGAACCCAGAACAATATCAGGATGCGCCGATTCAAGGAATTAGAACGATGATGGGCATTGCCTCTGATGAACCGATTCCCACAGAGCAAATCGAAGTAGTCAAAATGGGGACGACAGTAGCGACTAATGCCTTACTGGAACGAAAAGGCGATCGCCTAGTATTATTAATTACTAAGGGTTTTAAAGATGCCCTACGTATTGGCTATCAAAATCGCCCCGATATCTTTGCCCGTGAAATCATTCTCCCCAGTATGCTGTATGAATCCGTGCTGGAAATTGATGCTCGATATGATGCTCAGGGTAATGAATTAAAGCCTGTAGATACTCAACAGGTTAGACAAGATCTACAGGCTGTATATGAAACAGGAATTGACTGCTGTGCGATCGTTTTGATGCATGGTTATCGCTATCCAAACCATGAACTTCAAGTAGCCGAGATTGCTGAAGAAATTGGCTTTACTCAGATCTCCATCTCTCATCAAGTTAGCCCGTTAATGAAACTGGTAAGTCGAGGAGATACCACTGTCGTTGATGCTTATCTAACACCGATTTTACGTCGTTATATTGACCGCATTACCGATCGGCTACCCGATACTCAATTGATGTTTATGAAATCCGATGGTGGTTTAGTCTCTGCTAACGATTTTCAAGGTAAAGATAGCATTCTCAGTGGCCCAGCAGGGGGTATTGTCGGAGCAGTCCAAACTAGTCAGCGAGCAGGTTTTAAGCGTATTGTCACCTTCGACATGGGGGGAACAAGTACGGATGTAGCCCACTATGCAGGAGAATACGAACGAAAATTAGATTCAGAGATTGCTGGGGCGCGAATGCGAGTTCCTGTACTAGCTATTCATACTATCGCAGCGGGAGGTGGCTCAATTCTGGCTTTTGATGGTGCAAGCTACCGTGTTGGCCCCGAATCAGGTGGTTCAAACCCTGGCCCTGCCTGCTATCGCCGTGGCGGAGCGTTAACTATCACCGATGCTAATGTCATGTTGGGTAAGATTCAGCCTCAATACTTTCCTGCTGTCTTTGGTCAAGATGCCAATCAGCCTTTAGATCGAGAAATCGTGCTGCAAAAATTTACCGAACTCACAGCAACAATTAATACTGCTACGGGTAATAATCTTACACCCGAACAGGTTGCTTCTGGCTTTATGGCGATCGCTGTAGCTAACATGGCAAATGCGATTAAAAAGATTAGTCTACAACGGGGTTATGATGTCACCCGCTATGTCCTTTGCTGCTTTGGAGGTGCGGGGGCGCAGGTAGCCTGTTTAGTTGCAGATAACTTGGGCATGAGTAAAATCTTGATTCATCCCTATGCAGGGGTACTTTCTGCCTATGGTATTGGTTTGGCAGATATCAGTACTACTAAAGTAGAGTCGGTAGAAATGATCCTCAAGCCTGAAATTATGCCACAGCTAGAGTCTTTGTTTGCCTCCTCGATCGATACAGATATAACTCCCGATACGACAGTAATTAAAAAAGTAAACCTGAAATATCTAGGAACTGATTCAACTTTAACAATTAACTTTAATAGCCATCTTGCAGTCATGGAGCAAGATTTTGCCACCGAACATCAAACTCGCTACGGTTTTATTCAACCAGGTAAGGAATTAGTAATTGAATCGGCTTCTGTAGAATTAGTTCAAGCAATGGATACACCTGAAGAAGCAATTATCACCCGTACTCGCCCATTGACTGAATCACCGACAGCCATCGAATCAGTTCCCCTGTTTGCTGCTGATAGTTGGCATGATGCCAAGATCTATCGCCGTGAAGATTTACAACCAGAAGACTGTATCAAAGGTGCAGCAATTATTGTCGAACAGATCGGCACCATTATCATTGAACCCCATTGGCAGGCTACAGTAAGCGATCGCAATTATTTAATTTTAGAAACTATTTTGAGAAAGCAGCATAACAGCATCAAACACTAGGGCATCAGTTCTACAAATTGAAGAATTATTCTGCTTGAGTTACTAAGTTTTGTTGAATTGCCATAATAGCAGCAGAAGTGCGATCGCGTACTTCTAATTTTTGCAAGATCGCATGGACGTGAACTCTAACTGTACCGATAGTAATATGTAGTTGTTGAGCAATTTGATTATTGCTTTTTCCTGCTGCAATTAAAGCTAAAATTTCTGTTTCTCTACTAGTCAAAGGATTGTTTTCTTTAGCCTCTTGAACTGGCGTAGGTTTAAACGCAGAGCGAATTTCTGCGGTTGTGGCTGCATCCCACCAAGAAGCACCCGTAGCAACCGAACGTAAGGCTAAAATCAAGGTTTCGGCTTCGATTCCTTTGAGACAGTAGCCTGAAGCACCTGCTGCAATTAATTGTTCAATTAGTTGTTTTTTGAAATGGGAAGTTAAAACTAAAACGGGAATCTGAGGATGTAATTGTTTAATTTGACGACAAGCTTCTACACCGCCTATTCCTGGTAAGCCAACATCGAGTAAAACTACATCAGGTAAATATTGATTGGTTAATTCAACCGCCATTTCTCCATCGTTCGCTTCTGCTAAAATTTCTATTCCTTTTTCCTGTTGTAATCTAACTACAAGTCCGAGGCGAAATAGTTCGTCATCTTCTACTAGCAAAACGCGGAGATTATTCATGGAAAAGTCAAAAATTAAAAATTAAAAGTTAAAAAACATAGCTAATTATTTCACTTACAAATAGTCCTTAGAGAATTTTAATAAAATATTTTTTCCCACCATTCTTTTTTAAGTTGCCATTCAGTTTGACTCCATCCTCTCGCCAGCATCCAATCTGGACTAGAATGCTTACCAATTGGGATAAATCCATAACGCTGCGCTAAACGTGCCACACGCATATTAGCACTGATGGTAACACCTCGAATCTCTTGTAAACCCAGATTTCTAAATCCAAACTCAATCACAGCTTGCCCAACTTCAATCGCATATGCGTAACGACTCCAAAACTGAGGAGCTAATTCAATCCCAAATTCTGCTATGGTCGAATTATAATCTTTAAGGCGCAAACCACAACAGCCAATTAACTCTGAAGTTTGACGGCTAGCGATCGCCAGTTGATAGTTGCGACGAGGCTGTTCAATTGCCCATTGGTGAAACAAGATTAGAAGTTCCCGTGTATAGCTAGGCGTTAATTTCTCTGGCGCACAGAATTCAGCGGATCGTGGATCGGCACGATATGCGAAAAATAAAGGTTCATCTTCTTGAATAAAGTCTCGTAAAAGAAATCTTTTGGTTACAATTTCCAATAATTAACCACTCCACGTTCAGAAATTTATTATTCGGAAATAGCTGGTAAACGAAAACAAAACATAGCACCTTGAGGTAAATGGTTTTCTGCCCAAATTGTACCTTTATGGGCATTAATAATTTGTCTAGCTAAATATAATCCTAAACCAGAACCAGTCGAAGCACGAGCAGAAAAACTAGCTGGTTGTGTATCGCTTCCTCCTTGATAAAAACGTTCAAATAGATAAGGCAATTCTGTTGTGGTAATTCCTCTACCTCCATCAATAACCTTGATCATATGAAACTTACCATCGCTAACTAATTGCACTTCTACTTTGCCATTACGAGGTGAATGATTAATGCCATTAATGATTAAATTATTAAAAACTCGTTGGAGTTGCAAAGCATCACCATTAACCATAAAACGAGAACGAAAATTGGACTCGCCGTAAGTCAAAACAAGGTAAACTTGACGAGCTGTAGCTAGATCGATCAGATTACTAATTACTAGTGATGCGATCGCACTTAAGTCTACAGCTTCGTTTTTGAGTTGAATTCCTTCTGTATCGTTACGATAAACATCCAGTAAAGTCTGCACTAATTCTAAGCTGGAGCGGTGGGAATTGCTCATCATGGTTAAAACTTTGGCTTGGGTGGGGGTAATTGCGCCAAATTGACCATTTTCAAAGGCTTTAATAGTTTCAATCGCTCCCAATAAGGGAGTTTTAAGATCGTGAGTTAAAGTAGAAACAAAATCTTCTCGTAAAATAGCTAATTGTTTTTGAGTGCGTAGTTGAGCTTGGGAACGATTAACAGCTTCTTCATAATCACGATTGCGAATACTTAACCAACCTGTTACCGCTAAAGCTATTACTGTGATTAATCTATTAGCAATAGTAGCAGGACTGTGGGGTTCAAAGTTAGGAAAAAATAAGTTAAAGATTGTTAAAGCGATCGCAGCTAAAGTAATCTGCCAAATATTTTTTTTTCCTAAACCATAATTAGCCAGCAAAATAGTACCCGTATACAAATAACCAAAAACATACTCTGGTGGTGTACTATACTCCAAAAAAATTACGAGCGCGAAAGTAAGAATAATTAGCCAAGCTAGGGGATGAAAGCGATTGATAAATTTTGAATACTTATTTTTCATCGCGATTTTAATAACAGGCGATCTCTATTTAGACCTTAATAATTACTTTTGATCACCATATCCCTCTTATGTCACTCTCCGAGAATTAAAATAAAAGAATCAAAACTATAAGTAGCTAAAAGCCAGATAGAGCAATGGATGTAGAATTACAAATTCTCAAACATTTAAAGAGAGATGCTCAACCA